>DATKYG010000001.1:0-2107 GCA_035528655.1 Methyloceanibacter sp.
CAAGGGCAAGAAGCTGATCTCGGCGGATTACAGCCAGATCGAGCTGCGCGTGCTGGCCCACATGGCGGACACGCCGACGCTGCGCCAGGCCTTCGCCGACGGGCTCGACATTCACGCCATGACGGCGTCCGAGATGTTCGGCGTGCCGATCGAAGGCATGGACCCAGGCGTCCGCCGCAAGGCCAAGGCCATCAATTTCGGCATCATTTACGGCATCTCCGCCTTCGGCCTCGCCAATCAGCTCGGCATCAGCCGGGGCGAAGCGGGCGACTACATCAACACCTATTTCGAGCGCTTTCCCGGCATCAAGGACTACATGGAGGCGATGAAGGTGGAGGCGCGGCGCACCGGCTATGTCAGCACGCTGTTCGGGCGCAAAATCCACTACCCGGAGATCAACACCAAGAATCCGTCGCTGCGCGGCAATTACGAACGCGCGGCGATCAACGCGCCGATCCAGGGTTCGGCGGCGGACATCATTCGCCGCGCCATGATCCGCATGGCGGACGCGCTCGACGAAGCCGGTCTGTCCGCGCGCATGCTCTTACAGGTCCATGACGAGCTGATCTTCGAGGCGCCGGAAGACGAGGCCGACAAGACCATGGAGATCGCGCAAAGCGTGATGGAGCGTGCACCGGAACCGGCGCTGCGCTTACGGGTGCCTCTGAAGGTGGACGCGCGCGCCGCCGACAATTGGGAGGCCGCGCATTGATCCCGAGCGGTTGAGCGTTGCAACTTTTACGGGTATACTCCTGCGTTCACCTATTATGATTGTAGGAGAATTTCGATGGCTCGGCTGATTTTCGCTTTCGCTATTGCCGTTATTCTCGTGCCTGCAATTGCGTCGGCTCATGGCGGCGGCTGTCGAAAGAGCTCGCCACCCGGCCAGTGCTGCCACATGGACAACAGCACCGGCACGGTTCACTGCCACTAGTCGGGGCCTGCCTATCAATCGAAACGTGGTTGCACGACGAGCGACACAGGCCGCGCATTAGGCGCTACCCCTTCCGGGGGCGGACCACGGCGACGATGTTGGTCTGCACCACGCCGTCGACCTTGGCGATGTGATTGAGGATCGCCTTGTCGCCGTCGGTGGAATCCTTGCAGTCGAGCTGAGCCACGAGCTTCTCATCGGACAGCATCACCACATTGGCGAACTGGCAGTTGTCCATCTCCAGCGTCTTGACGGCGTCGAGCGTGGCCATGGCGTTAGCCGAACCCAGCAATTCGATAAACAGATAGATATTCACCATCGTTGTGTTTCCTCCCAGGTTGACGATTGTTCACGTCGTCCTTGTATGCCTTCAGGATAAACTCGCGACCCCGCCAAGGAGGTCCCATGCTCTTCGTCACAAAGTTTGCCGCTGTAAAGCTTCCCAGTCTGCGCCCGGTCTTCGCCTTTTTCACCGTCTGCCTGATGGCGACGGCGGCGCTCGCTTTGCCGGCGCCCATGGATGACGCGGAACTTACGGCGGAGAGCGATCTCGTCGCCCTGGTGCGCGTCATGTCGGTGACCTGCACCAGCATCACCACGGACACGCAGACCGGCGAACGGCTGCCCGGCTATCTCGCCAAGCTGCGCGTCATCGAGGCAAGCAAGGGCGATGTGCGGCCGGACGGCGAGGTGCTGGTGACCTTCCGCGCGGTCCCGAAAGGCGCGCTGGGCCCGTGGACCGTGTTCTACTATCCGGGCGAGGAGGTGTGGACGCATCTCGTCAAGCGCGAAGGCGGCGTGACCTATGCTTCGACCTGGTGGAACGCCAAGGGCGAGGTGGTGAAGGGGCCTGAGACGAAAGAGCTGCCCACGACGGTCGGCGAGTCCGTGCTGGCGCCAGACGCCGACTAGGCGCTCAACCCGTCGAGCCAGGCGTTGAACAGCGTGCGGCTCGCCGCGTTGGTCGGGGGGGCGTAGCGCGCGGTCAGCTCGCGCAAGGTCGCGAGATCGACGTTGTTCTTGGCAAGTTCGAGCGTATGGCCGATCAGCCAGCGCTCCATGTCGCGCCCGGGCAGCTCGGCATGGAATTGCAGCGCCAGCACCTTCGGTCCGTAGGAGAAGGCCTGGTTCGGCGTCAGCGCCGTGGAGGCGAGCCGCGTGGCCCCTGACGGC
>DATKYG010000002.1:0-69051 GCA_035528655.1 Methyloceanibacter sp.
ACCCCGATCTGGTCATCGTCGATTTTCTCAACAGCCGGGTGGTCGACCAGTCGGCCCTGCAGGCCATCGAGGCGCTGGCCTCGAAGTATGAGGCGGTTGGCAAGTCGCTGCAGTTGCGGCACCTGTCGCGCGATTGCCACCAGCTTCTCAATCGCGCCGGCCAGCTCATGGTGGATTCCGACGACGATCCGAATTATGCCCTAGCGGTCGACTATTCCATCAAGACCGGGATGCTGGGCGGAGCCCACTAGCGAGCCGGTGTTTGTGAACCGGTAGCGCAGAAAGACGCGGATGGCCGGGTCTTTTGGGCGCTTCAATTTGCTATTTTGCGTTGTGGGACGTTCGTCACTACATTTCGCAGATGACCGAGACACTCACCAAAGACCAAATCCTTGCCGCGCTGAAAGGCGTGCGCGATCCCGACTGCGACGCCGACATCGTGTCGGAGGGCCTCGTCTCCGAAGTGGTGATCCACAAGGGCAAGGTCTATTTCGCGATCTCAGTGGATCCGGCGCGTGCCGCCGAGCGCGAAGAACTGCGGCTGACCGCCGAGGCCGTGGTGAGGGACATTCCCGGCGTCGAGGGTGTCGCCGTGACGCTCACCGCCGACCGCGCCCCGGGGGCGGCCGGCGAGAGCGGCAATGGCAATGGCGCGGGCGCGAAGCCGGCCCCGCACACGCATGCCCCGCAAGGTCATACACAACAAGGTCCTGGCGTGACCGCGCCCGGCGCCGCCCGCGATGCCCGGCACCGGCCCGGCGGCGTGCCCGGCGTGAAGCACATCATCGCCGTGGCCTCGGGCAAAGGCGGCGTCGGCAAATCCACCACCGCGGTTAATTTCGCTTTGGCGCTCAAAGACCAGGGGCTCAAGGTCGGCGTGCTCGATGCCGATATTTACGGTCCGTCCATGCCGCGCCTTCTCGGCATCCACGGCCAGCCCCAGCAGCTTGCCGGCGACAAGCTCGATCCCATGCGCGCCTACGGGCTGAAGGTCATGTCCATGGGCTTCCTCGTCGACGAGGAGACGCCCATGATCTGGCGCGGGCCCATGGTCATGTCGGCCCTATCGCAGATGCTGAAGGACGTGGCCTGGGGCGAACTCGACGTTCTGGTGGTCGACATGCCGCCAGGCACGGGCGATGCCCAGCTCACCATGGCCCAGCAAGTGCCGCTGGCTGGCGCCGTCATCGTCTCCACGCCGCAGGATTTGGCGCTGATCGATGCCCGCAAAGGCCTCAACATGTTCAAGAAGGTCAACGTGCCGGTGCTCGGCATCGTGGAGAATATGTCGACCTTCCTCTGCCCCCATTGCGGCGAGCGCTCCGACATTTTCGGCCATGGCGGCGCGAAGGACGAGGCGGCGCGCCTCGGCGTGCCGTTCTTGGGCGAGGTGCCGTTGACCATTACCCTGCGCGAGACCTCCGATGCGGGCAAGCCCATGGTGGCCACCGATCCGGGATCGCCCGTGTCGCAAGCCTATCGCGATATCGCCGCGGCGGCGTGGGGCGAGCTTGCCCGCCTGTCGTCTGGTTCGGACCGCCAAGCGCCAAAAATTGTCATGGAAAACTAGAGGCTTGCGGGGCAGGGGCCGACTCAGCTAACTCAGGTCAGGCGTAAGTGTAGAGCGTATCGGTGAAACCGCGAGCTCTCTGGCGTCCGTGATCCCAGTCTATACAGTCAATTTGCCGGCCTGCGTCTTCGGCGCCGGCCTTGCCCATGCGGCGGCCCTGGCGCTCGTCCTGCCGATGATGATTACCCTGCCGGCGCCCAGCGAAAGCAGCACCGCCAAGCTGGTCGCCATCCCCGTCGAGATCGTAGCGGCTTCCGGCGCGCCATCGGCCGCCGACCTCATCGGCGCGCTGATGGACGATGCCGGCGAGGGCGACGCTGATCCCGACCCTGCAGACAACTTCGCCGACATCCCAGCCGACTTGCCGGACGACGCGCCCGCCGATGGTCGCGCCGATGGTGCCGATGAGGTCACCGCCGCTCTGCCGCAGGACGTCACGGGGGCCTTACCCGCCCCCTCGCTCACCGAAGCGCCCCCGGCCGCGGACTTGCCCGGGGACAGCGGCATGGAAGCGGATGCCCGAGATGTTCCGCAAGAGGAGCCGGAGCCGGCGTCAACTGAGCTGGCCAATGTGGATGCTGTATTGCCGCCGCTGCCCATTCGGGTCCGTCGCGACGATGCCGGGGAGGCCATTTTGCAGAGCCGCCCCGTGCCGCGCGAACCCGTGCCCCAGGCAAAGCCGGTCCACCGCGCCGTCCCGGCGCCGAAGCGTGGCCTGTTCGGTCTCGCCCAGCCCCGCGCCCCTGTGGCCAAAACCGGGGACGCCGCGCCCTATCAGGGCTCCTGGGAGTCGCTTCTCGGCAAGCCCGCTCATTAGGCGGTCATCAGACTTAAAAAGAGGAACGGTGGAGGCCTTGTCAGGCGGCGCTGGAGCGCCGCGTGTGGAGGGGCGTGACCTTGCCGTCCGCCGTGGCGTTGGGCTTGGCGTCGGTCTGCGCCGCCTCGGGATAGCCGTAGAGGAAACCCTGAACCTGGCGGCAGCCGAACTTCCGCAGCATCTCGGCCTGCTCGGGCGTCTCCACACCTTCTACGGTGATGGTCACGTCGAGCGACTTGCCGAGTGCGATAATGGTCTTGACGATGGCCCGCATCGCCGGGTCCCGCGTCATGTTGCCGATGAACTGGCGGTCGATCTTGATCTTCGAGAACGGGAAGCGGGCGAGGTAGCTCAAGCTCGAATAGCCGGTGCCGAAATCGTCCATGGCGATGGCCACGCCGAGATCGCGCAGGCGGTTCAGCTTGCCGAGCACTTCCTCGGTGTCGTTGATCAGCAGGCTCTCGGTGATCTCAAGTTCGAGCCGGTTGGCCGGCAAGCCCGTTTCCCGGAGGATACCCGCCACAGTCTCGGCAATATCGCTGTCGCGGAACTGCGCCGGCGACAGGTTGACCGCCACGGTTAGCGTCTCGGGCCAATTCACGGCCTCCAGACAGGCGCGCCGCAGGACCCACTCGCCGATCGGCACGATGAGCCCGGTCTCCTCGGCCACCGAAATGAAATGCCCCGGCGCGATCTTGCCGTGCACCGGATGATGCCAGCGGATCAGCGCCTCGGAGCCGGATTGTCGCTCCGTGGCCAAATCGTATTGCGGCTGGTAGACGACCTCGAACTCCTCGCGCCCCAGTGCCAGGCGCAGCTCATGCTCCACCGTGCGCCGG
This sequence comes from Methyloceanibacter sp., assembly GCA_035528655.1. Classification (GTDB taxonomy): domain Bacteria; phylum Pseudomonadota; class Alphaproteobacteria; order Rhizobiales; family Methyloligellaceae; genus Methyloceanibacter. The sequence continues at coordinate 3,227 of DATKYG010000002.1, forward strand.
CGCTGCAGCGCCTTATCCATGCTCTCTTCGAAGAAGCACATGCGTTGGCCGCCATCGCCTTTGGCGCGCGACAGCGCGATGGTGGCGTGGCGCAACACCGTCGAGGCCGTGTCGCCGTCGGCCGGCGCCAATGCGATGCCCACGCTGGTGGTGATCAGGACCTCTTTGCCGGTGACATGGAACGGCAGCCGCAAGGCCGCGACCAGCCGGTTCATGAACGCCATGACGTCGCCGAGATTGGCGATGTCCACCAGGGCGATGGCGAACTCGTCGGCGCCAAGCCGGGCGATGATGTCATGCTCCCGGAGGGTTCCCCTGATGCGCGTGCCGATCTCGCGCAGCACCTGGTCGCCGCCGCCATGCTCGCTCGCGTCGTTGATCTCTTTGAACTTGTCGATGTCGAGACAGATGACGGCAATATGCGTGTTGTCCCGCTTCATGCGCAACAGCGCCTCGCCCAGCTGCTCGGCGAATGACCTGCGGTTCGCCAGCCCCGTCAGGGCGTCGTGATTTTCGAGATAACGCACCTGTTCTTGCGCCGCGCGCTGCTCTTGGCCGCGCATCCACGCGAAAGCCACCGGTGTGGCGATGCCGATACACAGCAACAGGAGCGTAACAATGGCAATCAGGTCGAAATAGGCCGAGAAGATTTTCGCCTGGTCGGTCTGGTCGAGATAGACGATGAGCGTGCCGCGCGCGTGCTCATTGAAATCCAGCGGCATGCTCAGGACCGCGAAATTCGACGGCGCGCCTTCGTCTGCCCCGGTGTAAAGGCCGACGACGGTGCCGTCCTGTGCCGGACTGGTGGCCACATCCACGAGTTGATCTTCGAGTAAAAGGCCGGCTTGGCCGCTCGTTAAGCTAAGCCGTCCCTTCGCGTCGTAGAGCTCGTAGCGGAGCACACGCCTGGCGTAACCAGATTGCTGGAAGATCTCGCTGAATTGCGGAGCGAACCCGGGGCGCGTCAGCGCGTCGATCGCGATGTTAGGCTCATCCAACAACGCCGCGCGAATTCGGGTCTCGGCCATGAGTACTTCGCGCTTCAGCTCCAACAGGCTCACGCGGCCGGGTGAGATAATTGCTGTCGCGGCAATCAACGCTGCCAGCAGCGCCAAGCCAACCCAGTGCCACGATCTGTTGAGCGTCTTCAGTCCCGACATTTGTAACAAAAGCCTGTTCAGCGAACTCGCGCACGTCACTGATCCCAATGCCGAAACTACCCGGACGTAAGTTAAAAACGCCGTAAGCTGATTGATTAACAAAACAATGCGGCCGCCGCGCATGGGTGCCGCGGCGCGGGCTCACTCGCCAAACCGTGATTTTCGCTAACGGTCTGTTAACCGTGGCCCGTTCTACCCGCCGGTCGCCGACATATGGCGGGAGATCGAGGGGGCGGCGGTTCGATCGATGACGAAATCGTGGCCCTTGGGCTTGCGGCGGATGGCTTCGTCGATCGCGGCATGCAGCGGCGCGTCGGATGTGCTGGCACGCAATGGCAGCCTGAGGTCGGCGGCATCCTCCTGGCCCAGGCACATGAAGAGTGTGCCGGTACAGGTGAGGCGTACCCGGTTACAGGACTCGCAGAAATTATGGGTCATCGGCGTGATGAAGCCGAGCCTGCCGCCGGTCTCGGCGACTTGGGTGTATCGCGCCGGGCCGCCTGACTGAAAGGGGATGTCCGCCAGGGTGAAGCGCTGCTCGAGCCGGGTTCGCACCAGTGACAGCGGGAGGTACTGGCCGCTGCGGTCTTCGTCGATCTCCCCCATGGGCATCGTCTCGATCAGCGTAAGGTCGAACCCGCGGCCGTGGCTCCAATGCAGCAGGTCGGCGATCTCGTCCTCGTTGCAGCCTCTGAGCGCCACGGTGTTGATCTTGATCTTCAGCCCGGCGCGGTCCGCCGCGTCGATGCCGCGCATCACCTGGTCGAAATTTCCCCACCGGGTCAGAGCGCGGAACTTGGCGGCATCGAGCGTATCGAGGGACACGTTGATCCGCTTCACGTCGCACGCGGCTAGCGCCTCGGCGTGCTGCTCGAGCTGGCTGCCGTTGGTGGTGAGCGTCAGCTCGTCGAGCCCGTTGCCGAGATGCCGCGACAGCGCCTCGACGAGCCACATGATGTTCCGCCGAACCAATGGCTCGCCGCCGGTTAGCCGTAGCTTGCGCAGGCCGCGCGCCACGAACGCGCTCGCCAGCCGGTCGATCTCCTCTAGCGACAGCAACTCCTTGCGCGGCAGGAAGGTCATGTTCTCCGCCATGCAATAGGTGCAGCGGAAGTCGCAGCGGTCGGTCACCGAAACGCGCAAATAGGTGATGGCGCGGTCGAACCGGTCGACCATCGGGGAAAGGGGCTCACTCATTTACGCGTCTTGATCCTCCACCACGCCGGTCTCGTCGACCGGGCCGCTTCTGGCCTTGCGGCTATAGGTCTTGACGCTCTTCACCACGCGCTTGCGGTAGCGCGCATCGGCCAACGCGGCCGCGGGCGCATTCCTGCGCTTGACCGTGCGTTTCGGCTTCATCTTGCGGGCTCGCGTCTTAGGCTTCGCGCGGCCTCTTCCGTCTGAGGTAACCGCCATCTTCTTTTGTCTCTAAGAGTCATTCGGCATTAATATATCCCTCCTGGTTCCATATCACAGGACAGAACGGCGGAGGAGGCCAAGATGGACGAGCAACGCTTCAACATGTCGATGCGGAAATTCCTGAAGGAGGTCGGGGTGACCTCGCAACAGGCCATCGAGCGCGTGGTCCGCGAGGAAGGACTGGGCGGAAAGGGCAAGCTCAGAGTCAAAATGGTGCTGACCGCCGAAAATACGCCGCTCGACCATGTGGTCGAGGGCGAGATCGACTTGGGCTGAGACCGTGGCGGCAACCTGGCCGACGGAACTCAAGCTTGACCCGGACAAGCGCAACCTGGCCGTGAGCTTCGACGATGGGCAGAGCTTCACGCTGCCGGCGGAACTGCTGCGGGTGATGAGCCCGAGTGCCGAAGTGCAGGGGCACAGCCCCGCGCAACGCGTGACCGTGCCCGGCAAGAAAAATGTCCGTATTCTCCGGCTAGAACCGGTCGGCAATTACGCCGTGCGCATCGGCTTCGACGATGGCCACGACACTGGCCTCTATGTCTGGGACTATCTGCGCGATCTCGGCGAGAACCAGGATGAGCGCTTCAAGAGCTATCTCAACGAGCTCGCGTCCAAGGGTCTGACCCGCTAGCGGCCAGATTTCTCGCGGTCAAGCAACGCGCGCTTGCGCATCGGCCCCCAGCGATAGCCGGAGAGTCCGCCGTCACTGCGCACCACGCGGTGACACGGGATCGCCATCGCGAGCTTGTTCGCGGCGCACGCACCGGCGACCGCACGGACCGATTTCAACGCGCCGATAGCCTTGGCGATGTCCGCATAGCTCGCCGTGGTGCCGGCGGGAATGCGCCGCAGCGCCTCCCACACGCGGTGCTGAAACGCGGTGCCCCTGATGTCGAGCGGCAGGTCGAGACCAGCGCCGGGCGTCTCGACGAATTCGATGACCTTCGTGGCGAGATCGGCGAAATCCTTGCCGCCATCGACGATCTCGGCGCGGGGGAACTGGCGCCCCAGGTCCTCGATGAGGGCCGCGGGCGTATCGCCGAGCAGGATGGCGCACACGCCCTTGTCGCTGGTGGCGACGAGGACGAAGCCGAGTGAACAGGCGCTCACGGCGCATCTGAGTCTTTCATCCGCGCCGCCGGCGCGAAATGCCCCGGGGGTCATACCTAGAACGTCTGGCGAGATTGCATAGAACCGGCCGCTGGAATTGAACCCGGCATCGTAGATCGCTTGCGTGACCGTCGCGCTCTTGCCGAGGCCTGCGCGCACTCGCGCGTCGCGCTTGGCGCAGGCATAGGCTCGTGGCGTGACGCCGGTGGCCCTTTTGAACAGGCGATGGAAGTGGGAGGGGCTCAAGCCCGCCGCATCGGCGAGCGCTTGCAGGCTCGGTGGCGCCTCGGCTGCTTCAATCAGGCGGCAGGCTTGCACCACCTTCGACCCATGCTGCGCCGTGGCCGATAGCTGGTCCGGTTTGCAGCGTTTGCATGGGCGAAAGCCGGCGGCCTCCGCTAGAGCGGCCGTGTCGTGAAATCTGACATTTGCGCGCTTGGGACGTCTGGCGGGGCAGGACGGTCGGCAATACACGCTAGTGGTCGCAACCGAATAATAGAAGTCCCCGTCGAAATCGCCGTCTCGGGCCAGGACGGCTTCCCACCGCACCGCCTCCGGTTCGGGCGCCGGTGACCGGCTGGCAGGTGAGGCCGTCTGTGGCATCGCGTGATCCTTGCGTGAGCGTCAGATTGGACCCTAGTCGTGTGCCCGGCGCTCCCGCACCCCGATCCTTGCTTTCAAACTCGATGATACACCGATTGCAGGTCTGGGATTTATAGCTATGGCATTGCCGGGAGCGAGGCCCCACCTCCGGCCTGGGACTCAGCGCTGCGTGCCATGACACCAATTTCCTTTGTCACGAAGACGTCGCAGACCGGGAGGGGCCCTGTCGCAAAATCGTGATATTCCAGGAACAAAGATAGCCGGGACCGGGATTAGGAACGCGGCGATTCGTAGCAGAGTTCAGGAGAAGGCGTTGATGAACCAAGCCGAACAGAGCACGCGCGGGCTGCCTCCGGGCCTGCTTTGGCGCGCCGGCCACGCCACCCGGCGTGGGCTGCGCGAGCTTGCGGCCCGGCTCTGGACCTCGCTTTGGCAGGTGGTGATCGTCGCTGTCATCATGGCTTCGCTCGTGGCGCTGGGCAATTTATCGATGGCGCTCGCGTTGACGGCCTTTATCGCCTTCGTCGCCTCTGTGGCGCTGCTGCCCCGCCAGGACGTGGACCAGGTCCTCGGGCCCGACCTGCCGCGCTCGGTGTCTTCAGTCCGCTCTAACTCGGCCATGCATATCATGGCGGAGGCGCTTCCTGATCCGGTCATTCTGCTCGACCGGTCAGGGCAGGTCCTGTTCTGTAATGGCCCGGCGCGCGGCCTTTTCGCCCCGTTGCGCGAGGGCAGCCACATCTGCTCGGTGATCCGTACCCCGGAATTCCTCGACGCGGTAAGTGCCGCGCCCAAGAGCGGGCAGGCGGTCACCGTCACCTATGCGGAGCGCGTGCCCGTCGGGCGCCGCATGGCCGTGACTGTTGCCCCCCTGATCGGGGGGAACGAGCGGAACGGCAACATCCTCGTGCTGCTGCGCGACCTCACGGAGATCGAGCGGATCAACCAGATGCGCGCCGACTTCATCGCCTTTGCCAGCCACGAGCTACGCACGCCGCTGGCCTCGCTGCGCGGCTTTATCGAGACGCTGCAGGGCACGGCCAAGCAGGATCCACGCGCCCGCGAGCGCTTTCTGCCGATTATGGCCGAGCAGGCCTCGCGCATGACGCGCCTCATCGACGCGCTGCTGTCTCTCAGCCGCGTGGAGATGAACGCGCACGTGCCGCCCAGCGACCTCGTCGACCTGAACGATGTTTTGGGCCATGCGGGCGATACCCTCGAGCCGCTGGCCGGCGATTCGGGCATCGAACTCGAAGTCGGGCGCTTCCCGCGCCCGGCGATGGTCCGCGGCGACCGTGACGAGCTGCTGCAAGTCCTGCAGAACCTCGTGCAGAACGCCCTCAAATACGGGAACGGTGGCCACGTCCGGATCGAGGCCAAGCACATCCCCTCGCTCGGCCGGCAAACTACCGGGCGCTATGCCATCTCGGTCGTGGATGACGGGCCGGGCATCCCGCCGGAGCATTTGCCTCGCCTCACCGAACGCTTTTACCGGGTCGATGTGGCCTCGAGCCGCGAAAAAGGCGGCACCGGGCTGGGCCTCGCCATCGTTAAGCACATCCTCAACCGCCATCGCGGCGAACTTGCCATCGCCTCCAAGCCTGGCAAGGGCTCGACCTTCACGGTCATGCTTAACGAAGTCCGCGCAAGTTGACGCAGCGGCGTTATTTATCCACAGCCTAAAAATACAAATAATATCAAATTCAGCGACTTAGACTGTCATAAAGTCGAATCATCGCTGTCATAAAACCAATATCCCTGGGGACTAGCGTGCGCGCGAGCTGGCAGCGTTGCTCGCGCTGGCGGAGGCTCACATCCAAAAAGGGAGAGTGAAGTGAACAGGATTGGTATCGCAGTGTCGACGCTCGCCGTCGCCGCTCTATGCACGGGCGGCCCGGCGCTTGCTCGTGATCAGATTCAGATTGCCGGTTCCTCTACGGTTCTGCCTTACGCGCAGATCGTGGCCGAGGATTTCGGCAAGACCTACTCGAAATTCAAAACACCTGTTGTCGAGTCTGGTGGCTCGTCTGGGGGGCTGAAGCAGTTCTGCCAGGGCCTGGGCGAGGCGACCATCGACATCGCGGACTCCTCGCGCCCGATCAAGGAGAAGGAAGTTGCGGCCTGTGCCGAAGCCGGCGTGAAGAACATCATGCAGGTTCGTTTCGGCTATGACGGCATCGTGTTCGCCACGGACGTCAATGGCCCCGACTTCGCTCTTGAGCCGAAGGACGTTTATCTCGCCCTCGCCGAGGAAATCCCGGTCGACGGCAAGCTGGTCAAGAACCCGAACAAGACCTGGAAAGATGTCAACGACAAGCTGCCGGATTGGAAGATCGTCGGTTACATCCCCGGCGAGAAGCACGGTACGCGTGAAGTGTTCGAGGAGAAGGTTCTCGCCACGGGTTGCGAAGCCGCTGGTGGCATGAAGATCCTCGTGGACGGCGGCATGGACGAGAAGGCTGCCGGCAAGGCTTGCATCAAGGTTCGCAAGGACGGCGGCACGGTCGACATCGACGGCGACTACACGGAGACGCTTGCGCGTCTTCAGTCGAACCCGACCGGTGTCGGCATCTTCGGTCTGTCCTTCTATGAGAACAACACCGACAAGCTGAAGGTTGCCACCATGAGCGGCATCACGCCGACGGTCGCGACCATCTCGAGCGGCGAGTACCCCGTCTCGCGGCCACTGTTCTTCTACGTCAAGAAGGACCACATCGGCGTCATCCCTGGCCTGAAGGAATATGTCGAATTCTTCGCCAGCGAGAAGATGATTGGCCCTGACGGTCCGCTTGCCGACTATGGCCTGGTGCCGCTGCCGGAAGACCAAATGGAAGCGCTTCAGGCGGAAATCAAAGAGGGCAAGGTCCTCAGCATGTAAGGCTGCAACGTCAGCCGAACCCTTTTGGGGGAGCGGTAGGCCGACAAGGCCTCTGCTCCCCCGATTTGGGCCCTCAATCTTGGAGAGTCAGAAGCGTGTCCAGCCTTTCCATTCTCGCCGTTCTCTTGATCGCCGGCGTCGTCGCCTACTTCGTGGGGCGTATCCGCAGCGTCAAAGTCTGTAAGGGCGAGCAGAGCACGCTCCACTCCCGGCCCACTTATCACGGCTTTTATTTGGCGGTTTGGACGGTCCTGCTTGCCGTCTTCGTTCTGACGGTGTGGTCGGCTGCCGAGCGCCCGGTCCAGAACTATCTGGCCATGAAAAAGATGCCAGCCTCGGTTCTGGAAACCTCGGACGCGCAGAAGTCGTTGACCATGAGTGTCGTCGACTCGATCGCCACGGGCCTGCCCAAGCTTACCGCCGAAGAGCGCGAAATCGTACGCAAGGCGCGGTATGGCTTCGTGACCCCGGCCGACGCCCGCGATGTGCTGGCGCGCCATGGCGTCATTCTTGGCTCCGCGCCCGAACCCTATGTTCTCGCCGCCGCCGACGATCTGGCGATCAGCCGCGCCTTGGCCGCGACGATTCTCCCGATCGTCTGCTTCCTGGTCGCGGCCGCCGGTTTCCTTTGGGGCTATACGCGCCTCGCCCCCAAACTGCGGGCCCGCAATATCGTCGAGTCCGTGATGCGTTGGGGCCTGTTGGCCGCGTCGACCGTCGCCGTGCTCACCACCATCGGTATCGTGCTATCGGTCTTGTTCGAGACGATTCACTTCTTCCAGATGGTTCCGCCCCAAGACTTCTTCTTCGGGACCGTCTGGGACCCGAGATTTTCCTCGGTCGGGCGTGCCGGAGGGGCTCAGGGACAATTCGGACTGTTGCCCTTGCTGTGGGGCACGATGTTCATCTCCATCGTGGCGCTCCTCGTCGCGGTGCCCGTCGGCCTCTTCGCCGCCATCTACATGTCGGAATATGCCGGACCCAGGGTCCGCACCTTCTCCAAGCCGGTGCTGGAGATCCTGGCCGGCATTCCCACCATCGTTTACGGCTTCTTCGCGCTCGTCACCTTCGGTCCGTTCCTGCGTGATACCGGCGCCCATATTGGCCTCGATATCTCCGCCTCCAGTGTGCTCACCGCCGGTATCGTCATGGGCGTCATGATCATTCCGTTCGTGTCGTCGCTGTCCGACGACATCATGAGCGCGGTGCCGCAGTCTCTGCGCGAGGGGTCCTATGGCCTCGGTGCGACCCAATCGGAGACCATCAAGCGCGTGATCCTGCCGGCGGCGCTGCCGGGCATCGTTGGCGCTATCCTGCTTGCCGCCTCCCGCGCCGTGGGTGAGACCATGATCGTGGTACTTGCGGCCGGCATCGCGGCGAATTTGACCCTCAATCCGCTTGAACCGGTGACCACCATCACCGTGAAGATCGTCAGCCAGCTGACTGGCGACCTCGAATTCAACAGCCCGCAAACGCTCGTCGCCTTTGCGCTCGGCTTGACCCTCTTCGTCATCACCCTCGGGCTCAACGTCTATGCCCTCTACATCGTCCGCCGCTATAGGGAGCAGTACGAATAATGACCGACCAGGCGGCTACTATCACCCCATCCTTCGGTCCGGGTTCGCCGGCAACCGCCAAGCTGCGCAAGCGTCATGCCGCGGAGAAGCGCTTCCGCCTCTACGGCATTCTCGCGCTGCTGTTCGGCTTCATGTTCTTGGTGGTGCTGTTTGGGACCATCATCAGCAAAGGCTGGACCGCGTTCGTGCAGACATCGATCCATCTGTCGATCTATTTCGACCCGGCGGTGGTCAACCCTTCCGGAAATCCCGACGACCGCGATGAATTGCTGCGCGCCGACTACACCAAGCTCGCCCGCAACGCCCTCTATAAGGTCCTCGACGTCAATACCGACGACAGGAAAGAACGCCGCGCCGCCAACGACTTGCTGTCGCGCGGCGTCGACGTTCAGCTCAAGGACGCAGTGGTCGACGATCCTTCGCTGATCGGCCAGACGCGCGAATATTGGGTGCTCGCCAGCGACAATACGGACGCCCTCTTGAAGGGCTCCATCGATCGCAAGACTCTGAACGAGCGGCGTGCGGTCAGCGATCAGCAAATCGTCTGGATCGACCAGATGGTCAAAGACGACGTCATCGAGAAGCGCTTCAACACCGGTCTGTTCGTGAACGGCGCCTCGAGCAGTCCAGAGACGGCCGGCCTCGGCGTGGCCCTGATCGGCTCGGCCTTCATGATGCTGACCGTGGCCCTGCTGGCGGTCCCGCTCGGCGTCGCGGCCGCGCTCTATCTCGAGGAGTTCGCCACCAAGAACCGCTGGGCGGACATTATCGAGGTGAACATCAACAACCTCGCGGCGGTGCCGTCGATCGTTTTCGGTCTTCTGGGTTTGGCCGTCTTCATCAACTTCCTGGGGCTGCCACGGTCGGCGTCCCTTGTCGGCGGTCTCGTGCTCTCGCTCATGACCCTGCCGACGATCATCATTGCCACCCGCGCCGCCATCAAGGCGGTGCCGCCCTCGATCCGCGAGGCGGCCCTCGGCGTTGGCGCGTCCAAGATGCAGCTCATCGGTCATCATGTGCTGCCGCTGAGCTTGCCCGGAATTTTGACCGGCACAATCATCGGCTTGGTGCAGGCTCTTGGTGAGACCGCGCCGCTGCTCATGATCGGCATGGTGGCCTTCGTTGTCGACTATCCGACCACGCCGCTTGAGCCGTCCACGGCCCTGCCGGTGCAAATCTATATGTGGGCTACCGCCGCCGAGCGCGGTTTCATCGAGCGCACAGCGGGTGCCACCATGGTGCTTCTCGCGTTCTTGATCGTCATGAATAGCGTGGCGGTTTACTTCCGCCACAGGTTCGAACGGAAATGGTAAGGGGGACCGAAGTAATGGAGGCTAAGGTGGACGAACAACCGGCCGTCCGCGTACAGGCGCCCACTGTGCCGAAGCCAAGAGAAGGCAAAACGGCGGCCAGTCAGCACGAGCTGAAGATGGGCGCGCGGGACGTCAATCTCTGGTACGGCGCCAAGCAGGCATTGTTCGACGTCAATCTCGAGATGTTCGACCAGTCTGTCACGGCGCTGATCGGGCCCTCGGGCTGCGGCAAGTCGACATTTTTGCGCTGTCTGAATCGCATGAACGACGTGATCGATATTTGTCGCGTCCAGGGCGACATCAGGCTGGACGGCGAGGACATTTACGCGCCGCAGGTCGATCCGGTGCAACTGCGCGCCCGGGTCGGCATGGTCTTCCAGAAGCCGAATCCGTTCCCCAAATCAATCTTCGAGAATGTTGCCTACGCCCCGCGCATCCACGGCCTCTGCAGCACGAAGGCCGAGATGGAAGAGGTCGTGGTCAAGAGTCTGACCAAGGCCGGCTTGTTCGAAGAGGTCAAGGACCGGCTGGACGAGCCCGGCACCGGCCTGTCGGGCGGCCAGCAGCAACGGCTCTGCATCGCCCGCGCCATCTCCGTGAACCCCGAAGTGCTATTGATGGACGAGCCCTGCTCGGCGCTCGACCCCATCGCCACGGCCAAGATCGAGACGCTGATGGACGAACTCAGGGAGAGCCTGTGCATCGTCATCGTTACGCATTCGATGCAGCAGGCCGCCCGCGTGTCGCAGCGCACCGCCTTCTTCCATCTCGGTAAGCTTGTCGAGGTCGACGAGACACCCAAGATTTTCACCAATCCGACCGACCAGCGGACGCAGGACTACGTCACCGGACGCTTCGGCTGATATCGGCTCTTCAGGAGTTCGCATCGATGGAACAGCAACACGAACATATCGTCAGGTCTTATGAGGAGGAGCTGTCCCTCCTCAACAATAAGATCGCCAAGATGGGTGGCCTCGCCGAGCAGGTGCTCGGTCAATCCTTCGAGGCTTTGGAACGGCGCGACCCCGAACTTGCCGCGGCCACCATCAACGAGGACGAGGAAATTGACGAGCTCCAGCGGGAGATCGAGGAGCAAGCCGTGGTGATGATCGCCCGGCGTCAGCCCATGGCCTACGATCTGCGTCAGATCATGGCGGCCTTGCGCATCTCTACCGATCTCGAGCGCATTGGCGACCTCGGCAAGAATATCGCCAAACGCGCCGTCGCCGTCGTCAGCGAGCAGCAACCCAAGCAACTCATGCTTGGCCTGAAGCATATGGGCGAGCTGTCCCTCGGTCAGCTCAAGGAGGTGCTCGACGCCTTCATCGAGCGTGACGCGGACCGGGCGCTGGCCGTCTGGTACAAGGACGAAGAGATCGACGCGATGTACAACTCGCTGTTCCGCGAGCTCCTCACCTACATGATGGAGGATCCGCGCAATATCGGTCTCTGCACCCATCTCTTGTTCGGCGCCAAGAATATCGAGCGCGTCGGCGACCATGCCACCAACATTGCCGAGACGGTATTCTACCTGGTGCATGGCCGGGCCATCACCGATCAGCGTCCGAAGGGCGATACCACAGCCTCGACGCCGGTCTCCCTGAAGCGGACTGCGGTCTAACACATGTTGCAGACAAACGTGATGAGCGCTGGAGCCAAGATCCTGGTTGTCGAGGATGAGGAGCCGTTAGCCCTTCTCCTGCGGTACAACCTCGAGGCGGAAGGCTATGCCGTCGAGGTTGTCCACCGGGGCGACGAGGCGGAGGTCGCGATCGCCGAGAGTTCGCCCGATCTGATCGTCCTCGACTGGATGCTGCCCGGCCTCTCGGGGCTTGAGCTGTGCCGGCGCCTTAGGACCGGCAAGGACTCGCGGACCATCCCCATCATCCTGTTGACGGCACGCAGCGAAGAGAACGACCGCATCCGGGGCCTGACGACTGGGGCCGACGACTATGTGGTCAAGCCCTTTTCCTTGCCCGAGCTTATGGCCCGGGTGCGGGCGATCCTGCGCCGCACCAACCCGGAGCGCATCGCCTCGGTGTTGACCGTGGGCGATATCGAGCTCGACCGGGATTCGCACCGGGTGACGCGCAACGGTCGCCAGGTCCATCTCGGGCCGACCGAGTTCCGGCTGCTCGAATTCCTCATGCAGAGCCCCGGCCGCGTGTTCAGCCGGGCGCAGTTGCTCGATGGGGTTTGGGGCCGCAACGTCTATGTCGATGAGCGGACCGTGGACGTGCATATCGGGCGCTTGCGCAAGGCCATGATGCGGGGCAATGAGCGTGATCCGGTGCGCACCGTGCGCGGCGCGGGCTACGCCTTCTCCGACAAGCTCGAAGAAACCGCCTGATTTTCACGCCAAAATGAAAGAGGCGCCGCGAACGGCGCCTCTTATCGCGTTGTGCCTGGTCGTGCGCAGCTAGCCGGTGGCGAAGCGCTTCTCGCGTCGGCGTGACTGCGCCGGCTGATAGGCCATGCGGGCATGGTGCTCGCAATAGGGCACCGTGCCATCCTTCTTTCGGCCGCAGAAGTGGAATGCCTCTTCGGTCGGGTCGCCGATGGGCCAGCGGCACATCGACTCCTTCAGCGTCAGAATGGTCGCCCGCTCATGCAGCGGGATGACGAGTTCCGTGATCGGCGCCGGAGCCAGCTCGTATTCGGCTTCGTATGAGGGCTTGAGCGCCACATTGCCGCGCGTCCCGAAGGTGAGCGACGGCGTTCGATGCTGCCGCGGCGCTTGCGCGCGCCGTGGCCTTGGGGCGCTCGACCGCGAGCTTGTGGCTCGCCCCGAAAGTCCGAGCCGATGGACCTTGCCGATCACCGCATTACGGGTCACGCCGCCTAAGCGACCCGCGATTTGGCTCGCGCTCAGTCCTTCCACCCAGAGTTTCTTCAGCAGTTCGACTCTTTCTTCAGTCCAACCCATGGTTTGGCCTCCTCGTTTGGACTCAGAATCCCCCGTCCCGTGAAGAGACGGCATTTTCGAAATACTCGGAATTTACTGCTGAGAATGACCGCTCGGGCGCCACGCACCACCCACGACATCTGGTAGCCGAGCAGTGATTACCCTACTAGAGCCGGTAGACTCCGACAAGCGTCCGCCACGCTTGAAAGCTTCGTTTTCCACCGGAACCAGCGGATTCTGCCACTTCTACGGCGAGAACACAAACGCCAGCGTTGATGGAAGCGTGGAGAAGCCTTGGATAAGCCGTTGCTAGGGCAGATTGACAGGCCTTATTGCGAGACCTAACACTCTGACTTTCCTTGCTGCCGCCCCTCGGCGGCAATTTTGTTTCAGGGATAGGCAATTTTTATGTCGGCCCTCCTTCCGACCTATGCCCGCAGCGGATTGTCCTTCGCGCGCGGGGAAGGCGCCTTTCTCTTTACGGAGACGGGGGAGCGTTATCTCGACTTTTCGAGCGGCATCGCCGTCACCGCGCTCGGCCATGCCCATCCGCGCCTCGTGGAGGCCCTGACCGAGCAGGCCAAGAAGGTCTGGCACGTGTCCAACCTGCACCACATCGCCGATCAGGAGCGGCTGGGGCGGAGGCTGTGCGACGCCACGTTCGCCGACCGGGTGTTTTTCGCCAATTCCGGCGCGGAGGCCGTCGAGGCCGCCATCAAGGCCGCGCGGCGCTACCACTACGTCAACGGTGCGCCCGAGCGCTACCGGCTGATCACCTTCCAGGGCGCCTTTCACGGCCGCACCCTGGCCACCATCGCCGCCGGCGGTCAGGGTAAGCATCTCGAAGGCTTCGGCCCGCCGGTCGACGGCTTCGATCAGGTCGCGGGCTTCGATATAGAGGCGGTCGAGGCGGCCATCGGCGAGGAGACTGCCGGCGTTCTGCTCGAGCCGATCATGGGCGAGGGCGGCATGCGCGAGGTGCCCTGGCGCTTCCTGCAGGACCTGCGGGCGCTATGCGACGCCAAGGGTATCTTGCTGTTGCTCGACGAGGTGCAGACCGGCGTCGGCCGCACCGGGCGCTTCTATGCCCATGAATGGGCCGGCATCACGCCGGATATCATGTCGTCAGCAAAGGGGCTCGGCGGCGGCTTTCCCGTGGGCGCCTGCCTCACCACCGAGGCGGCGGGCGCCGCTATGACGCCGGGGACCCACGGCTCGACCTTTGGTGGCAATCCGCTGGCCATGGCCGTCGGCAACGCCGTGCTCGACGTCGTTCTGGAGCCCGGCTTTCTCGAAGGTGTCGCGCAAATGGGCCTAAGGTTGAAGCAGCGGCTCGCCGGGATCGCCGATGAGCATGGCGACATTATCGAAGACGTGCGGGGCCAAGGCCTCATGGTCGGACTGAAGTGCAAGGCGGAGAATTTGAAGCTGATTGCCGCGTTGCGCGACCGGGGGATGCTCACCGTGCAGGCCGGCGATAATGTCGTGCGTCTCCTGCCGCCGCTGATCGTCGGTGAGGACGAGATCGACCTTGCTTGCGACACGATCGATGCCGCCTGCGTTGCGTTGAAGACCGACGTTCGCAAGCAAGCCTAGCCGCCTTTCCGAGACCTTCCGACTGAGATTCTACCCATGCCGCCGTCAACCAAGCATTTCCTCGATCTCGACGCATTGGACGCCGCCACCTTGCGCGCCATTGTGGACACCGCCGCGCGCGTCAAGAAATCGGGCAAGCTGCCCAAGTCCCTCGGGCTGCCGTCAGGCGCGGTGCTGGCCATGATCTTCGAGAAGCCGTCGACCCGCACGCGCGTCTCCTTCGAGGTCGCGATCCAGCAGCTCGGCGGCACGTCCATCGTGCTCAATCCGCAAGACATGCAGCTCGGCCGCGGCGAGACGGTCGCCGACACGGCGAAGGTCCTGTCGCGCTATGTCGATGCCATCATGTTACGCACCGGGCCGCACGCGACGCTGACCGAGTTCGCCGAGAATGCGTCGATCCCCGTGATCAACGGGCTCACCGCGCGGTCCCATCCCTGCCAGGTCATGGCCGACGTCATGACGTTCGAGGAGCGCAAAGGCCCGATCAAAGGCCGCACGATCGCCTGGATCGGCGACGCCAATAACGTGGCGACCTCTTGGGTCCATGCCGCCGCGCGCTTCGGCTTCACCTTGCGCATCGCCACGCCGGCCGAGTTTGCGCCGGCGCCCGAGCTGCTCGCTTGGGCCTGGACGGAGGGCGCCGACGTCGAGGTGAGCGAGAGTGCGCTCGATGCCGCGCGCGGCGCCGACTGCGTAGTCACCGATGTCTGGGTGTCCATGGGCGACAAGGACGAGACGAAGCGCAAGGCCCTGCTCCGCCGCTTCCAGGTCGATGCGGCCTTGATGGGCGCGGCCAAGCCGGACGCCATCTTCATGCATTGCCTGCCCGCCCATCGCGGCGACGAGGTGAGCGCGGACGTGATTGACGGTCCGCAATCCGCCGTGTGGGACGAGGCCGAGAACCGGCTCCATGTGCAAAAGGCCATTCTCGCCTGGTGTCTCGGCACCGGCACGCTTGGCGGCGTGAAGGCCAAGCGCGCCAAAGTGGTGAATCTCGCCGACGCCAAACGCGCGGTGAACCGCCGCAAGGCTGCAGAAAAGGTGGCCAAGACGCGCGTCGCCAAGAAGCGCGTAACCAAGATTGGCGGAGCCAAAAAGTGAGCGAGTCCTACTCGGAAGGGCAGCCGGAGCTCGTCATTCCCGCGGACGACCTGGTCCTGCCGTTTCAGGCGGAGAACGCCGACGTCATCGGCCGCCTGGTCAAGCTTGGGCCGACTGTCGACAGTATCCTGTCACGGCACGCTTACCCCGAACCGGTGTTGCGGCTGCTCGGCGAGGCCGTGGCGCTGACGGCGCTTCTCGGCGCCGCCCTCAAATTCGAAGGTAAGCTGATCCTGCAAGCCACAACCGACGGGCCGGTGGATTTGCTGGTCGCCGATTATCAGGTGCCCGGAGCTTTGCGCGGCTATGCCCGCTTCTCCGCCGAACGTCTCGCGGCATTAGAGGCCGGCGACGAATTCTCGCTGCTCGGCTACGGCCATCTCGCCATGACCATCGACCGTGGCCAGGATACCGAGCGCTATCAGGGCGTGGTGCCGCTGGAAGGCGAAAGCCTGACAGACGCCGCCCATACCTATTTCCGGCAATCGGAGCAGCTCCCAACCCTCATCCGCCTTGCCGTGGCGCGGCATTACCGCGGCGGCAAAACAGGCGAGGGCGCGTGGACATGGCGGGCCGGCGGTCTTCTGGTGCAGAAACTCACCCGCGAAGGCGGCGTCTCAAGCCCCAAGGACTTCGAGGAGGATTGGACGCGGGCCAGGATGCTCGCCGAGACGGTCGAGGATCACGAACTGCTCGATCCGTTGCTGCCGCCCGAGCAGTTGCTCTATCGCCTGTTCCATGAAGAGCAGGTGCGCGTCTACCGGGCGATCCCGCTTGAGACCTATTGCGGCTGCTCGCGCGAACGGGTCGAGGAATTGCTCGGTAGCTTCTCGCCCGAAGAGCTCGCCGACATGGTCGTCGACGGCGAGATGTGGGTGACTTGCGAGTTCTGCAACGAACGCTACCAGTTCGACCCGGCGGCGTTTGGCATCGAATAGCGGCTCACGGGGCCATCACCACTAAAGAACCGTCATGCCCGGACTTGATCCGGGCATCCATGCCGCTACCTCGTCGATAACTTAACGCTCAATGGAATGGATTGCCGGGTCAAGCCCGGCAATGACGACTGAAAAAGGGTCTTCGTGCCACCTAAGCGCTGAGCCGGTCCGTCAGGTCCGCGAGAAACTTTAAGCAAGCCTCGATCTGGGTGACCGACACGAACTCGTCCGCCGCATGCGCTTGCGCGATGTCGCCCGGCCCACAGACCACAGCCGGACAGCCTGCCGCTTCGAACAGGCCGGCTTCTGTCGCATAGGATACTGCACTCGTGCGGTTGGCGCCGGTCAGCGCCAGCGCCAAGGCGACGGCGTCGGATTGAGGTGCGGCGGTGAAGGCCGGCACCGATGTCTGGCCTTCGGTCTCGATAGCGGCATGCTTCGTCACCTCGCGCATTTTGGGCAGCAGGGTATCGGCGAACGCGGCGAGATCGTGCTTGGCGGCGCCAACGGTCCTGTCCGGGAGGCTGCGGACCTGCCAGCGGAACGCGCAATGCTGCGGCACGATATTGGCCGCCGTGCCGCCCTCGATGACGCCGACGCTCATCGTGGAGTAGGGCGGCTCGAAACGGGGATCGTTCTCGGTGGCGGCGCTTCTTTCCACCATGTGATCGATCTCGCCGATCAGCTCCGCCGCCACGGAGATGGCGTTGACGCCGAGAGCCGGCAGGCTCGAATGCGCCTCCTTGCCCGTGACTTTGGTGCGGTAGACGTCGATCCGCTTGTGAGCGTCGATCACCGTCATGAATGTCGGCTCGCCGATGATCACGGCGCGGGGTCGCGGCAGGTCGGCGCCCAGCCGCGCGATCAGCGGCCTGACGCCGGCGCAGCCGACCTCCTCATCATAGGAGATGATGATGTGGATCGGCTCGCTCAGCGCCCGCGATTTGAACAGCGCAACGGACGCCAGCACGCAGGCAATGAACCCCTTCATGTCGCAAGTGCCGCGGCCGTAGAGCCTGCCGTCGCGCTTGGTCAGCGTGAACGGGTCGTTCGTCCAATTCTGGCCGGTGACTGGCACGCAGTCGCTATGGCCCGACAGGCCGATGCCGCCGTCGCCCTCGCCGATCGTCGCATAGAGGTTGGCCTTGGCGCCGTCGGCCGAACTCACCAGCGTCGAGGCGATGCCGTGGCCGTCGAGATAGTCCCGGACGAAGCCGATCAGCGCGAGATTGGACTTGACGCTCGTGGTGTCGAAGCCCACGAGCTTGGCCAGCAGGTCTTCGGCGTCTTTGGCTCTCGAACTCTCGCGTGACATGACGACTCCGGCCGGCTGGCCTACCCCTTTGCCGCCACCAAGGCCTGGTCAAGATCGGCCTCGAGGTCGCCCGCGTCCTCGATCCCGATCGACAGGCGGATGGTGTTGTCGAGGATGCCGAGTTCAGCACGGGTGTCCTCCGACAGCCGCTGATGGGTGGTCGTGGCCGGGTGCGTGGCAAGGCTCTTGGCGTCGCCGAGATTGTTGCTGATCTTGAAGATCTGAAGCGCGTTCAGAAACCGGAATGCCGCCGCCTTGCCGCCGGCAATCTCGAAAGCGATCATGGGCCCGCCGCCGGCCATCTGTCGCTTGGCGAGGTCGTGTTGCGGATGGTCGGCGCGGCCGGGATAGAACATCCGCGCAACCTCTTTGCGTTGGCTGAGAAAATCTGCGATGCGCGCCGCCGTCTCGTTGTGGCGCGCCACGCGCAACGGCAAGGTCTCCAGACCTTTCAGCAGGACCCAAGCGTTGAACGGGCTGAGCGACGGCCCCGTATGCTTGAGAAAATTATGCAGGGTCTCGTCGATGAAATCGGCGGGACCGAGCACGACGCCGCCCAGGCAGCGGCCTTGGCCGTCGATATGCTTCGTCGCCGAATAGACGACGATATCGGCGCCGAGCTTCATCGGCCGTTGGCCGAGCGGCGTCGCGAACACGTTGTCGACGATGGTGAGCGCGCCGGCCTTTTTGGCGATCTTCGCCACGCTTGCGATGTCCACCAGCTCCAGCACCGGATTGGTGGGCGTCTCGAAGAAGAAGGCGCGTGTGTTAGGCGTGACCGCCGCTTCCCAAGCCGAAAGATCGCGGCCGTCGACAAGCGTCGAGGTGATGCCGTAGCGCGGCAGCAGATCCTCCACGATGTAGCGGCAGCTGCCGAACAGGGCCCGGGCCGAAACCACATGATCGCCGGCCTTGAGGTGACAGAGCAGCGACGCCGCCACCGCTGCCATGCCGCTGGCCGTGCCGCGCGCCGCCTCGGCGCCTTCGAGCGCGCACATGCGCGCTTCGAACATGGACACGGTTGGGTTGGCGTAGCGGCTATAGACATAGCCGTCCTCGTCGCCCTTGAAGCGCGCTTCGGCCTGCTCGGCGCTCTCATAGACATAGCCCGAGTTGAGGAAGATGGCCTCCGACGTCTCGCCGAACTGGCTGCGGAGCGTTCCCTCATGCACGAGCTGCGTGGCGGGCTGCCAGGCGGCGCTGCGGTCTTTCTTGTCCTTTGCGGCCATGCTCAGAACTCCTGCCTTTGTTTTGGCCGGCCCATAAAAAAACCCGGACCTTGGCTGCCGCCAAATGACCGGGATCGGCTGAATCGCCTCGCACGGCCTTTTAGCGACTTATTTTACGTGGCTGCAAGCCGGCCGGCCAAATCACCACGAGTGATGCGATTAATGTCGCGGGCCGGCGCCGCAGTCAAGCCCACCAAAGGGTTAGGCGTCTTGGGGCAGGGCGATGCCGAGCCGCTTGGCCACCACCCGCGCGGTCACCGCCCGCCGTGCCATGATCTCGGCGGCCGAGGCCCACACGGCCTCGACGACCTGGGGTGGCGCCGTCTCCGGCGACCCCGCGTTGAACGGCGGTTCCGGCGCATATTGCATATAGAGCTGGATAGTTTCGGCCACCTCGACCCCGCGCAACATGGCCGCCAACTTGAGAGCGCCGTCAATTCCGGCCGTGACGCCGGCGGTGCAGACGAGAGTGCCGTCTACCACCACGCGCGCATCGACCGCCGTGGCGCCGAAATAGGGCAGGAGATGCGCCGCCGCCCAATAAGTCGTGGCGCGCCGCCCCTTGAGCAGCCCCGCCGCCCCGCAGATCAGCGCCCCGGTGCACACCGAGAACACGATTTGCGCGCCCGCCGCTTGGCCCCGGACCCAGCCCAGCACCGCCTCGTCCTCCATCAGCGCCTCTTGCCCTGGGCCGCCCGGGATGTGCAGCACGTCGAGCTGTGGCGCTTCCCCGATCACCGCGTCCGGTGTGAGCCGCAAGCCCTTCACGTCCCGCACCGGGTCGGCCGTCAGGCCGTAGATGCGGTAGGTGGAATTGGGGATGCGGCACAGCACCTCGAACGGGCCGGTGAGGTCGATCTGGTCGAGCCCGTCGAACAGGAGCGAACCGATTTCCAGGGGCTGGTCTCGCGCAATCATGGAAAAGCCTTTTCGGGATGCGGCCAGACGCCGGACCCCTTGTGAAACCAGGGGAGAAGGACGAGCTTAGGGTGACCGAAGCCCCGGCAAATGCCAAGAACATCGTCCATGGTGCGGAAGAACTGCCCGCACACCCAAGAGCCGCGTATAAGAGCCGCTATGAGCCCAATCGACCAGCTTTTCGAGGCGCTTCCCGAGGACGCCCCATTATCCGGCGAGCCTCGCAAGAGCGGGCTTGGCCGCACCGGCGTTTTGCCCAGCCAAGCCATCCGGGCGCTGATCGCCTCCGGCGAGATCGCCGGCATGGAGGAGATCGAGGAGGGCCAGATCCAGCCCGCCAGCCTCGATCTACGCCTCGGCAAGGTGGCTTACCGGATCCGAGCCAGCTTCTTGCCCGGCACCAAGGCGACCGTGCGGGAGAAGCTGACGGCGGTGACCTTCCACGAGATCGACCTCACCAAGGAGGCCGTGCTCGAGGCGGGCTGCGTCTATCTCGTGCCGCTGGTCGAGCATCTGAAGCTTCGCCCCACCATTGCCGCCTTCGCCAACCCGAAAAGCTCGACCGGCCGCCTCGACGTGTTCACGCGGCTGATTGGCGACTATCAGGGCAGTTTCGACGCGGTGTCGGAAGGCTATGCCGGGCCGCTCTTTGCCGAGATTTGCCCGCGCACATTCTCCATCAAGGTGCGCTACGGTTCGCGCCTCAGTCAGATCCGTTTCCGCCGCCGTGTCAGCCAGCAGATTGACGCCGACGAGCGGCCAGGCCGGGTGGGCGACCGCGCCTTGCGCGCGATCCACTCCGATGTCGGGCTGGTCGAGGGCGAGGCGGCGATCCGCGAAGGGCTCAATCTCAGCATCAGCCTGGCGCCGATCGTGCCGTCCGGTCCCGTCGGCTACCGAGCCCGCCGCTATGCCGGAGTGATCGACGTCGATCAGGTCGGCGCTTATGACGTTCAACAGTTCTGGGAGGCGGTTCATCTCGGCGGCGACCGGCGCCTCGTGCTCGACCCCCACGAGTTTTACATCCTGGCATCCAAGGAAAGCGTCTCGGTGCCGCCCGAATATGTGGCGGAGATGGCGCCGTTCGATCCGCTGATTGGCGAATATCGCGTCCACTATGCCGGCTTCTTCGATCCCGGTTTCGGCTACAGCGAAGGCAAGGCGCCCGGCGCCAAGGCGGTGCTCGAAGTGCGCAGCCTCGACATCCCCTTCATCGTCGAGGATGGCCAGATTGTCGGCCGGCTCATCTACGACAAGCTCACGGAGCTGCCAGAAACCCTTTACGGCCAGGGCATCGGCTCGCATTATCAGGCGCAAGGTCTGAAGCTGTCGAAGCACTTCCGCCAGGAGTGACTCGCCACGAGTGACCCGCAGAGGGGCGCGGGCAACAGCCAAACAATCAGAATAACTCGAGGGGACGTAGCATGGAGTCTGTCACCAAGGCTGTGGAATGGCTGGACGGCCTGGTCTGGGGCGTCCCCATGCTGGTGCTGCTGCTCGGCGTTGGGCTTTATCTGACCTTTGGCCTGCGCTTGCGCACGCTGCGCGACCTGCCCTTTGCCTTCTGGATGCTGTGGCGCGGACGCGTCGCCGAGGGCAAGGGCGACATCACCCCGTTCAACGCGTTGATGACGGCGCTCGCCGCGACCATCGGCACCGGCAATATCGCCGGCGTGGCCACGGCCATCTTCATCGGCGGTCCGGGCGCGGTGTTTTGGATGTGGATGACGGCATTGGTTGGCATGGCCACCAAATTCGCCGAGGCCGTGTTGGCCGTCAAATATCGCGAGAGGGACAAGCACGGCCACTATGTCGGCGGCCCCATGTACTACATCAAGAACGGGCTCGGACCGAATTGGGCGTGGCTCGGGGTCTGCTTCGCGCTGTTTGCCGGCTTTGCCGGCTTCGGTATCGGCAACATGGTGCAGGCGAATTCCGTGGCCGACGCGCTGGAAGCCTCCTTCGGCGTTCCGTTCTGGGCGACCGGTTTGGCGCTCGCCGCTCTCGTCGGTCTCGTGCTCATCGGCGGCATTCACCGCATCGCCGCGGTGGCCGGCTGGCTCGTACCGATCATGG
Source organism: Methyloceanibacter sp. (assembly GCA_035528655.1). Taxonomy (GTDB): domain Bacteria; phylum Pseudomonadota; class Alphaproteobacteria; order Rhizobiales; family Methyloligellaceae; genus Methyloceanibacter. Next base: position 25,371 of record DATKYG010000002.1, read on the forward strand.
CGATCAGCTATGTCGGCGCCGGGCTTGTCGTCATCCTCCTCAACGTCCAGGCCGTGCCGGACGCCATTCGCCTGATCTTCGCCCATGCCTTCTCACCCATCGCGGCGACGGGCGGCTTCGCCGGCGCGGCCGTGTGGGCGGCGATCCGCTTCGGCGTCGCACGCGGCGTGTTCTCCAACGAGGCCGGGCTCGGCTCGGCCCCTATCGCCCATGCCGCCGCCGAGTGCAAAGGGCCGGTGAGCCAAGGGCTCGTCGCCATGCTGGGTACCTTCATCGATACCATCGTCGTGTGTACGTTCTCGGCGCTGGTGATCTTGACCACCGGAGCCTGGACCAGCGGCGAGACCGGCGCCGAGCTCACCTCACTGGCGTTCGAGACGGCGCTGCCAGGCGTGGGCAGCGAGATCACCTCCATCGCCCTGGCGGTCTTCGCGTTCACCTCGCTGCTCGGCTGGAGCTATTACTGCGAGCGCGCCTGGCAGTTTCTGCTCGGCGTGCGGGTCATCTTCCCGTTCCGCATTGTCTGGTCGATGGCGCCCATCATCGGCGCCACGGTCAAGCTCAGCTTCATTTGGCTGCTCGCCGACGTGCTGAACGCGCTCATGGCGATCCCCAACCTCATTGCGCTCGCGCTGCTGAGCCCGATGGTGTTTGCCGCGGCCCGCGAGTTCTTCAGGACGCGCGGCAAGTCGGAGAAAAATCCGTTCTGAAGACGGCTCCCGTCAGTCGACAACGCGGTTGATCTCGTCCGCCCAAATCAGAATGCCGAAGGCGATGGCGTTGAGCAGAAACCATGCGCCGGTGAACCAGTAGACGCGCGTCATCATGGCCTTGGCGTGCTGCCCGTAACGGCCCGCACGGATGTCGCGCATGATCGAGGCGCCGTCGCCGGCGTTGTAGGCCGCGTCCGCCAACGACCCGCGCGCTCAAGTCCGCGCGCCGCGCTGCCGCCGCATCAGCGCCCGGCCGCCGGAGCTGCGTCCGATGCCGCGATGAAACCAAACAGCGAGCGCCACCATGGGCAGCATGAGTAGCGCGAGGCAGCCGACGAGGTGCCAGCCGCGGGTCCCGGGATCGGAGAGGGCATGGGCGATGGCCTGCATGACTCATTCTAGCGCGAGGCCCAGCCGGAACAATGCCGATCCCCGCTCCTTGCCGATTGAGTGGCGAAAACCCGATCCATATGCGATGCTTTGGCCGCTAACGCGTCTCGGGGGAGGCCATCATGAAACATGCCGCAGTCGTCGTCGCGCTTGCCGTTCTGGCCGGCTTCTATTCCGGGCGCACCGCGCACGCCGAGACGCTAGCCGACATGGCGAAACAGGCCGAGAGCGACTCCAAGGGCGGCAAGCATCTCGAGGCCTTCGACACGATGCGCAAGGCCACGCTCGAAGTATGGAACGCCGGTCCGCTGCTGTTCCGCAAGTCGCTGTTTGTCAGTGGGCCGCCCGGCGGGTTCGACATCTACGACCGGCGTCCCGACAGCGTCTTCAAGCAGGGCGAGAAGCTCGTCATCTATGTCGAGCCTGTTGGCTTCACCTGGCAGCCGAAAGACGGCCTCAATCACGCTTTGCTCGTGGCCGATCTCGTGCTCAAGGACGGCGAGGGTACGGTCGTCGCCCAGCAGGAGGGGTTCGGCACGTTCACCTTCAACAGCCATGAGCAGAATATGGAGATCATGGCCGTTCTGACCGTGGACTTCACCGACGCGCCGGTTGGGAAATATATCGCCGTGCTGAAATTCACTGACAAGCTGGGCGACAAGTCGGCGAGCTTCGATCTGCCGTTTGAGATCAAATAGTCCGTCAGGCTGAGCAGGCCCCGCCGCCGAGCACGCAGAACTTGGCGCAATGGGGGTGGCAGAGCTTGACCGCGCCGTGGTCGAACATGCCGCCATTGACGGAAGCCACCTCGGCCAGTGTGTCGCCCATCTCGAAGGCGGGGTCGTAGGGCAGGAGCGTGCAGGGGAGCACGGCGGGGGCGGCAGCGCCTTTGCGCTTCACCACCATGCGGCTTGAGGCGCACATCACCTCGGCCGGCGACATGCCGAGAATGCCCCAGCAGTCTTGCGTGATCTCCGGCACGTCTGCCGTCTCGTCCATCTCGGGAAACAGCACGAGCGATGTGGCATCGTCGGCGTTAACCGGCCATCCGCGTTCCGCGATCAACGCCGCGTAGCCTGCGCGCGCGTGCCCCTCGCTCTCGCCCCAACAGGTGCGCCCGGCAAGCGCCAGCGCGAAGCCTTCGCGTGCGAGCCATTCGAGGCCCTCCAATGTTTTGTCGAAGGTGCCCGTCCCGCGTTCCTCCTCGTGCAGCGCTTTCGTGTAATGGTCGAGGCTCACGCGCATGGACAGTCGGCTGCCATACGCCGCGTGCAGCGCCTTGAGACCGTCGCGGATGCGCGGCCGCAGCATGGGTTGCATGGCGTTGGTCAGCACCAAAGCTTTGAGACCGCGCTGCAGTACATCGTCGAGCATGCCCAGCATGTCCGGATTCATGAACGGCTCGCCCCCGGTGAAGCCGATTTCGGTGACGGGGAGGCTGTCTCTCGCAATCTCGTCGAGAAACGCCGCCGCTTCGGCGCGGACGATATAGGCGAGCCGGTCATTCTCTGGGCTCGATTCGATATAGCAATTGCGGCAGGTGATGTTGCACAGGCTGCCGGTGTTGATCCACAGCGTCCGCAACGCGGTGAGCGGCACGCGCGCACGGGCCACGCCGGTGGCGGTCACGTTGGGGTCGGCAAATTTGTGATCCGGCACGAAAAGCGCGGCGTCGGTCATGGCGTCCTCCAGCATGGGCCATTAACAGGGCCGGGGGTCTTAACCGCAAGTCTAAGCGCCTTCACCACTGCGTGAAGCCAACTTGCTTTTCGCCCGGACCGTTTCATTGTATGAGGCGAACAACGCGGGTGTAGCTCAGTGGTAGAGCAGTAGCTTCCCAAGCTACGTGTCGGGGGTTCGATTCCCCCTACCCGCTCCAATCCCCCTCGTTACCTGCGCCAGTCGGGCCGACATGGTCGGTCTTCTCCCATTTGAACGGTGCGGTCATGAATTTCCAGACCGCCCGGTAGGCCGCCGCCGAGATCAGCAGCCAATAGGCCGGCATCAGCAAAATCTGCCAGGACAGGCGGCCGAGGCCGCGGCGGCGCACCGCGATCAGCCCGAGCGCCATGGCCGCCAGATACCCGGAGATCAGGTCGAACCAGGCGATCGTCCAGAAGGGTAGGACAGGCAGGCCCGCCGGACGCGCGAGGAAGCCACTGCCGCCGAATAGCTCGTAGACGACCAGCGCATAGAACCAGGGATGCACCAACGCAGACAGCACGGTGCCACCCACCATCACCTGAAAGGCGAGGAAGCCGCGCGGGCCGAGCTCCCGCCACAGCTTGGCGGGCGCGCGCATATGCACGAGCCAGGTCTGCACGAAGCCTTTGAGCCAGCGGGTGCGCTGGCGGACCCAGCTCATAAAGCTCCGTGGCGCCTCCTCGTAAGTGGTGGAGGCGATGACCCGGCAGCGATAGCCGGCCCGCGCCAGCCGCGTGCCGAGATCGGCGTCCTCGGTGACGCCCCGTGCCAGGATGGCCGCGAAGTGATGATAGATGGCGCCCCGCACGGCGCGCGGCGTGGCGAGCGCGAAGTCGTAAGGGGCGAGTTGCGATAGCATCGCGCGCAAGGCCGCCGGCCTCAGCCGCTCGGGCGCCAGCACGAAGCGACGGGACTGCGCCCGCTCCTTCAGGAGGCCGGTCGCCAGACATTGCTGTGGTGTCGTCTTTGACGCGGGCACCGCGTCGGCGGGCGACAGCGCCTCCTTGAACAGGGTCCCGCAGGTGCCTGCCAGGGCGCGGTAGTAGTCGTCCGCGTCGAGCCAGCCATTGGCGATCAGCACATCGTGGGGCTGAACACCCCATTGGGCGGCGAGGCGGCAGGCCCGCGCCAGCTTGGCGGCGTCGATAAGAGGCCCGAGCAGAAATTGATACTCAGCCTCGGCCGGAACCATTGTGTGCGCAGCGCTGCGCGTGCCCCGGCCAAGGACCGCGCTATTCTCAACCACCAGCGACACGGGAACGCCCCCTACAACGCCCTCGACGCCATCTTTGCACGTAGAATAGGCGCAATATAGAACGCGCACCGGAAGTTGAACCGCACATGTACCGAGGCAAGGTCGCATAACGGAACTGTACAATTTATACGGGTTATGTCGTGCTGGCGAAGGCCACAAAGCCGCGCTAAGAGGATCGGGTGGAGAAAAGCGGTCCGATGATTCCTCGTTTCCTGAGACGCATCCATGGACGCGGCGTGGCGACCGGTTGGCTTGCCGCGTTGGTGCTCGCGCTGGTGTTCGCTTGGCTGTTGCCTGCCCCGACGCAGGCGCAAAACAGGGGCGCCATTGTTCCGGACAATTGGCAAGGCGACGCGCTCCGCCCGAGGCCGGACATGAAGGGGCTGGAGAAAATTCGCTTCATCACCGACTCGGACTATCCACCCTTCCACTATTACGACGAGGTCGGCGCGCTGACCGGCTTCAATGTCGATCTCGCCAAAGCCATCTGCGAGGTGCTCGAGGTCCAGTGTGAGATCGATGCGACGAACTGGAACGATCTCATCCCGAGCCTCGACAAGGGTGAAGCCGACGCGGCGATCGCCTCCATCCGCATCACCGAGGAAGCGTTGAAGGCGGCGGACTTTACCTCCCGCTACTACGCCACGCCGGCGCGCTTCGTCGTGCACAAGGGAAGCGACCTCAAGGACATTCGCCCGGAGACGGTGGAGGGGCTGAAGATCGGCGTGGCCAAGGGAACCGGTCACGAGGCCTATCTCAAGAAATTCTTCCCCGACGCCGCGATCGCCGCCTTCGATACACCGGAAGACGCGCAGAAGGCGCTAAAGGACGGCGCCATCGATCTCATCTTCGGCGACGGCATCACGCTGACCTTCTGGCTCAACGGCGTGACCAGCGAGGCGTGCTGCGAGTTCCGCGGCGGGCCGTATCTGGATTCAAAATATTTCGGCGAGGGCGTGGGCATTGCCGTGAAGAAGGGCAACCGCAAGCTCGCCGAGATTCTCAGCTACGGGCTCGAGCAGGTGCATGACAGCGGACGCTACGAGGAGTTGTTCCTGCGCTACTTCCCCATGAGCTTTTTCTAGACGCGCTTAGGCAGTGGCGTCATCCGCGCGCATATCGGGTGGGGGCCGTTCCGGCGCGGGCGTTGTCTTGAAGCCCGCGCGCCGGAACGGCAGCCACAGGCTCCAGCCGAAATGGGTCGGATCCTCGCTCTGATAAGGCGTAAGCCCGATCGTCATGCCCTGATGGCCGTCGCGCGGCTGGGCGGTGTAGGTGCGGAATACGCGGTCCCAGAGCGAAAGGTTGAAGCCGTAATTGGAGTCGTGCTCGCGGCGCAGCACCGAGTGATGCACCCGGTGCATGTCCGGCGTCACGATCAGCAGCCGCAACGGTTTATCGATCCAGCCCGGCAATGCGATATTGGCGTGGTTGAACATGGCGCAGGCGTTGAGGATCACCTCGAACAGGAACACCGCCAGGGGCGTGGCCCCGAGCGCCATCACCACGGCGATCTTCCACAGCATCGACAGCGCGATTTCCACCGGATGAAAGCGGATCGCCGTGGTCACGTCGATATCGCGGTCGGCGTGATGCACGCGGTGCAAGCGCCACAGGAGCGGAATCTTGTGGGAGACGAGATGCTGCGCCCAGATGGCGAGGTCGAGCACGATCAGCGCGATGGCGATCTTCACCCATGCGGGCCATGCCACGCTGTTCAGGAGTCCGATGCCGTTTCTCTGCGCGTAGAACGCCGCGGCGATCGCCGCGATCGGCACGGCGGTGGCGGCCATCAGCCGAAGCACGAAGGCGGCCGTGACGCTGATGCCCACATTGGTGAGCCAACGGCGTCCCTTCGGGGCGATCAGCGTCCGCTTCGGCCAGCCGAACTCGATCAGCGCCATTACCAGGAAGACCCCGATAAACACGCCGAGCCGGATCAGGCTGTCGCTTTGGCCGAAAAGATTATCCATAGGTGCCGCGTGCTCGTGACCAACTGACTGTCAGCTAGTGTGCCGCGCGGCCCGCCACAAGCCAACCGCACCACCGATCACAAGGCCGAGAGACTTAAAGCCTGATCGAGGTCAGCGGTCGCGTGACGGCAACGAAAAGGGGGTGCCGGCGGTGCCGGAAGCGCCGCCCCTCGATCATGCAATCGCGCCAAAGCGGCTCAGGCTTTCTTCGCCGCTGTCTTAGCCGCGGGCCGCTTGGCGGCGGGCCGCGCGGCCGTCTTCTTGGCGTCGCGCTCCTCTTTCTTGGCGTGGAGCTGGAAGGCCAGCACCAGGAGGAATACGCTGAACACGATGGCGTAGGCGCCGAGCCACCAGGTGAGCACCACGGCGCCGATCACCGGGGCGACCAGCAAGACGATGCCGAAGATCACCGAGGCGATGCCGCCGAGCGCCAGCCACCAGCGGCCATGGTCGATCTTCAAGGTGAAGGCCGCGCCGAGCATCAACGCGCCGGAAATGATGGCCCACACGGCAATGAGGATGACGAAGGCGACCGCGGTGATCGCCGGCCACAGGAAGGCGATGGAACCGGCGGCGATATCGACGACGCCTTCGAGCACAAGCAGACTCCAGCGCTCGCCGTTGCGCGCCGCCTTGATGCCCGAGGCGATGGCGAAGACGCCGTCCACCAACATATAGGCTGAGAACAGCAGGATCAGCGCGAGGATCGCTGCTTGCGGCACCAGCAGGCAGATGAGACCGAAAGCGAGGCCGAACAGGCCGCGCAGACCGACGGCCCACCAGCTATCGGCCAGAACCTCGCTCAGCGCATCGCAGCGCTCCGCGCGATCTTTGGCGAGTGAAGTGCTTGTAGCCATCAACAACCTCCTGCGATTCGAAATCGCGCCAATAATGCAGCCAGTAATGAGGCTGTGTGCCGCCTAATCGGTAGTTGTCCACATCCCCTGGGTCAGGCTCAAAGCTCGAGATTGTCCTCGGAAACCAGCCCCGTCACGGTCTGGCGCAGCCATTGATGCCCGGGATCGTGGTCGAAGCTCGCATGCCACAGCAACGAGATGGTGAAGCTCAGCAGGTCCACCGGCACCGGGCTCGTGACCAAGCCGAAGGTCTCGGAGAAATAGCGCGCGAGACGCGACGGCATCGTGGTGATGACGCGCGCGCGGCGCACCACGAAGGGTACGGCGAGGAAGCCGGGCGTGGTCATGACGATGTTCCGGCTGAGCTTCTGCTTGGCCAGCACCTCATCCACCGCGCCGCGGGAATCGTCGGCGAGGCTCGTCAGCACATGCGGCCAACGCAGATAGTCCTGCAGCGAGATCGGCGGCGTGAGGCCGAGCTGCTCGGCGCTGAACAGGCAGAGAAAGCTGTCGGTATAAAGTTGCCGTCGCTTGTGGTGGGTCTGGCCTTCGTTGAACACGCCGATGCCGAGATCCAGGACTCCGGTTTCCAGCTCTTCCAGGATGCTGAGACGGTTGGTCGAGCGGAGTCGCAGCGACACGCCGGGCGCGAACTCCTGCAAGCGCTCGATCAGCGTGGGGATAACGGCAACCTCGATGGAGTCCGCAAGCCCGATTCTGAATACGCGTTGGGCGGTCGCCGGCTCGAACACCTCGCGCTCAAGCACGGCCGACTGGATCTGCGCCAGCGTCATACGCACGGGATCGGCGAGCGCCATCGCCCGTGGGGTCGGGCGCATGCCATCGGCGCCCCGGGTCAGGAGTTCGTCGCCGAACAGGGTTCTGAGCCGGGCCAAATTGTGGCTCATGGCCGACTGGCCGAGCCCGACGCGGCTGGCGGCGCGTGTGACGCTCCGCTCGGTCATAAGCGCATCGAACGCAACCAGAAGGTTGAGATCCAGACGGCTTAAATTGGCATGATCGATACTCATCATCGATCCTATCGATTGGAATAATGCTACTGGAGCGCCCATGTTTGATGCAACAGCAAACGGGACTGCTCACGCAGAACCACCTGGCTGAAACGCGAGATTTATTTGGCCGAAGGCTCTGGCTTGCCACTCTGGAGTCCGAGGTAACCGAAGGAACACGAGGCCCAGGAGATGCACGGATTTTACGGTCGACCTCGCGCGTTGAAAATCGCTCCCTAGCGGCGTGACTGCGAGGCCCCGGCCGCCCTTCTGCTTCGCGAGGGGAAGGGCGGCCGGACACTCCAGCGGGCAGGCGAGGCTTGAACGGCGGTAACCTTTTGTTATGGTTAACGCGCCGGCCATTAAATCGCCACGAAACGCTTGAAAATCATGGTGTTTCGCGCTGGCCGCAAGCCGGTTAGCGTTAACTTTGTCGATGTAAATCGTCAGCACTCTGGGGCCGGGGGGAGGAAGCTGATGACATGCGTATCGCCACGACCATAGCGCTCGCCGCCATCGGCGTTCTCGCCTTGGCGTTGCCTTGCGCCGCGCAAAGCCGCGCGGTGTCCGAGGCGCCCAAGACGAGTTACGTGCCGAAGCAGGTGGCGCCGCAGCGGTTGGGTCCGCCGGAATCGCCTGCGCCGAAGGTTGCGGACACGGCTGCGGACAAGGCGGCGCGCGAGGACGTGCAGCCCCTATCCCCCCAGCCGGCGGTCGCAGCGCCACAGGCGGTTACCCGGCAGAGGGTGCTGTCGTCGCCGCAACCTGCCCCGCAACAGCCCGCGCCGCAGCCGGCCTATGCCGCCCCGGTGCAAACCACCCCCACCTTCGCGCCTCCGCAACAGACCCAGCAGCAGCCGCCGCAATCGGCCTTCTCCTCGCCCGACCGGCTGATGGATTGGGTCTCCAACTATCGCAAAAAGCCCGATCTGTGGAACGTGCCGCCTGCGGTGCATGCCATGCTCGATTACGGTCTCTTCGGCGACGAGGAAAAGCAGTGGTTCTGCATCGGCTTCATCGCCGGGGTGCTCGGCACCAATCCCCATGACGGCCCCGCGCTCGTCGCCCGCATGTTCCCCATGCCCGACAAGGAGCAGGAGGTCATCATCAGGGCGATCGTCTATTCGGGGCGTCCCGATTGGCGGACCCTGCTGGAGAAGAACTCCTCGCGCATGCCGCTCAGGCGCCCGCTCATCGACGATTTCCTCAATAACAAGCGCCCAGCGTTGATGGATCTGCCGCTGGAGCAGGGCGGCGCGCCAGGTATCTACGCGCTATGGGGCTATTACGTCGCCACCGGCCAGCATCAGCCGGTCATGCGCATCATGAAGGCTCTGAAGTGGTCGAAGAACGACGAGGACTCCAACTTTTCCTTCCGCAAGATCTTTACGGGCTGGAGCACCGACCCGAGCGCCGTCGACAAGATCTCCACCGGCGGCACCGCAAAATGGACCCTGGCCTCCTACGCCGAGCGCGACCGCGAGTTGATCAGGCTTTACCGCGCCGAATACGAGCGCCAGCCGCCCGAGGTGGCCAAGCCCCTAAAGGATGTCATCGAGGCCGCCGAACTCTTTGAATCGGAGAAGATCCGTAAGGATCAGTTCGGCGCCATCGAGGACGCGCAGAAAAGACAGATGAGCGCGGAGGCCGGCATGTCGAAAGGCATGACGGCGGGCTCTCTGGCTATTGCTACGGGCTGTGTCGCGGCTACCGCCCTGGGGCAGGCGCAGATCACGCTTCCTTGCGTGATCGGCGGGGCGCTGTTTACCGGCGCGGGCAAGCTCGCCCGCTAGGCGTTACTCGGTGCCGCGGCGGAGAAAGTAGCCGACAACGACGCCGAGCCCCATGGCGATGACGAGCGAGGCGGGAAGGTTGTCCTTCATCGTCTCCTCGGCGTCATGCGCCGCTCCGGTCGCGAAATCACGGGCGCGCTCGTAGCCATGACCGGCGCTCTTGTCCGCGCCGCGCGACAGATCCTGCACATAGCCCCGCAACGTATCGATCTGGTCGTAGAGGTCGTCCATGTCCAGGTCTCTTCCGAACCTTGACGTCTTGCGTTCAGCCACGCCCCACATGATGTCGTCCTCCTGAATTGAAACGCGCGCGCGAGCGCCGCCTTAAGAATGCTCATCATATAGTAACGGCCGCACGACACCCTTGGTTCCAGCGGCCACCGTTCGCAAATGGTAAAGTCAGGGTGCCGGAGTGCCGTGCTTCGCTCAGAGCACCGTGTTGCGCGCCCGGATGCCGCGCTCGATGGCCGTCGCGGTGAGTTTGTCGAGTTCGAGGCTGTCGGCCAGCATCTGGAGGAATCGCGTTTCCTCGGGCCGTACGTCGAGGTCGGCGGCGGCGACTTCCAGCGCCACCGCATAGGCCGTCTCGCGCAGCTTCGCCGGCAGGGTGCCGCGGAGGATCTGCAGGATGTGCTGAAGGCCGTTGTCGCCGCTCAGAATCTCGCCGCAGGCCTGGGAAGCGGTGATCAGCTGGTTCTCGTCATAGGTATCGAAGACGGGCAGGTGGGAGACGATCTCGCCGATGCGGGCGAGTTCGGCGTCGGTCATGGTGCGATCCACGGCCGACATGGTGACCATCGCATAGATCAGCGCATCGTGATGGTCCAATGGTGCAGTCATAGGCTCGCCACCCCTCTTTTCCCGTTGGTCTAGAAGCGGCGCGACGGTAGGAAATTGCACGTTTCCCGGCAAGGGCGGAGTGCAGGAGGGGCGGAAATACTGGCGTGCCGCCGAAAACTGTGAAATTTGTCGCTTCCCACACCCTTCCAAACCAAGTTCCACCAACGGCTTGTTCATCCATGGCTTCCCCGCCCAGCGCCAAGATCGAGATCCATTCCGAGCTGCTTGCTCACGCCCATGTCAGCAAGGCGTGGCCGTTCGAGGAAGCGCGGAAAGTGCTGAGCCGTATCAAGCGGATTCCGCAGCCGACCGGTCCGATCATCTTCGAGACCGGCTACGGGCCATCCGGTTTGCCGCATATCGGCACGTTCGGCGAGGTCGCCCGCACCACCATGGTGCGCCATGCCTTTCGCGTGCTCACCGAGGACAAGGTGCCCACCCGGCTGATCTGCTTCTCCGACGACATGGACGGTTTGCGCAAAGTGCCGGACAACATCCCCAACAAGGGGATGGTGACTCAGCATCTCGGCAAACCCCTGACCCAGGTGCCCGATCCGTTCGGTGAGCATCCCAGCTTCGGCCAGCACAATAATGCGCGGCTGAAGGCCTTCCTCGATACCTTCGGCTTCGACTACGAGTTTCTCTCCGCCACCGAGTGCTATGCCTCGGGGCGCTTCGACGCGACGCTGCTGAAGGTCCTGGAGCATTACGAGGCGATTCGCGACGTGATCCTACCGACGCTGGGACCGGAGCGCCGCGCCACGTACAGCCCCTTCCTGCCGATCTCGCCGGCCACCGGCAAGGTGCTGCAAGTGCCGATCATCGACCGCGACCTGTCGGCGGGCACCGTCCTCTACAAGGACCCAGACACGGAGAAGCTGACGCAAGTGCCGGTAACGCGCGGCCATTGCAAGCTGCAATGGAAGGCTGACTGGGCCATGCGCTGGGCGGCGCTCGGCGTCGACTACGAGATGGCGGGCAAGGACCTGATCGACTCGGTGCGTCTGTCCGGCCGCATCTGCCGCATTCTCGGCCGTCAGCAGCCCGAGGGCTTCAATTACGAACTGTTTCTCGATGAGAACGGCGAGAAGATTTCCAAGTCGCGCGGCAACGGCCTCACCATCGAGGAGTGGCTGACCTACGCCTCGCCCGAGAGCCTGGCGCTCTACATGTTTCAAAGCCCGAAGAAGGCGAAGCGGCTTTATTTCGACGTCATACCGCGCGCGGTCGACGAGTATGTCGGCCACCTCGCCGCCTATCCCAAAGAGGAGTGGGCGCCCAAGCTGATGAACCCGGTGTGGCACGTCCATGAGGGTGCCCCCCCACAAGCGGAGTTGCCCATCAGCTTTGCCCTGCTGCTGAACTTGGCGTCCGCCTCGAACTCCGAGGATCGCGAGGTGCTGTGGGGCTTCATCCGCCGGTACACACCCGACGCCACGCCCGAAGGTCATCCGCTGCTCGACGAACTGGTGGGCTACGCCATCCGCTACTTCCATGACTTTGTGAAACCGGCGAAGCGCTACCGCGCGCCGACCGACAAAGAGCGTGCCGCGCTCGGCGATCTCGATGAAAAGCTCGACGCGCTGCCGGAGAAAATTCTCGCCGAGGAAATCCAGGCGCAAGTTTACGCGGTCGGCAAGGAGCACGGCTTCGAGCCACTGCGCGATTGGTTCTCGGCGCTCTACGAGGTGTTGCTCGGCCAGACCCAGGGCCCGCGCTTCGGCTCCTTCGTCGAGCTTTACGGCATTCCCGAAACCCGCGCGCTGATCGCCAAGGCGCTCAAATAGCGCGAAGCGCGGTAGCGCACCAAGAAGCGCTGGCCGGACGAGCTCATCCGCTAGGGCCTCAACGTCCCTTTCCTATTTCGAAACTGAAGCCGTAAGTGCGCGTTTCTTGAGCAAGGGCACGTGGAAGCAAACGCCTCCACGCAGCTTGGGCTGAGCCCACGAGGAAACGTAGGAGATCAAGTTATGAAACTCACCACACTGACTGCCGTGATGCTGTTGACCAGCGCCACCTACGCCTTTGCCGGTGCCGGCGCGCCCGTGCCGGAAGGCTCGCAGATGGAAGCGCCCTCGGGCCGTCCGGGCAAGATTCTAAGCGAGGCCGAGTGCATCAAGGCCTGGGAGATGGCTGGACCGGACGGCGATACCCTGTCGCAAGACAAGGCCACGCCGTACATCCTGAACTTCTAGATGGTCGACTCGTCCAAGGACGCCAAGATTTCCGCCGACGAGTGGAAGGACGGTTGTGCCAAGGGCTGGGTCAGCGCCGATGCGGCGACCGCGAAGGACATGGAGGGTACGCCGTCCGAGGACGACTCGGCGGATGAGACCGGAACGAAGAAGATGTAGCTTGCCTGCTTCTTCCAAGCGGACATCAAAACAAGCGGCCTCGGGGGTTCCCCGGGGCCGCTCTGCTTTTGTGCGGCTCGGTACGGCAGCTTCGGCGCAATCCTAGCCGATCAAATCCGGCCCATGAGCAGCAGGACGAGGAGAACAATTAGGATAATGCCGATGAGACCGATGCCACCGTTTCCGTAGCCATAACCGTAGCCGCCGAAGCGGCCACTGAAGCCACCCAACAAGAAGACAATGAGAATGATGATAAGTATAAGTCCGATCGACATGATCTCGTCCCCTTTTGAGGATTAGCGCTTCCGACTGATCGATATCAGACCAATGTGATCGTCTGACGGTCAAGGCGCAATCACTTGGGCACGATTGCACACAGGTACCTTTTCTCGCGCCACCCACAAAATCTCTCGCAATTGTCGGCAGTTTGCGAACCGGATTAGGCGCGTTTTAGAAATGTCTGTGGCCATGTGCGGTGACTGCAACCCGGAGGAACCCCATGTTTGTCAAATACGCTCTCGCCGCCGTTTTGGTTCTCAGCTTTGCCGGCGCCGCCGCCGCTGATGCCAGCCAGTTCGTCATCATCAAGGACAACAATCAGCATTGCCGCGTCGTCGACAAGGAGGTCGTCAGCGAAGACGAGCTCGGCATGCAGATTGGCAAGCAGGGCTATCCCACCCGCGAGGAAGCCAATATCGACGTCCAGGTCATCTGCGACAACTCGTAGGCGGCTTGAGTTAAGCGCCGCTCGCTCGAGCGGCGTTTTGCCATTTTCTTTTGGGAGTGACTAACCTCAGCGCCAAAGGCCGATGCGCCGCTGCCGCGCGGCGTCCGCCGCCTTGGCAAGTTTGGGCTCTGCCGGTGCGGCCGCCTCGGCCCAGCCTTGGTCCACCATCCAGACGGACAGATCCTTGCCGCCCACGCTGCAGCGCGCCGTGAGCGCTTTCGGCGCCCCCGAGGCGGGCACCTTGCACGTGACCGCGCGGCCGCTGATCAGCCGCATCAGCGCCAGCCGCGCCTTCGCGCCGCAGGCCCAGCTCCGCCCCGTCTTGTCCTTGCACTTGGCGTGCGCCGCGCGGGCCTTGATGCCGTCCAGCGTGATGGCCGTGCCGGCCGAGTCCAGCGTGCCGCCGTCGCGCACCACCACGCGGTAATAGAGCTTGGGCTTGAGCGGGGGCTTGATGGCGCCTGCGTCCGTCGTTAGCGCCGCCGTCTGGCCACCGCCCGCCGTCTGCGGGCCTGGGATGGCCTGCGGACCTGGGATCGCATGAGCGGATTTTGGCGTCGCGGCCTGAGGCGCCGCCACCTTGGGAGTAGCAGCTTTGGGGGCAGGGGCACTGGTGGCAGGGATATCGGGTGTCGTGAACAGCCGACCCTCATGCCCGGGCGGCGGCGGCGACACGGCGGTCACCACCTCGTTGCTGCCGCCGAATGGCCACAAGAACCAGATCAGCGCGAGGCCGAGTAGGGCGGTGAGGATCCGTGAGGCGAGCCGCATGACCGCGATCTTAGACGAGATGCGCGGCAGCTTTAAGGGCGCATGCGATTATTGGCTGGCCCAGATGATGCGGGCGATCCAGTCGATCCGCTCGACCGGAAACACGAGATTGGCATGGGCAGGGTTGAGCGAGGCGAGTTCCACCATCTTGGCCGTGCGCCGCACCAGCACCTTGGCCATCACCTCGCCATCGAGGGTCCGCAACACCACGCGGTCGCCTTTGCGCGGCGCCGCGTTGGGCGACACGATAAGCACGTCGCCGTCGCGGTAGAGCGGCGCCATGCTAACGCCGGTGACTTCGAGCGCATAGGCGTTGTCGTCGTCCACGCGCGGAAAGCGGATCTGGTCCCAGCCGCCGCCCACGGGGAAGCCGCCATCGTCGAAGAAACCGCCGCCGCCCGCTTGCGTCATGCCGATCAGCGGGATCGGTTGGGCCGGATTGCGCCGCCGGGGCTTCGCCGTGACGAGTGCGGTAAAGTCGTCGAAAGAGGCGCCGGTGGCGCTCAGCACCTTGGCGATGCTCTCGGTGGTCGGCCAGCGGGGACGGCCTTCGCCGGTAACCCGCTTTGACTTGTTAAAGGCGGTGGGGTCGAGGCCGGCCTGTTTAGCGAGGCCGGACGCCGAGAGCCCATAGCGCCGCGCGAGCGCGTCGATGGCCGACCAAACCCGGGCATGGGTGAGCCTGTTCAAGGAATGCGCCTCGACACGGCGGCAGGGACCGAGAGGCTTCTGCCGAATCGGAATATATGCCTACAGATAGGAATTATGGCTTATTTTCGCGCCGCTCGTCCACCGCATTTGGGGTCGGTGGTCAGCCAGACCGCGCCGGCAGCGATCCCAGGACCCGCTCGAGGTCCTTGAGTTTGACCGGTTCCCCGCGGCTATTGAAGATTCGGAACTCATGGTCGCCGCCCTCGATCAGCTCGCGTGCCTGCTTGACCGTGTCCCGTGTGGTCAGGCGCATGACGGTTCTGGTGTTGGGCGGGGTCCCCCGCCGAATCGAATAGCTCATCATTTCTCCGGAAGATCGTGTTTGACGGACCATATAGGAGCTTGGCGGTCCGATGCCACCAAAGAAGCCATTATTGGAGCATGCCCGCGAGGCCACCTTGTCGGGGCCCCTAGGGGACGGCTAGTCTCCGCAAGCCCAGATAACGGATTCCCAACGCCCCAATGCCCACCGCGCAGACATCCCAGCCCGTCTACAAGATCCTCGCCGACGCCGCCTATGAGGCGGCAAAAAGCGAAGGGTGCGTCATGGGCTCGGCCGACGACCTCCGTGACGGCTTCATCCATCTCTCCGCCGGCCATCAAGTCGCCGAAACGCTGGCCAAGCACTATCCCAGGCAGGAGGATCTGCTGCTGCTCACCGTCGATGCCGCCCGGCTCGGTCCCGGCCTGAAATGGGAGGAATCCCGCGGTGGCGACCTGTTCCCGCATCTCTATGGCCCGCTTCCGCTCGAGGCCATCCTGTCGGCCGACGCGCTGGAGCTTGACGACGACGAGCGCCATATCCTGCCCGAAGGGGTTGGCGCTTGAGCGCGCTGTTCGGCCTCGGCCAATCCCTGCTGCTGGCCCTCGATCCGGAACGCGCCCACGAGCTCGCCGTGAAGACGCTTGAGCTCGGCATTTATCCCCGCAGCTCCGGTCCGGACGACAAGCGCCTGGCGCAAACCCTGTTCGGCCTCGATTTCCCCAATCCGATCGGCATGGCGGCCGGCTTCGACAAGAATGCGCGCGTGCCGTGCCAGCTTCTCGACATGGGGCTCGGCTTTGCCGAGGTGGGCACGCTGACGCCCCGCCCGCAAACCGGCAACCCGCGCCCGCGCGTGTTCCGTTCCCAGGCCGACCACGCCATCGTCAATCGCCTCGGCTTCAACAATGAGGGCCAGGCGGCGGCGCTCGCGCGCCTGGAAAAGGATCGCCCGCGCGGCATCGTTGGCGTTAATCTCGGCGCCAACCGCGACAGCACCGACCGCATTGCCGACTATGTGGAAGGCGTGAAGCGCATGGCGCCGGTGGCCAGCTATTTCACCGTCAATATCTCCTCCCCCAATACGCCCGGCTTGCGCGACCTTCAGGCGCCGCGAAAGCTCAACGAGCTGCTCGGCAAGGTACAAGAGGCGCGTAAAGGCCTTGGGCCCAAAGCCCCGCCGCTGCTGGTGAAGCTCGCGCCGGATCTCGCCGACGTTGATCTGCCCGAGGTGACGAGCGTCATCGAGGCGAACGGCATCGACGGCATCATCATCTCCAACACCACGCTCGCCCGCGACAATCTCAACGATCAAACCCTGATCCGCGAGGCCGGCGGGATGTCGGGGCGCCCGGCGTTTTTGCGCACGACCCGCACGCTGGCGCGCGTCTATCAGCTCACCAAAGGCAAGCTGCCGCTCATCGGCGTCGGCGGCATCGATTCCGGCGAGACGGCGCTGGCCAAGATCGAGGCGGGCGCATCGCTCATCCAGCTCTATACCGGGCTCGTGTTCGAGGGGCCTGGCCTCATCGCCCGCATCAAGCAGACGCTCATGGATGCTGTCGCAGGGGAGAAGAGTGAGACGCTTGCACCCCTCATCGGCCGGCGCGCGTCCGACTGGGCCGAGGCGAAGCTGCCGGAGATCGTCGTATGACCGTCACCATCTACCACAACCCCCGCTGCTCGAAGTCGCGCCAGACCCTGGCGCTGCTTGAGGAGAAGGGCATCGCGCCGAAGATCGTGAAATATCTGGAGACGCCGCCATCCGCCGCCGAGCTGAAGCGTGTGCTGAAAAAGCTCGGGCTGAAGCCGCGCGATATCTTGCGCACAGGCGAGGCACGTTACGCCGAGCTCGGCATGCAGGACTCAAGCCTCACGGACGATGCCCTGATCGCGGCGATGGTGGCGAATCCGATCCTCATCGAGCGCCCCATCGTGGTCTCGGGCGATAAAGCGGCCATCGGCCGCCCGCCCGAAGCGGTGCTGAAGATCGTCTAACCTTCGTCATTGCCGGGCTTGACCCGGCAATCCATTCCGGTGGCGCCGCAACTTGCCGACGCGTCACGACATGGATGCCCGGATCAAGTCCGGGCATGACAGGAAGAAGGGAGACGCGGCTGGTCTAGGCTTCCCGCTTGGACGCGCCGGTATTGGCCATGTCGGCGGTCATGTCGCCGCTCTCGCGCCCGGCCACTTTCACCAGGCGCATCACCACCCACACCGGGAACACGATGACCGCGCCGAGCAGGAAGTAGCGGAACGCCTTCTCCACCGCGGCGAAGCCCATGTCGTAGATGCGGGCCGCGAGATCGCGCATGTTCTGGATGATGTCGTAGGGGCTGAAGCCCAAAGCCGCCAGGACGACGCCCATGATCACCGATAGGATCACCAGCCGGAGCAGGACAAGTGCCGGATTGCCGCCAAAAAACCGTACCATCTGTCCATTTCCTTTGAAGATCGGGGCTATCGAATCGAACTCCCGCAAAGGTGGGGCTCAACCGGGCCGAGATCAAGGCGGCTAGGACCAAGAAGGATCGAGGCAAGGTGAGGGCGCGACGGAAGCCGGCAAATGATGCCGATCGTGCGGCGGGCGCGGGCATGCGCTTGCCAGAGCCCTTCGCCGGCTGGTTCCGGGCTCGCGGCTGGCAACCGCGCGCCCTTCAGCTCGCCCTCCTCGATATCGTCACCAGCGGCCGGGACACGCTCCTCATCGCGCCGACCGGCGGCGGCAAGACCTTGGCCGGCTTCCTGCCGAGCCTCGTCGATCTCGCCGCGCGCGCGCCGAAGTTGGAGCCCGCGCGAGGCATTCACACGCTTTACGTCTCGCCGCTGAAGGCGCTCGCTACCGACATTGCCCGCAACCTCGCCACGCCCGTCGCCGAGATGGGGCTGCCTATCACGCTGGAGACGCGCACCGGCGACACACCGCCCGCGCGCCGGGCGCGCCAGCGGGTGCTGCCGCCCGACATCCTGCTGACGACGCCCGAGCAGATCGCCTTGATGCTGTCCCATGAGAGCGCCGCCGAGCTGTTCGGCTCGGTGAAATGCGTGATCCTCGATGAGCTGCATGCGCTCGCCACCAGCAAACGCGGCGATCTCTTGGCGCTCGATCTGGCGCGCCTGCGCGCATTGTCGCCCGATCTCACGGCCATCGGTCTGTCGGCGACGGTAGCGCAACCGTCGGAGCTCGCCGCCTATCTGGTGCCGCACCAGGATCAGACCGCGACAAAGCTGGCGGAGATCGTCATGGCCGAGGGCGGCATCAAGGCCGACATTTCCATCCTCAAATCCGACGCCGAGCTGCCTTGGGCCGGACATGCCGCGCGCTATGCGCTGCCGGAGATGTATGCGGCGATCAAGGCGCACCGCCTGTCGCTGATGTTCGTCAACACGCGCTCGCAAGCCGAGATGCTGTTCCATGAGCTATGGCGCTGCAATGAAGACAACCTTGCCATCGCGCTCCATCACGGTTCGCTCGACGTCGGTCAGCGCCGGAAAGTCGAGGCGGCCATGG
This sequence comes from Methyloceanibacter sp., assembly GCA_035528655.1. GTDB lineage: Bacteria > Pseudomonadota > Alphaproteobacteria > Rhizobiales > Methyloligellaceae > Methyloceanibacter. Next base: position 44,245 of record DATKYG010000002.1, read on the forward strand.
TCGCGGGCAAGCTCCGCGCCGTGGTCTGCACCTCGACGCTCGATCTCGGCATCGACTGGGGCGATGTCGATCTCGTCATCAATGTGGGCGCGCCGAAAGGCGCCAGCCGCCTGTCTCAACGTATCGGCCGCGCCAACCACCGGCTCGATGAGCCGAGCAAGGCCCTGCTGGTGCCGGCCAACCGCTTCGAGGTCATGGAGTGCCAGGCCGCGCTTGAAGCCGCGGAAGAGGGCGCGCAAGACACCCCGCCGTCGAAGCCCGGCGCGCTCGACGTGCTCGCCCAGCATATCCTTGGCATGGCCTGCGCCGGCCCCTTCGATCCGGATGTGCTGTATCGCGAGGTCACCAGCGCGTCGCCCTATCAGGGGCTCACCCGCGACGGCTTCGACCAGGTCTTGGCCTTTGTCGCCACCGGCGGCTATGCGCTCGCCAGCTACGACCGTTACGCCAAGCTGAAGCGCACCAAGGAGGGTCTTTACCGCCTCGCCCATCCGCGCCTGGCCCAACAATACCGGCTCAATGTCGGCACCATCGTCGAGGCGCCGATGCTGCGCGTGCGGCTCGCGCGGGGGAAGGGCACGCTCAAAGCCAGCAGTGTGCTTGCCGGCCGCGTCCTCGGCGAGGTCGAGGAATATTTCATTGAGCAGCTCAGTCCCGGCGACACCTTCGTCTTCGCCGGCGAGGTCTTGCGCTTCGAGGGTCTGCGCGAGATGGACGCGATCGTTACCCGGGCGCATGCGACCGATCCCAAGGTGCCCGCGTATGAGGGCGGCAAGTCCCCGCTCTCCACCTATCTGGCCGACCGCGTCCGCCACATGCTGGCCGAGCGGGACGCGTGGCCCAAGCTGCCGGCCCAGGTCTCCGATTGGCTACGGCTTCAGGCCGAGTTTTCCTATGTGCCCGCCGCCGACGAGATGCTGATCGAGACATTTCCGCGCGGCCAGCGGCACTATCTCGTCTGCTATCCCTTCGAGGGCAGGCTGGCGCATCAGAGTCTCGGCATGCTGCTGACGCGGCGGCTGGAGCGGGCGGGTGCGGCGCCGCTGGGCTTCGTCGCCAACGAATATGCGCTCGCCATCTGGGGCCTCAACGACATGAGCGGGATGGTCCGTGTCGGCCGCATCGACCTGGCGCAGCTGTTCGACGAGGATATGCTCGGCGACGATCTCGATGCTTGGCTGGCCGAGTCGAGCCTCATGAAGCGCTCTTTCAGGGTCTGCGCCATCATCTCCGGCCTGATCGAACGCCGTCATCCGGGCCGGGAGAAGACCGGACGGCAGATGACCGTCTCCTCCGACCTCATCTATGACGTGTTGCGCCAGCACGAGCCGGAGCATGTCTTGTTGAAAGCCGCCTTCGCCGATGCCGCCGCCGGTTTGATCGACGTCGGCCGTCTCGGCCAATTCTTGAAACGGATCGGCGGACGAATCAGGCATAGTGCGGTGAGTCATGTTTCGCCGCTCGCCGTGCCGGTCATGCTAGAGATCGGACGCGAGAGCGTCCCGAGCGACGTCGGCGACACCTTGTTGCGTGAGACCGTTGAGGAACTCATCGCTGAAGCATTGGGGGAACATGCTGCGCGCTAGGCCCAATCTCATGCCGGAAACCGCGCCCACGCTCCGCTCGCATGTCGAGGTCGCGGGCCATGCGCTCAAACCCCTTGCCGCCGGCGCGCTCTACTGGGAGGCGGAGGACACGCTTCTCGTCGCCGACCTGCATTTGGAGAAGGGCGCCGCCTTTGCCGCGCTCGGCATGTTGCTGCCGCCTTACGACACCCGCTCCACGCTCTCCCGCCTCGGCAAGATCATCGCCGCTGTCGACCCGGCCCGGGTGGTGGCGCTCGGCGACAGTTTTCATCGCAGCGAGTGCGCCGACTATCTGCTGGCGGACGATCTCGCCTTCTTGACGGGGCTGCAGCAGGGCCGCGACTGGTACTGGATCTGCGGCAATCACGATCCGCATCTGCCCGGCAGCATCGGCGGCACAGTCTGCGCCACGCTGTCAATGTCGGGCGTGACGCTCAGGCACGAGCCGTCGGAGGAGCCCTCGGGTCCGGAGATCGTTGGCCATCTGCACCCGGTGGCGCGCATTGCCCGCCGCGGCATGGTGATCCGGCGGCGCTGTTTCGCCACCGACGGCAAGCGCTTGGTGATGCCCGCCTTCGGCGCCTATGCCGGCGGCCTGAACGTGCTGCACGAAGCCTTCCGAACTCTGTTCCTGCGGCAGCATCTCGAGGCCTGGATGATGGGCCGGCACGCCGTCTATCCCGTGCTCGGCAGCCTGCTCCTGCCTGACTGACCCTTTGGCCAGCCTCTAGTCGCGGCGGAAGGCATACCACCCGGCGAGGCCCGCCAGCACGGCAATCAAGACGCCGAGCAGTCCGTAGAGGAACGGCCGCCTGAACGCGAGCTTGTAGACAATCTCCTCGAGGCCGGCTTTGTTCACCTCGAGCGAGCCTTGGCTCTTGCTCGCCAATGCGCCATCCCGGAATAGATAGACGTCGACCGAGTAGCGCCCGATGGGGACGTTGACGGGCAGGGCGACCGTGCCCCGGAACAGACTCCGGCCAATGAACTTCACCGCATCGTCCCGCTCTTGAAACAGCTTCTTCTGCTTCTTCAGCCGGATCATGGCCGAGCGGTAGGCCTGCTCCTGCGGACTGCCGACAGTGGCGCGTCCAAAGTTGAAATCCGCTAGGCCGATGCCGAGTTCCTTCAACGTTTGGTCCGACGCGATGGCCCGGACCGGCCGGGTCGACAGCACGGCATAGAATCCCGGCACGGTGCTGTAGCTCTTGCCCGGGCCGTTTATCCAGATTCCGGCGACCCGCTCCTTCTTACGCAGGACGATCGGCTCGTTAGGGCCACGCACGACCGTGATGACGTCATACCTGCCTTCGCCGGGCGTCCGCGAGTCGCTAAAGTCGACGCTGCCGAAGATCAGGATCTCGATGCCGGTGAAGTTCGACTGGATGGCGATGTCGCGCGTGGAGATGTCGGATTGCACCTGCTCCTGGCTGGCCGGCTCCTCTACCGGCGGCGCTGCCTTCTTCTGGGCGAGTGCCACGGTCGTCGACAGGCCGAACGCGACCGACAGGGCCAGGAGGACCGCGGCACTAATGCGGAGGGCGGTCAACATCAGACCCCCGCCAGCGGGACGATGGTGAACAGCTCCGACGGCTTCAGCACCAGGTCGAACAGGATGCGGAGGGCCACCAGAAGGACCATCGCGGCGAGCAGCGCGCGCAATTGCTCGCCGCGCAGCTTCTGTCCCGCGCGCACGCCAAACTGGCCGCCGATTACCCCGCCGATCACCAAAAGGACGGCCAGCACGATGTCGAGCGTGAAATTGAGCGTTGCGTGCAGCAGGGTGACGATGGCGGTGATGAAGATGATCTGGAAGATCGAGGTGCCGATGACGATGTTGGTCGGCATCCGCAGCAGGTAAATCAGCGCCGGCACCATGATGAAGCCGCCGCCCACACCGAGGAATGAGGCGAGCAACCCGACCAGGCCGCCGATCACCAGCGGCGGGATGGCGCTGATATAGAGCCGCGAGCGCGGAAAGCGTATTTTGAACGGCAGGCCGTGAATCCAGTTGTGCTGTCCCGGCCGGCGCGACGACACGGTCTTGCCGGCGCGGGCCCGCCGCATCGCGTTGACGCTCTCCCACAGCATCATTGCGCCGATGACCCCGAGAAAGGCCACATAGGTGAGCGAGATCATGAGGCCGGCCTGGCCGACCTCACGCAGAATTTTGAGGAGGAAGACGCCGGTAACCGCGCCCACCACGCCACCCACGATCAGCACGAAGCCCATGCGCAGGTCGACATTGCCGCGGCGCCACTGGGCCAAGGTGCCCGAGACCGACGTGCCGACGATCTGGTTGGCGCCGGTGGCCACGGCGATGGCCGGCGGAATGCCGGAGAGCATGAGAAGCGGCGTGAGCATGAAGCCGCCGCCGACACCGAACATGCCTGAGAGAAAGCCGACCGCCGCGCCGAGTCCCAGCATGACCAAAAGGTTCACTGAGATTTCGGCAATAGGCAGATAAATCTGAAACATCGGCCGGGGCGTTGGAAAAGGTGCGCGCTGGCAAACTGTTCGCCACGCGCCAGCCTGTCAATGCGTTAGGCCCGGGACTTACCGAAATGTCATCACTTTTTGGAATATGGGCGGCTTCTATGCCGCCACGGACCTGTTTGGTCCGTCCGCCGGAGTTTCTGCTAGCTGGACAGGCGCTCGAGCTGGGTGACGAGCGGGATGGAGATCTCGCCGGTCTCAGCGAGACCGTTGCGGCGCTGGAACAGCTCGACCGCAGTGCGCGTGCGGCTGCCGATGACACCATCCGGCGGGCCGACATCGTAGCCGAGTGAATTGAGCAGGGTCTGGGCGCGGTTCACGAGCGAGGCATTGTGGGTGGCCGGCGCCTTGGCGGCCCAGGCCGGCTGCTCCGCCACCTCATTGGCTTCGGCCGGTGCAGGCTTCGCCTTCCAGGCCTTCACGCTGGCTTCGGCCTCCGCCAGCGTGGCCGGTGCGAGCTGCACCCGGATAATCTCGCGCCGCTTGGCGGCTTCTGCATCGCCGGTCTTTGCGGCCAGCGAGAACCATTTATAGGCCTCGCTGAGAGTCTTGGTCATGCCGAGGCCGTGCTCGGCCAGAATGCCGAGGTTGAACTGGCTGTCCGCCAGACCATGGTTGGCCGCCTCGCCGTACCATTTGACGGCGAGCGGATAGTCCGGCTGGCCGCCGTCACGTCCGCTCACGCTCACGGCGAGGTTGTGCATGGCCTTGACGTTGCCCTTCTCGGCTGCCGCCGCATACCATGACCGTGCCCGGTCGAGGTCCTTGTCGACGCCGACGCCGCGCTCATACATGGCGGCGAAGCGGTATTGGGCCGGCGCCAGGCCGCTCGCGGCGGCGCGCTCGAGCCACTTGGCGGCCTCTTTCGGGTCGGCCTTGGTGCCGATGCCATCGGCGTAGCGGATGGCCACGGCGTATTGGGCGGCGGCGTCGCCTTTGGCGGCGGCCTCGCGCATTGCCAGCGGGCCGAGCGCCGCGGGGGCCAGCGTAAGCTGCGCCGGTGCGGCGACTTGCGGAGCCGTGGGCCCGAAAGCCGGGTCCTCGATGGAGAAGGTCACGCCAGGCGGCATCGCGGACGGGCCGGTCGGCTTCAGCGATGCAAGTTGCGGCTCAGGGGTCAGCTCGCTGGCCGGCATGGGCGTGTGGCCTGAAGACACTCGTCCAGAAGAGAGCCGCCGCGAAGAAGATTTGGCCATCTCGGTGAAGCCCGCCGCTCCCATGCCACCACCGGCGGCGCTGTCGGCGGGGTTCTCGCCGATATCCGGCATCGGCTCCCAAGATCCGGACTTCTCGGGCGCGGCCGCGGGGGCTTCGTCGATGGGGGCCGTCATGTCGTCGGTGCCGTCGGAGGGCACCGGTGTTATCTGCTCGATTTCCGGCGCGGTCGCTTCAGGCTTCGAGCCGAGCCGGGTAAACAGCAGCAGCGCGCTCAGCGCGAGAAGGACCGCAGCGGCGACGATCAGCAGGGACCGTTTGCGGCGCCCGGGTTGGTCCTCGCTCGCCCCGCTGCCGAGTACAGGCTTGGAAGACCGGCGGCCGCCGCGACCCTCGGCCCGCAGCGCCGCAGCCTGCGCCGCACGGCGCGCCGCAGCCACGAGATCGTCGGGCACATCGGTCTCAGCGTCGAGACCAGCAGCCATCGGCCCCCCTTTGCGAGGAGCCTGGACGTCGGCCGCCCGGCGCGGCGCGGCCGCCGCATCGAGATCAATGGCCTCGTCTTCGGAGGTGAGACGTTTCGCGCGCCCGAACGGCGGCGGCGTCTCGGTCTCCTTGAAATCGGGAATGGCGGCGCCGAGGCGGTCGCGCAGCGAGCGCTCCCTGACCGGCGGCTCTCCGGCGTGATCGCTCTTGGCCGGCGCCTGTGGGGCCGGCTTCGCCCCGGCCGGCTCGCTTGGCTTCGCCGCTTGCGGCGTGGGCGCCTTCGCCTCGGCCGGTTCACTGGCGGGCTTCTCACCGGCGGCCGCCTTGGCGGGCTGCTGTTGTGGCATGGCCGGCTTGGCTTGCGTCTGTGCGGGCATTGCCTCCGCTTGGCGGGCCCGCTCCACGAACGGGGGCCGCGCCTTCGGCTGTAACGCGGGAGAGCCCCGCTCGACCTGCTGGACCAGCTGCTTCAGGGACTCATGCACCGCTTCCAGCGTGGTCACGAGCCGGTCGCCGCTCTCGCGGCCTTTGTCGCTCATGGCCGTGAGGTCGCGATGCATGGCGTCGAGGCGTTTGTTGGTCTTTTGCGTGTCAGCGGCGACGAGGCGCGCGGCGCCTTCAGCCGCCTTGTTGGCAATCTCTTCAAGCTGCGCCGGATCGGCTTGAGGGGCGGGCGTTTCCACCTTCTCGTCCAGGCGCGCGATCAGCTTAAGCAGATGGGCCTCGATGCCGGCGACCTTGCCAAGCTGCTCCTCGGCCCTGCTAACCTGCTGACTCATATCCGAAAGTTGCTGCTCGACATGCTCCAGGGCGGCGCGCGTCGGGGCCGTCTCGAGGGCCTGGCTGAGCTGGCCGCCGATGTCGTCCAATCTGCTGTTCAGGGTCTCGATGGCCCCGGTCGGCATCGCCGTGCCGATGGAGTCCTCGAGCCGCTGGGCCATTTCCACCAGCCGCTTGTCGAGATCGCCGGGGCCGCCGGCGTAAGTCTGATCCTGTGCGGGATGGTGGGCCTCAGGCGCGCTGTAGCCGAGATCCGGAAATCCGGTGCCGGGATTGTTGCCGCTCATGGCGGCTTGCGCGAACGGGCTTGGCTCGGGCGTATAACCGAACGGCGCGGGTGTGCGGTACGCCGTAGCGTCGTCTAATAAGTCCCTGTTCAGGTCGCCGTCGAAGTCGCTCTCCAAGTCCCCATGCAGGGCCCCCGACAGAGCCTTGCCCAGCCGCTCGAAATCGTCGAGCGGCGTGGACGTATCCTGCTCCAGGCGGCGGGCGAGATCGCTGACTTGGGCGTGCAGACGGTCGAAGGTGTCGCTGTTCTCGGGCGCGCCGGTGTCCCGCGCGGCCTCCGTGGTTTGCGACAGCCGGTCCAGCCGCACGTGAAGCTCATCGAGGGCCTCGCCATAGCGGCGCTCGCTATCCTCGACCCGCTCCACCAGACGGCGCAGCAGGGTTTCGACGGTGCGTTGGTCCATGGGCTGATCAGTCGAGAAGGCGGTGCTACCCCCGCCGGCCTTGCTGGTTTGCCAACTTGCTTCTGAAGCCATACCGTTCCCCATGGCGTTGACGCCGCTGAACGCGCCCCATTGTTTGTGGGACCGGTCCGAGGAGACGCGTGACGAAGCGGCCTTAATGACGGTGTCAAGCCCGAGTAAATTTTGTGTTAAGGAATGATCTAGAGCGGGACATGCGGGCTCAATCTGCCGCACCGCGCAGGCTTCAAGCAGCTGACGGGAGGGTGCGCGCCATGGCTGACCTGGTGCAGGCGAGCCATGCCTTGACCATCCCGACGCGCGGCAAAGGGTTTGTCGAGATCACCGCAGCGCTTGCCGCCTGGCTCGACGGTCTAGGAGCGGACGACGGACTCCTTACCGTCTTCGTCGCCCATACCTCCGCCTCGCTCACCATTCAGGAGAATGCCGACCCGAATGTGCGCCGCGATCTTCTCGATGCGCTCGAGTGCCTGGCGCCCGAAAACCGGGCCTACGCCCACCACGAGGAGGGCCCCGACGACATGCCGAGCCACATCAAGGCGATGGTCACCTCGGTGAGCTTGTCGATCCCGGTTCAGGGCGGGGCGATGACACTCGGCACTTGGCAGGGCGTGTATCTGATCGAGCACCGCAGCGCCCCGCATCAGCGGCGCGTGGCCTTGAATTTCATCGGCCAGGTGGCTGGCGGCTAGGTTCGCGGTAGCTAGCCTAGTTTCCCGAAAAGATCCGCGTCGCGGCGATCAGCTCATGCACGATGCCGGGCTGCGTCATGGCGTGGCCGGAATCTGGCACCACGCGCAAATCTGCCTTGGGCCAGACCTGGGCGAGATCGAAGGCATTCTTGACCGGGGTCACTACGTCATAGCGGCCATGCACGATCACGCCGGGGATGTCCTTCAGACGCGCGGCGTCGCGGATTAGCTGCCCGTCGGTTTCGAAGAAGCCGCCATGGATAAAGTAGTGGCACTCGATGCGGGCGAAGGCGAGGGCGTAGTGATCCTCGGAGAATTGCCGTGCCCGGTCGAAGTCGGGCAGCAATGACAGCGTGCGGCCTTCCCAGGCGCTCCACGCGCGCGCCGCCTCTATTTGCGTCTTGGGATCGTCGCTCGTCAGCCGCCGGTAATAGGCCGCGATCATGTCGGCGCGCTCCGCTTCTGGGATCACCTTGACGTAGTCCGCGAAGGCATCGGGAAACAGCCAGCTGCAGCCCTCTTGGTAGAACCATTCGAGCTCGGCGCGGCGCAGCGTGAAGATGCCGCGCAGGATCAGCTCGGCGACACGCATCGGATGCGTCTGCGCGTAGGCCAGCGCCAGTGTCGAGCCCCACGAGCCGCCGAACACTTGCCAGCGGTCGATGCCGAGATGGCCGCGCAAGCGCTCGATGTCGTCGACCAGATCCCACGTCGTGTTCTCGTCCAGCGAGGTATGTGGGATCGACCGGCCGCAGCCGCGCTGATCGAACAGCACGATGCGGTAGAGGCGCGGGTCGTGATAGCGGCGCATGATGGGCGAGATGCCGCCGCCCGGGCCGCCATGCAGCATGACCACCGGCTTGCCCGTGGGCGAACCACATTCTTCGAAATAGAGCTCGTGCAGATCGGAAACCTGGAGCCGCCCGCTGCGGTAGGGGACGATCTCGGGGTAGAGCGACAGGCGGGAGGAGCCGGGCGTCCGTTGTGGGTCCATGGCTAGAGCTCCCTCAGCGCCCCGGTCTTGCGCGCGGAGACCGTCCGCGCTTGTGCTTGATCGAAGATCGTCTCGCCTTCGGGTTTGCGCATCTCTTCGTAATAGGCCGTCTCGACGGAAGCGGATCCCGGCCCATAGAGACTTGTCCCGACACCGGCGCACAGCGCCAAGACGGCGGCGATGAGGCTCGCAAGCCCGGTGCCCACGGCGGTTTCGGCCGCGTCGAACAGGCCGCCCACCGTGACGACGAGAAACAGCACCCCGAACCCGGTCGCCAAGCTGGCAAGCGCGCCCCATGCGGAACAGCGCGGCCACCACACCGCCAGCATGAGCACGGGGAAGAAGGTCGCGCCGGCAAAGGCGAACGCCGTCACGGCCATCCGCAGGATGTCGACGTCGGCGATCAGGAGGAAGACGAGGACGAACAGCGCGCACGCGGCGATCGCCGCCCACGCCGCCATGAGGCGCGGCAGTGCAATCGGCCGCTTATCCAGCACGCCATAGACATCGTCTGCCAGGCTGGCGGACAGCGTGAACAGATGAGAACCGGCCGCGGCCAGCGCCACGGCCATGCCGGCGGAGGCCAGAAGCGCGGTAAGCACGAAGGGAAGCTCCGCCAGCATGGGCAGCGCCAGCGCCACGCGATCGCGCATGACGAGAAGCTCGCTGGCCACCAGCGTGCCGTCGCCGTTGACGTCGCTCGCCTGCACCAATTGCCGTCCGCTCAACTCCGAAAGCCAGGCCGGCACACCGGCCGTAGGGGCGAGCGCCATATCGCGGAACATCAGCAGTTTGGCAAACACCGCGAGCGACGGCGCGGTGATCACGAACAGCGCCACCAAAGCCAGCGCCCAGGCCGTCGACCGGCGCTGATCGGCGACCGAGCAGGTGACCCCGCTGCGCACGAGCAGGCTCGGCAGGGCCGCGGTGCCGAGCGCGAAGGTGAAGAACAGCAAGAGGAAGCCCGCTTCGTTGATGGCTCCGAAGGCCTGCAGGAACGGCTTGGTCACCGCCGTCGGGGCGGGACCGGTCAGCGCCGGCGCAAGATCGCCCGGCGTCACCGGCAACATGCCGGCGGCGGTCTCGGCGCTCTGCAGCGAACCGAACATCTCGCCATAGGTGAATTGCGGCGCGGGCAGGTGGGTGAGCAGTACCGAGACGACGATGAGCGGCACGGCCAGGCCGACCGCGCCGGCGATAAACTCAGCACTTCCCGACCAGGTCAGCGCGCGCATGCCGCCGAGGATGCCGACGGCGGCGACGAAGATGGCGACCAGCAGGACGGCAAGCCAGAAGGACAGCGGGAGGAAAATTGAAGCGACCACGGCGGCGATGCTCATCTCCGCGGCGAGCAGCAGCGCCGTGGGCACCACTTGCAGCACGCTGGCGGTCATGCGGACATGACGCGACCGGAACCGCTGGCCGAGAAAGGCGGGGAGCGTGTAGGCGCCCGCTTTTCGCAAATACGGCACGAACAGAACGCCGGCCAGCAGCAGGCCGCAGGTCCAGCCGAGACCGATGGCGAGCGCATCGAAGCCGAGGAAGAACACTGCCCCGGTATAGGCGAAGAAGCCGACGCCCCCGACCGTAATGGCGGCTAGCACCAGCGCGTTATAGACCTGAGGCACCCGCCGGCCGGAGGCGAAGTAGTCTTCAGGGTCGAGCGTGCGCGAGCCGGCCGCGGTGAGAAGATAGAGCGCGAGCGGCAGCAGGATCATGCAGCGTGCGATAACCCCCTCGCTCCAGCCGAGCTCCTCGAACATGGCCAGCAGGATCGCCAGCGACACGAAGGCGGCGGTGATGATGCCGTAATAGGCGCCGAGATGGGGGTTCGGGCTGCGCTGACGCGGCAGGGCGGTCATCGTCTACCCGATCTCTTCGGTCACGCTGCGCGTGTGGTCGATACGCTCCTGCACGCGGACATACCAGAAGGTGACCACGACGGCGAAGATGAGCAGGCCCTGCGCCAAGAGATAGAGGCCGAGCGGGAAGTGCAGGAACCAAAGCCGGTTGAGCGACAGCGCGTAGACGATGGTCACGATCACGGCGCACAGCACGGCCGCGAGTGTCGTGATGGCGACGGCCAGCGTGCGCAACTGATGGCGGTCGCGCGCCGCGTGCTCCGCCGCGTGCTCCGTTTCGGGCCCTTGCGCCGTCACGCTCCCTCCTCCCCAAGTCCACCAAGCAGGTAGCAGCTAGGCGCGCGCTTGCAAACCAGCCTTGAGATGCAATTTGCGCCGAAACATGGCAGAGAGGTGACGTGGCCTAAAACGACGCGAGAGATGCGGACGATGCTGAAGGAATTCAAGGAATTCGCCTTACGGGGCAACGTGGTAGACATGGCGGTTGGTATCGTCATCGGGGCCGCCTTCTCGACCATCGTCAAGTCCCTGGTGGACGACGTCATCATGCCGCCGATCGGCGTCATTTCGGGCGGCGTCGACTTTTCCAACATCTATATCCCGCTAAGCGGCGCCCACTATGACTCCTTGGCCCAAGCCCGGGAGGCCGGCGCGCCGACCATGAATATTGGCCTATTCATCAACAGCGTGATCAGCTTCGCCATCGTCGCCTTCGTCCTGTTCATGGTGATCAAGGCCATGAACCAGCTGCGCCGCAAGCAGGAGGAATCGCCGGCGACCGAGCCGCCGCCGTCGCAGGAGGTGGTGCTGCTTCAGGAAATCCGTGACGCTTTGGTGAAGCGCGGCTAGCGCAGCGCTCAAGGTGGCCCGTGGCTGGTAGCGCAAAGAAGGCAGCGCTCAAGGTGGCCAGAGGCCGGTAGCGCCAACGCGCTCAAGGTGGCGCCTGCCCTCAAGTAGGCCGAAGGCCGATAGGGCCAATAAAAAAAGGGCCGGTAGCGCGAGAAAAAGCCCTTACCAGCTGACGCGCATGCCGGCTTTGCCGCCGACGCCGGAGACGTTCTCGCCGAAGGTGACCTCGAGTTTGGCGAACACCGCGGTGGTGGCGGAGAGATTGAAGAAGTTCACGCCGGCGGAGACCTCGCCCCACACATCGTCGAGATTGTCCTGGTAGCGGAAGGCGGTGCCGGTGGAGACGAGCGTCGCCTGATTGTTGTCGGTGAAATTGCCCCACAGGCTTCCCGTGACGAAGGGCTCCATCATGGTGCCTTCCCAGGCTTCCGTCGTGGTGCCGGCACGCAAGCCAAGCCGGCCTCTGACATTGGCGTCGTCGTCGAAGCTGACGGTGTTGCCGCCGAGAAACAAATTGAGTTCTAGCGTAGACACAGGGCTGCGCCGGTAAGAAACATCCGAAGGGGCCTTGATGGCTCGTGCCCGGAATTTTCATCCTTGGCGGCACGCAAATTCCACCCGTGGCGATGCAAGCGCCCCATTTCAGTCCCCCAAATAAAAATCCCCGCCCAATTGTTGGTGGTTTCTGGCGGGCGCGCCAGCCCTCAGCGCCGAGTCGTCCACAGGCTGTGGATGATTTGTTGCGGGCTCGGTGAGTTGGGCCGCCAGAACAGTTTTTTTGTGCAGAAAGGGAAGAGAGATTCAGCGTGCGCCCGGGGGGGCAAAACAGAAAATAATTCTTCTAAAAGACAGCAAAAGAAACAAAGTTCCACCTTTTTCCACCATATCCTCTTCTTGGAAGAATTATTTTTCAGTACTGTCCCCCATATTGTGAGGACTCTCGGGCCAGAGCTTGAGAGCAACCGGTATTGGGCGCGCGACATGGACATCGACGGCAACGACGCAGACTTCGCGGCGAACGCATCGGGCATATGCCCGTACGGGCGACGCCATGCGGCCTTTGCTGCCGCTTTCCGGTGCGATCTTGCGCCTGACAATCCGTCACGTTTCAAGTACACGAGCGCCTCGGTTGAACCGCAATGCGTTGCGAGGGTTGCCTAAACATGTTCGTCAACGTCCGCATGCCCGACGGCACCACTCACCGCCTCGAAGCCCTCGAGGGCTGGCGCGTGATGGAGGTGATCCGCGATTGGGGCCTCCCCATCAAGGCGGAGTGCGGCGGCGCCTGCGCTTGCGCGACCTGCCATGTCTGGGTCGGCGAGGCTTGGGTTGCCAAGCTCGTGCCGGCGACCGACGAAGAGTCGGAGATGCTCGACGGCGCCTTTCAGGTCGACGAGCGCTCGCGCCTCTGCTGCCAGCTCATTATGACGCCTGAGCTCGACGGGCTCGAGGTCGAGCTTGCGCCGGAAAGCCTGACCGATTCCGCCGCCGAGCCGGTGGCGGTGGGAGGGTCCCGCTGATGCGCACCTTTCCGATCTTCGTGAGCTTCGACGGCAGGCCGCCTCTGGTGGTCGGCGGCGGCGAGCTCGCGGCCATCAAGACGCGGCTCCTGCTGAAGCGGGCGCCGGTGGTCGAGGTCGCAGCAGCGGACTTCGTGCCTGAGCTTGCCAAGCTCGCCGAGACGGGCCGCGTCGCCCGTCTCGCGCCGCAGCCCGGCATCGATCAGGTGCGCGGCCGGCCGCTCGTGATCGCCGCCACCGAGCATGACGCCGAAGACACCCGCGTCTCGGCCATGGCCCGCGCGCTCGGCGTGCCGGTCAACGTGCCCGACCGCCCGGAGCTTTGCACGTTCGCGCTGCCGGCCATCGTCGATCGCGGCGAAGTCACCGTGGCCATCGGCACGTCTGCCGCGGCGCCTGTCCTGGCGCAGCGCCTGCGCGCGTGGCTGGAGCGCGAGCTGCATCCGCGTCTCGATGATCTTGCCAAGCTGGCCGGCGAGTTCCGCGGCCGCGTCGCGGAGAAACTTCCCGCGGGCGCCCCGCGGCGCAGATTTTGGGAGGCGGTATTCGAAGGCGCCGCCGCCGAGGCCATGTTGGAAGGCGATGAGCCGAGGGCGCGCGCTCTGATTGATGCCGCCATCGACAAGGCGGGCGAGGCGGGCGCGTCGCACGGGCGCGTGCTTCTCGTCGGCGCCGGTCCCGGCGACCCCGAGCTTCTCACCATGAAAGCGGTGCGCGCGCTGAAATCCGCCGACGTGGTCTTTTACGACCGCCTGGTCGGAGACGGCGTGCTCGATCATGCCCGCCGCGAGGCCGAACTGATCCCCGTGGGCAAGGCCAAGGGCGCCCATAGCGTGCCGCAGAGCGAGATCAATGCGCTGCTGATCGCCCGCGCCAAGGCCGGCCAGACCGTGGTGCGGCTCAAGAGCGGCGATCCCTTCATCTTCGGCCGCGGCGGGGAGGAACTCGACGCGCTACGGGCCGAAGGCATTGCCATCGAAATCGTGCCCGGCGTCACCGCCGGCATTGCCGCCGCCGCCAGCCTGCAGATCCCGCTCACCCATCGCGACGTGTCCCACAGCGTGACCTTCGTCTCCGGCCATGAGGCCAGCGGCCAAGAGCCCGGTTTCGAGTATCTCGATCTCGCCGCGCTCGCCGCCGGCAAGAACACGCTCATCGTCTATATGGGCGTCAGCACCGCCGCGGCCGTCGCGCAGAAGCTGCTCGAGGCCGGTTTCCGGACTGGGCTGCCGGTGCTGGCGGTTGAGAATGCCAGCCGCGACAACGAGCGCCGCATCGCGACCACCATCGCAGCCCTTGCCGCCCATCCGGAAAGTCTGGGGCTCAAGAGCCCGGCGGTCCTGATCTTCGGCGAGGTTGCGGGGCTGCCGACGTCCGGCGTGGTCGAGGACATCCTCGGGTCCGAGGAGGTCAAGCGCGCCTATGCCTAACGTCATCACCGCCAACCGCCTCACCGACGGCGTCGTCGTCTATCTCGCCGCCGAGGGCCAGTGGACGGAATCCATCGCCAATGCCCGCGTCGCCGATGGCGAGGAGGAGACGAAGGTGCTCGAGACCATCGCCGAGAACGCGGTGCGCGAGCGCCAGGTTGTCGGCGTCTATCCCATGCGGGTCGCGCTGGTTGACGGCGCGGTCGATCCGCTTTCCGTGCGCGAGCGCATCCGTGCCGCGCATCGCACAACACTGACGAAGGACTGGTACGATGTACCGCTATGATGAGTTCGACCACGCATTCGTTCGCGATCGCGTGGCGGAGTTCAAAGATCAGGTCGAGCGCCGCCTATCGGGCGCGCTGAACGAGGAGGAGTTCAGGCCTCTGCGCTTGCGCAATGGACTCTACCTCCAGCTCCACGCCTATATGCTGCGCATCGCCATTCCTTATGGCGTGCTCTCGCCGCGGCAGTTGCGCCAGCTTGCCATGATCGGCCGCCGGTTCGACCGCGGCTACGGCCATTTCACCACGCGCCAGAATCTGCAGTTCAACTGGGTGAAGCTGGTCGACATTCCCGATCTGCTCGCCGCGCTGGCCGATGTCGAGATGCATTGCATCCAGACCAGCGGCAATTGCGTGCGCAACGTCACCGCCGACCCGTTCGCTGCTGCCGCCAATGACGAGCTCGAGGACCCGCGGCCCTGGTGCGAGATCTTGCGCCAATGGTCGACGCTGCATCCCGAGTTTAGCTGGCTGCCGCGCAAATTCAAGATCGCCATTTCCGGCGCCGCCGAGGATCGTGCCGCGACCGCGTTTCACGATATCGGCTTGCGCATCGTGAAAGGTCCGAACGGCGAGAACGGCTTCCGCGTGCTGGTAGGCGGCGGCATGGGCCGCATCCCCTATGTCGGCCAGGAGATCAGGTCCTTCCTGCCGAAGGAGCATTTGCTCTCCTACATCGAGTCCACCTTGCGCGTGTACAATCTGTTCGGCCGTCGCGACAACATTCACAAGGCGCGCATCAAGATCCTCGTCAATCACCTCGGCATCGACAAATTCCGCGAGGAAGTGGAGGCCGATTGGGAGGCGACGCACAAGACCGCCGTCGATCTGCCCGAGGACGAGAAGCGGCGCATCATGTCCTATTTTGCCCCGCCGGATCTGCCGCCGCGGCCTGTGCGCGACGAGGCTGTGGCCGCGCGCCGTGCCGCCGATCCCGCCTTCGCCAATTGGTACAAGCACAACGTGCTGGCCCATCGCCTGCCGGGCTATGCCTCGGTCGTGATCTCGCTGAAAGAGCCGGGCCGCACGCCGGGCGATGCCTCCTCCGACGCCATGGATTTGGTCGCCGATCTCACCGAGCGCTTCGGTCATGACGAGGTGCGCGTCAACTACACCCAGAACCTGGTGCTGCCCCATGTGGCCATCGCCGACATCCCGGCGCTTTACGACGAGTTGGTCCCTGCGGGCCTCGCCACCGGCAACAACGAGTTGCTCAGCGACATGATCTGCTGCCCTGGTCTCGACTACTGCAACCTCGCCAACGCGCGCTCGATCCCCATCGCCAAGGAGATCGCCAAGCGCTTCGAGGATCCTGCGCGTCAGGAGGAGATCGGCAAGCTGCGGCTCAACATGTCCGGCTGCATCAACGCTTGCGGCCATCACCATTCCGGCAATATCGGCATTCTCGGCGTCGACAAGAAAGGTACCGAGCTCTACCAGATCACGCTCGGCGGCAACCCGAAGGACAGCGCCTCGGTGGGGACCATCATCGGGCCGGGTTTCCGCGCGGAAGCCGTGCCGCAGGCCATCGACACCATCGTCGACACCTATATCGAAAAACGCGATGAGGGAGAGAGCTTCCTCGAGACGTGGCGGCGCGTCGGCGCGGCGCCGTTCAAGGAGGCTCTCTATGGCGCTCGTTGATTTGGCCACCGGGACCATCGTCGCCGATCCTGACGAGGTTGCCACGATGCTGGAGCCCGCGACCGACGAAGCCGCGCTCATCGCCGCGGCCGGCGGCAATGCCGGACCCATCGCCATCACCTTCCCGGACTTCACCGACGGGCGCGGCTTCAGCCTGGCGCGTCTGTTGCGCGAGCGGCACGGCTTCAAGGGCGAGATCAGAGCGGTCGGCTATCTGATTCCCGACCATGGACAGTTCCTGCTGCGCTCCGGCTTCGACACCGCCGAGATCACCGATCCCGAAACGGTCGGCGTGTGGAAGGCCTCGCTTGAGCGCATCACCCGCAACTACCAGCCGGCCGTGCGCAACACGCTGCCGCAGCGCTGGGATGCCTCGCGCAAAGCCGCCCTCGCGCTGAACGATGTCCTTGGCAAGACCGACGATCTCGTGGCCCGCGTCAAGGCTGTGGGCGAGCATATCGAAGGGCGCATCGCCTTCTCCACCAGTCTCGGCCTGGAGGATCAGGTCATTCTCCATGCCATCGCCAAGTCCGGCATTGCCAAGTCAGGCGACGTTGACGTGTTCACCCTCGATACGGGCCGGCTGTTCCCCGAAGTGCTGGAGACCGTCGAGTTGTCGGAGCTGCGCATCCGCATCCGCATCCGTCTCGTTGCGCCGGACGCCTCCGAGGTCGAGGATCTCGTCGCCCGCGACGGCGTGTTCGGCTTCCGCAATGCCGTCGAAAACCGCAAGGCTTGCTGCGACATACGGAAAGTGCGTCCCCTGAACCGCGCGCTCGACGGCGCTCAAGCCTGGATCACAGGCCTGCGCCGGGAGCATTCCGACGCACGGTCCGATGTGCCGTTCGCCGCGTGGGACGCCGAGCGCGGGCTCACCAAGGTGAACCCGGTCGCCGATTGGTCGACCAAAACGCTGATGGATTACATCGCCGCCAACAACATCCCCGTCAATCCGCTGCACGCGCGGGGCTTCGTCTCCATCGGTTGCGCGCCGTGCACCCGGGCCATTCAGCCCGGCGAGAACCCGCGCGACGGCCGCTGGTGGTGGGAGAACGAGGGCAAGAAGGAGTGCGGCTTGCACGTCAACGAGGACGCAAAAGAAAAAGAGAAGGCCGCATGACCGCGCTCACCTCGCATCTCAAGCTTCTCGAAGCCGAGAGCATCCATATCTTCCGCGAGGCGGCGGCGCAGTTCCGCTCGCCCGTGCTACTCTACTCCATCGGCAAGGACTCCACGGTCCTGCTGCATCTGGCGCGCAAGGCCTTCTGGCCGGCCAAGCCGCCATTCCCGCTGCTGCACGTGGACACCACCTGGAAGTTCCACGACATGATCGCCTTCCGCGACCGCACGGCGAAGGAGCTCGGACTCGATCTCATCGTGCATACCAACCATGACGGGCTCGCCCGCGGCATCAATCCGTTCGACCATCCGCCGTCCGTCTATACCGACATCATGAAAACCCAGGCGTTGCGCCAGGCGCTCGACGCCGGCGGCTTCGACGCGGCCTTCGGCGGCGCCCGCCGCGACGAGGAAGCCTCCCGCGCCAAGGAGCGCGTGTTCTCCTTCCGCGCCGCCGGTCACACCTGGGATCCGCGCCTACAACGCCCGGAGATGTGGCAGCTGTTGAACGGCCGCCTTGGTCGCGGCGAAACCGTGCGCGCCTTCCCGATGTCCAATTGGACCGAGGCCGACGTGTGGCGCTACATCATGCTGGAGAAGCTCGAAGTCGTGCCGCTCTATTTCGCCGCCGAGCGGCCGGTGGTCGAGCGCGACGGCCAGATCATCTTGGTCGATGACGAGCGCATGCGGTTGCTGCCGGGTGAGGTCGCGCAGACACGTAAGGTCCGCTTCCGCACGCTCGGCTGCTATCCGCTGACCGCGGCCATCGAATCGGACGCGACCGATCTTGAGGCCGTGGTGCAGGAAACACTGTCGGCGCGCGTGTCCGAGCGGTCGGGGCGGCTGATCGATCACGATCAGGCCGGCGCCATGGAGATGAAGAAGCGTGAGGGTTACTTCTAATGACTTTGGCTGCGCTCGACGAACCAATCGCCGCGGGGACGACCTTTCTGGCGCCTGATCAGAAGTCCGAGGCCATGCTCAAGCTGCTGACCTGCGGCTCGGTCGATGACGGCAAGTCCACGCTGATCGGCCGGCTGTTGTGGGACGCCGCCGGCGTCACCGAGGACCAGCGCGCCGCCATCATGCATGCCTCGCATGCCCGCGCGGTCAACGGCGAGCGTATCGATTTCTCGCTGCTGCTCGACGGTCTCGTGGCCGAGCGCGAACAGGGCATCACCATCGACATCGCTTGGCGCTATTTCGAGACCGAGCGCCGGCGCTTCGTCATCATCGATTCCCCGGGCCATGAGCAATACACGCGCAACATGGCGACCGGCGCATCCCACGCCGATATCGCCATTCTCCTGGTCGATGCCCGTCATGGCGTGAAGCGCCAGACGCGGCGCCATGCGGCCATTTGCAATCTGGTCGGCATCAAGAAGGTCATTGTCGCCGTCAACAAGATGGATCAGATCGACTGGTCGGAGGAGCGCTACCGCGCCATCGAGGCCGACTTCCGGGCGCTGGCCGGCAATTTCAGCTTCGCCGAGATTACCGCCATTCCGGTGGCGGCGCTGACCGGCGCCAACGTGGTTGCCCGCTCCGCTGAGATGGGCTGGTACACCGGGCCGACGCTGCTCGAATATCTGGAGCGCGTCGATCCCAAGGTCGAGCCGGAGGACGCGCCGTTCCGCATGCCCGTGCAGCTCGTGCTGCGCGCCTCAGGCGACTTCCGCGGCTATGCCGGCACGGTCACGTCGGGCACGATTAAGGTCGGCGACCGGGTGGTCGACCCCCGCAGCGGCCTCGGCGCTACCTTGCGGCGGATCGCCACCATGAGCGGCGACCAGGCCTCCGCCCACAAGGGCGATGCGGTCACCCTGGTGCTCGACACCGATCTCGATATCTCGCGCGGCGCCGTGCTGTCCGAGGTCAAGCGGCGGCCGGTGAACGCCGACGTCATCGAGGCGCGCCTCGTCTGGCTCTCGGAAAAATCCTTCGACCCGGAAGCCGGCTATCTGCTGCGCACCGCCACCGATCTCACGCCGGTCACCTCCATGAGCGTGTCGGCGCTGGTGGACTTCGAGACGCTCGACTCGACCCCGGCGCACGAATGCAGCGCCAACGACATCGCCGATTGCCGCATTCTGCTCGGCCGTGCCACCGCGCTCGACCTGTTCGGGGACCTGCCGCTCACCGGCAATTTCGTGCTGGTCAACGCCGTTGACGGCACGACCGTGGCCGGCGGCGTCATTACCTGGGTGCAGACCGGCGCGGCCGCGGTCGGCGACAATGTTCTTGTCCTTGACCGTGCGCGTCTGGCAGGGCTCTGCTCAGATCTCGGCGATTCCCCGGCCGACCGTGCCGAATTCGAGCGGCGTGCCCAGGAAGTGGCTATTCTGCTACGCTCGGCGGGGGTTCCGGTTCTGATCGAAACTGACCAATAATAACGGTAGAAGCCCACAGGGTGCGATCTCGCCGGTAGCTTAGGGGGAGGCTCTCATCAATGGTTGACCTCAGCTGGGCCGCGGCCCTGCTGCCGCTGGCTGGCGCTGGCTTTGGTGTCGGGTTCCTCGTGGGCCTGACGGGGGTTGGCGGCGGCGCTTTGATGACGCCGTTGCTCATCTCGACCTTTGGCGTCGCGCCCGCGGTCGCCGTCGGCACCGACCTGCTCTATGCCTCGGTGACCAAGACGGTCGGCGGCTGGCGCCACCATTTGGCCGAGAACGTCGATTGGCCGATCGTGTTGCGCTTGGCGATGGGCAGCATCCCGGCCGCGATCGTCGTGCTCGCGGTCATGGCCTACATCCCGTTCGACACCGCTGTCATGGCCGGATGGATTCGCTATGGCCTCGTCTTCGCGCTCCCGGTCAGCGCCGTCGCCATCGTGCTCTATCCCATCCTGATGAAGGGGCACATCGGCAATAACCCAACCGGCGTGGTGCCCCCGCGCATGGTTCCCACGGTATTGTTCGGCGCCGCACTCGGCCTGCTGGTGACCCTGACCTCGGTGGGCGCCGGCGCCATTGGCGTGGTGGTGCTTGCGTTCCTGTTCCCAAGCCTGCCAGCGAAGCGCATCGTCGGCTCCGACATCGCTCATGCGGTGCCGCTGACCCTTGTCGCCGGCGCCGGCCATCTCGGCCTCGGCCATGTCGATCCGGGAATCCTGCTGGCGCTGCTCTGCGGCTCGATCCCCGGCATCCTCCTCGGCACGCGGCTGGCCGGTGTCGCCCCGGAGTGGCTCTTGCGGCCACTGCTGGCGCTGACCCTTTGCTACGCGGCCTACGCGCTACTCACCAAATAGGCCGCCGGCTAGGCCACGTTCTTCGTTAGATGGCCCAGCGCTTCGTCGATATTGCGCTTGGCGGCGGCCAGCGCCTCGTCCCGGTTGAGGGAGAGCGTGAGCAGGGGCGACTGGGCGAGTATGGGAAGGTCGGCCCGCGTGGGATGCACGGCCGCGCACCAGTTCGACCACTCGTGGCGCAACTGGATTTCATATCCGCGATATTCTGGCCGCTCGCTAGCCAGCCGGTGAGCCGGTTCGTTTGTCAGGTCGTCAAGCATGGGCATGCTCCGTTAAGCGTGCCCCCCGAATGCTGATAGTTAAACGCCGATTGGGGCCCGGAGGTTTCCCCCGCTTTGTGGCGAGAAAGCGCACCGGAGCCACAGAATCCGCCGTTAAGGTTGAGGCGGCTCTAGGCAAGATTTTGAGAAATACTGGTGCCGCCGCTCAGGATTGAACTGAGCAGGCCGAGGAAAACGAGCGGCAGAAGCGCCGTAAGCATGCCGAGCTTCTTGCTGCGGAAGAGAGAGAGCGTGACAAAGACATGCTCTCCCGCAGGTCAGGCATCATCGGATGAATACCATTCCCACAAAACACTCGGGACGTTTTACCGGGGGAGAATACCGCCCCCAGGTCAAGACCCCGGCAGGGGGCTCCGGGGGCATCATGGGCTAAGGGGAACAAACGATGCGGTTCCCTTCGCTGACAGCATATTGAGAACGTCAGAATGTTTCACAGAGAGAACTGAACATGAGCCAAGCCAAAAAGAAGCCAGTGCTGCACATTGTTGCCGATGCGGTTATCGAGCCGCCGCTACCTCTCAGACGGCATGGCAGGGCGCTTTTCGATGCTGTCATGGCGGAGTTCGCCATCGAAGATGCTGGCCGGTATCCAAATCCTGGCACAAGCATGCTCTGCCCTGGATAGGGCGGAGGGCTGTCGTGCTGCCATCGACAAAGATGGCGAAGTTGTCCGAAGTGGAAACGGCGATCTGCTGCGCGGGCATCCGGCTCTAAGTGATGAAATCGCAGCGCGGTCGCTAGTCATCAAAGCACTCAAGGAACTAGGCGTGAGCTTGCAGCCGGTCGGCCCACGCGGTCGTCCTGGCTCTCCCAAGATTGGGATGACTTGCTGAGATGCCGACCACGCGCAGAGCAGTTAAGCGCGAGCGGAAAGCCCGAATAACGCAAGCTGTATTGGACGCGTTTATCGCCAGGGATGAGGAGACGTTGCGGCATCTGCTAAATCTGGGCCCATCCGACTTCACGCCGTTTCCAAATGCCGAGAGCGGTTATTGCGTAAACCCTGATATGCGAACCAATATTTTCAAAGGAAACCGCTGCCAACGGCAATTACCAGCCGAGCACCGACTATACGATCACCGACAACGACGGCACCGATGCGGTGACCGGCAGCTTTCAGCTTAGCAACGTTCACAGCAATGCGCCGGGCGGAATTAACACTGAAAGTTTTTTGAGTTTTTGGTCCTGTCGCGCTCGCTCTACTGTTGTGTAAGTTTTTTGCGACCACAGTGAGCAAGTTAGGGGCGTTGTTATGACGCTTTTCAGCCTAGTCGCCGCATTTCTCATCGGGGGCTTCGGACTTTTCTATGTTCTAAGCAGCACATCACAGCCTTGGTACATCACGTTACTGGCTGCCCTTGCATGGGCTTCGCTATTCATCTGGATCTGGCTGGCTAATCGACCGTCCGACGAGCGCTGATTGCATAGCCGCTAGTCCGCCCCCCCCCTCAACAGTTCCGGCAGCTTGGCCACGTTCACAGCAATGCGCCGCGCCTCATCGAAGGTCAGCACCTTAGCGATGCTGGCTTGTTTTGTGCGCGCCGTAGAGCGCCGTTCTGCTGGCAGGTCCGACCATACCAGCGGCACCAGCAGCGCCAGTCTAGCCACCGATGACCCAGCCTATCGTTGGGTCGGTTAGTAGCCGTTCTGGGGCGGATAGCCGCCGTAGTCGCCATTCGCATACGGATACTCGCCGTAGTCGCCATTCGGAGGCGGATAGGCGGCGGGAGGGTAGGCGTATGCAGGAGGAGGCGGATAGTAAGCGGGAGGGTAGGCGTATGCAGGCGGAGGCACATAGTAGGCGGGAGGGTAGGCGTAGGGCACACGATAGCCGTAGCGCCGGTAACGGCGACGCCAATAGGCAACTTCCTCGACCGTCGCGGCCTCGACGTGTTGGCTGTTAAACCCTGGCATAGCTACAGGGGTTGCCGTTGCGGGCACCGCCCAGACGACACCGACAAACACGGCGGTACCGAATAGCAAACGACGCATTACTCACGGTCCTTCATTTTGAGGGTCTACAAGCTTGAAACGGCCACGCTTCGCTCTGAGCATATCACTATCGCTTTATGCGCCAAGGTGTGCAGCGCGCCGCTGACGGGCGTTCTTTCCCAGGTCGCTGATCCCAGGAGGCACCATTGAAGCCGTTCGTGGGCGCGCTCTACGAGCGGTTGCTGAGCGGAGTGCGCTACGCGAGCGCCTGAGTGATGCCCGGTTCCACTTTTGCCGCCACTAGCAACATGGTGACGTGCGGCAACTGGCGAGGGAAAGAGTGTCGAGCATGAACGTTCGCCGTTCAATGGCTTCGCCGCTCTAACCGAAAAGCAGTTGCGCTGCGATTATGCAGACCGCCAATGCCGCGGCTACGTCGAAAGTCTTCATTGTCCCTTGGTCCCCGAAAGTTTCGCTCTAGGCTATCCACGGCGCGCCTTAACAAGACCTTGCTGGGAAAGTGCCACCTTGCCGCACCCTATACGCGGCCCAGTGTGTCTTCGTCTTGCCAGAGGCAGGGAAGCGGCATGTCGATGTCCTTCGGGGCCTCCCCGTATGGCTCGCCGCGCGCGACTAAAACCGTAGCGACTGACTATGATAAGGGAGATGGCCGCTCCTTAAAAAAAGAGCGCGCCGACCAAAGCCAGACGCGCCCTTATCGACCTTAGTAAGTTGCTGTGGGCTTTTAGTCTTGGCTCTCGCCGTCGGAGCCAGCGTCATCTGACGCAGCGTCATCGGACGTGGCGTCGTCAGAGGCAGCGTCGTCGGACATGGCGTCGTCAGAGGCAGCGTCTTCGGACATGGCATCTTCGGCGTCGTCCATTGCAAGCTGGACCAATCCAGTTGCAGCCTCGGCCTGGGCGGTTTGTTCATTGCAGGCGTAAGTCAACGCTGAACCAGTACCTAGTCCAAACATCAACGCAGCAGCAAAAATCAAGGCACTGATGAAGTTAGTCATCCTGGGAACTCCCTCCGAGTATGGGTGCCAAACTATGGGCCGGGGTCGGCCCTGTCGGCCCTGTCGCATAAACTCATATTGGCCCAAGTTGGTTCCAGACGGATGCGTCAGGGAACCGTTCCGGCTTCACCCGAGTTGAGTTTTGTTGAACCACTCGGGGGAACCACAATGGTGTCAATATTTGCAACGCTTGCCGTGACGGTCACAGGCGTAGCTATAGCTGCGCTTGTCTGCTGGTTCTTAGACATCGTTTCTACTGACGACAGCGACTGGCTATGAGTACCGAAGAGCCTTGAGCGACGACCTCTTCATTGGCTCCTCCGACCGCCGAGCAAAGCAGCTTGGCTTGCGCCAGAGGCAACGACAAGATTGAGGCGTATATCGAGGAGCAGATGGAGCGCGGTCTGATGACCGCGACCGGCACCAACTGCTCTGGCAGAAGGCTGTAACCGCTGTCGGGACGCTGCCGCATTGGCGTAGGGTTTCGTTAACCAAAGTTGGAGGAAGGTAACGAAGAGCAACGCAAGCAGCCCTGGAGAAAGTTCCGATGGTAAGTGCGCCCGAGGAGAAAGACCACGAGGAGGCCAGATATTTGACCTGGCTAGACCTACCCGTATCGACGCGAGAGCCCATGACCGCCAAGGACGCCAAGGCGGCACGTAAAGCCCTGCAAGCCCTCGACACCCGCACCACCCTACAACGAATGCTGGGCGAACCGCCTC
>DATKYG010000003.1:0-2127 GCA_035528655.1 Methyloceanibacter sp.
CGGCGGCGACTTCAGGATGGTGCGGGCAATCGCCACGCGCTGCTTCTCCCCACCGGAAAGCTTCAAGCCCCGCTCGCCGACCAGCGCGTCGTAGCCTTGGGGCAGCGTCATGATGAAATCGTGGATCTGCGCGAGCCGCGCCGCCTCGCGCACCTCGCCCGGGGTGGCCTCCGGGCGGCCATAGCGAATATTGTACTCGATCGTGTCGTTGAACAGCACCGTGTCCTGCGGGACCACGCCGATCGCCGCGCGCAGCGATTCTTGCGTCACGTCATTGATATTATGGCCGTCGATGGTGATCCGACCCTTTGTCAGCTCGTAGAAGCGGAACAGCAGCCGAGAGATGGTGGACTTGCCCGCGCCGGACGCACCGACAATGGCGACCATCTGGCCCGCGGGGACCTCGAAGCTGACATTCTTGAGGATGGAACGGCCGGACTCGTAGTCGAAGGACACGTTCTCGAACTTGACGGCGCCGTTCTCGACCCGAAGCGGCTTCGCGTCCGGACGATCCGCGATTTCGGCGGGCTCATCCAGCAGCGCGAACATTGTTTCCATGTCGATCAGCCCCTGCTTCATCTCGCGATAGACCATGCCCATGAAGTTCAGCGGCATATAGAGCTGGATCAAAATAGCGTTGATCATGACGAACTCGCCCACGGTCAGGACGCCGAGCGTGACGTCGCGCGCCGCGAGCAGCATGCACACCACCATACCCACGCTGAAGATGACCGCCTGGCCCGAGTTCAACACGCCGAGCGTGGTGTAGGTCCGGACCGCGGCTTTCTCGTAGCGCGCCATGGAGGCATCGAAGCGCCGCGCCTCCAGCTCCTCATTGCCGAAATACTTCACGGTCTCGAAGTTGAGCAGGCTGTCCGTCGCCTTGGAGTGCGCCTCAGTATCGCTCTCGTTCATGTCGCGGCGAATGGCGATGCGCTTCTCCGAAGCGAAGAACGTGAACAGCACATAGGCCACCACGGTCACGAACACGACCGCCACATAGATCCAGCCGAAGTACCAAGCGATAAGGCCGGCGATCATAATGAGCTCGACCACGGTGGGGATCGAATTCAGCACGGCCATGCGCATGATTGTGTCGACGCCAGAGACGCCGCGCTCGATGACGCGGTTGAGGCCGCCCGTCCGCCGCTCGAGGTGAAAGCGCAAGGAAAGTCGATGCAGATGCCGAAAGGTTCGGTTGGCGAGCTGGCGCACGGCGTTCTGGGAGACCACCGTGAAGATCACGTCGCGCACCTGGGCGAACAGCACCATGAGGATGCGTCCCACCCCATAGGCGACGATGAGCATGGCGGGAACGATGGCCAAGCCGAGAGCATCGACACCCTGGGTGGCGCCGGTCGTGGCTTCGCCGGTGAGGTAGTCCACCGCATTCTTGTAGGCGATCGGCACCGCCAGGGTGATGACCTTGGCGATCACCAGCGCGCCAAAGGCCAGGATCACGCGCGCATGCAGGTCCGAGCGTCCCTTGGGCCAGATATAGGGAAGCAGCTGCCGCAAGACGGAAAGTTGGCCCGTCCGCGCCTGAAGCACGGCATCGCTCGTCGATTGCGGCAGTCGATCTCGCATGAAAAGTCTTTATCTATCAGCGCATTAGGGCGCGGCAAAAGGGGCAGCATGAATGGCTGCCCCTTCTCACTCAATATAGGTTTCCACAGGCCCCGCGCCAACCCGCCTCCGGTTGGGGCGTTCCCTGGAAATCAGCGTCTGCCTGGAGGCGGCGCGGCCAAGTCCTCGGGGCTCGGTGGCGACAGCGAGATGCTGAACTGGGCGCGGGCGGCCATCATGTTCGTCACCTCGTCGAGCTGTTCGACACGAACCACGTGCACCTTGTCGTCGATCTCGACCTTCTCCTCGGCGCTCCACGCGCCATCACCCTCGGCGGCAGGCACCTGCGCGATGGGCTTCTCGTCGAGATAGATGTAGACGTCCTTGCCGGCGATGGCCGTGCCTGAGAGTTTGAAGGTACCCGGCCCTTCCTCGGCCTTCTGGTAATCGACGATATCCACATGGATCGGCGATTTGGGTGACGGCGAAGAGGCCTTGCCCACCACATCCGCCTCGGGCGCGTCTCCCTCCGCGGCCAGTGCCTGCGGAGCAGATACCCCA
>DATKYG010000004.1:0-2235 GCA_035528655.1 Methyloceanibacter sp.
CTTCACATAGTGATCGCCATCCTTGGCGATTTTCGTGGTCCAGCCGGTGGTCCAGCTGATCACGGCGGCGCCGCCGTCCTCTTTCCACGTCCCTTCCATGGTCTCGGCCAGGGTGGCCTTCGCCTGACCGTCAGCCGACAGGGTGATCTCAAACGGCTTGCCGTCGCTGTTCTTGACCGCCCAAACGCCTTCGAACTCGCTGTCCGCCAGGACGGCGAAAGTCGCCAAGACGAGGGTCAGACCTGCCACGACGGCGGTCGAAACGATGCTGATAATCCTGTTCATGGGGGGGCACTCCTTTTTGAATGTCGCTGGATCCTTCGCAGGGAAACCGGCAGGTGATCAAGAACGTGAGATCGAAGCTAAGGGTTCCGGTACCGGTGAATTGATAGCAGCTTGGACCGACACGTTCACGTCCATTGCGCCAGTTTGGTCAATGTCGGGATCAGTGTCGCGGCACACTCCTACTGGACCTGAGCATGCTCGCCCGCGGCGAGAGCCTTCAGCGCGGCGCGATCGACCTTGCCGGTTGGATTGAGCGGCATGGCATCCAGAAAGACAATTTCCTCCGGCGCCTTGTAGCCGACATGGGCGCGAGCGAAGCGGATCAACTCCGCCGCCTTCGGCCGAACCGCGCCCGGCTTGAGAGCCACATAGGCCCGCACATTCTCGCCATGCATCAGATTGTGGACACCGACGACCCCGGCACTTTCCACCGCGGGATGATCGAGCAGCGCATCCTCGACCTCTTGTGGTGAGATATTGGAGCCGTCATGCACGATGATCTGCTTCTGCCGTCCGCAGAACCAGAGATAGCCGTCCTGGTCGGCTTTCATCACGTCGCCGGTATCGAACCAGCCGTCGCGGTTCACCTCGGCCGTCGCCTGGGGATCGTTCCAATAACCCAGCATTTCCGTCGCGGTCTTGAGCCACACCCGCCCCTCTTTGCCATCCGCCACTTCCCGCCCCTGGCCGTCGCGGAGGGAAAAAGTGAAGCCGGGGCTTGGCA
The DNA here is from genome assembly GCA_035528655.1 of Methyloceanibacter sp. Lineage (GTDB taxonomy): Bacteria > Pseudomonadota > Alphaproteobacteria > Rhizobiales > Methyloligellaceae > Methyloceanibacter. The sequence continues at coordinate 1,010 of DATKYG010000004.1, forward strand.
ACCCGATCGACCCGAGCTTATCGAGGCCGGATGGCGGATTGCGCGCGGCGAGCCCGGTCTCGGTCAGGCCATAGCCCTCGCTGACGAGATGGCCCGTGAGCGCCTTGAACTCCTTTTCGAGTTCGGCGGGAACCTTGTCACCGCCGGAGCGACAGAGGCGAAGCGAGCTAAAATCCTCAGCGGTCATGTCGTGCTCGCGAATGAGGTGGAGCAACCCCGTCGGCAGCATCGAGAACACCGTCGGCCGTATCTTCAGCAACAAAGACCCAAGCTCGGTATGATCGAGAGTTCTGGCGACGACCGTCCGACCGCCGACGGAGAGCGTCGAGAGCGAAAAGCCGAAGCCGGAGATATGGGAGCATGACGAGCCCGGCAGCACGATATCGTCCGCCGTCAGTTCGAATGCCGCCGCCGCGCTCCCCAACATCCAGCCGAGCGAGGCGACGCTATGCGTCACCCCCTTGGCCGGGCCGGTGCTGCCGGAGGTGAAGAAGATGGCAGCCGGTGCCTTGGCATCCGGTTCTGGCAGGACGACTGAGGTCGGTTCGGCCTTTGCCAGGTCCGCAAAACTCCGACCGGTGCCCTTCTCCGCCCCATAGCCGATCACGCCGAGCGGCAGGCTCGCCGCCTTACTCGCGGCGATGTCGCTCGCGCGCTCGGCATGGGCGAGGATGATCCGCGCGCCACTGACCGCCACGGCGTGATCGATCTCCGGCGGCGTGTAGCGATAGTTCAGCGGCGTGAGGACGAGCCCCGCTTTGAAACAGGCGAGGTAATTGGCGATGAGCGCGATACGGTGCGGCATCAGCGACGCCACGCGGTCACCCGGCTTCAGGCCGAGCGCGAGATAATTGGCGGCAAGCCGGCTCGTCGCGCGCTCAAGCTTCGACCATGTCCAAGCCTCGTCCATCGAAACGATGGCGGGTTCGTCCGGGCGCGCCTGCAGCCCGCGCTGGAGCAGCGTAGGGAGATGAACCGGCGCTGCGAGCGAAGGGCCTGAGTGCGGCATGGTCGATTCCGCGGCGCGTGCCGGACTACGCCGGACGTCCCGCCTCGGTCGCCCCTGGCACTTCGATCAGCCGCCCATTCTTGACGTCATAGACGTAGCCGTAAACGGGGATCGAGCCCGCGACCAGCGGGTGGGACCTGATCCGCCTGACATCGCTGGTGACGCTCTCGACCTGGTTCGCGATCGTCAGCCAATCGATGAAGTCGCCCTCGGCCGA
>DATKYG010000005.1:0-2174 GCA_035528655.1 Methyloceanibacter sp.
AAGTTACGAGCTATCTCCCGGCCGAGCTCGACCGCGCTTAATTCCAAAGCGTCGATCTAAAAGAGTTTGCTAAGTGACGGCCTCCGCGCAAGCGGGGGCCGTCACTGTTTTTGGCGCCCGCATCCTCCCCTTTTCGGCCCCGGCTCGCGCATTCCGTGGCGGGAAGCCCCGCCCCTCGCCTAGAGGGTGTCAGGCGGGATGACAGAGTTCCGCCGCGACCCTATGGTGCGCCCGATCTGACGGCTCTCCTGCACGCGGAAGGCACGATTTCACATGGTTTGGGCTTACCTCATTCTGGCTGGATTGCTGGAGATCGTCTTCGCCGTCTCGCTGAAGCTCGCCGACGGCTTCACCCGGCCGGTTCCGACGCTCGTCTTTTTCGTCTCGATCGTGGCGAGTTTCCTGCTCCTGTCCCGCGCGGTGCAAGCGTTGCCGATCGGCACGGCCTATGCGGTATGGACCGGCATCGGCGCTGCGGGGATGGCGCTCGTCGGCATCGTGGTCTATGGCGAGCCGGCAACGGCGCTCCGCCTGTTCTTCCTGGCGACACTGATCGGCTCCATCATCGGATTGAAATTCGCTACACCATGAGGGACACAAGCACGCAGCCAATGACCAAAGAGAGCGCCGGTAATTTCTTCGAGGATTTCAAGCTCGGTCAGGAGATCGTGCACGCCACGCCGCGCACCGTGACCGTCGGCGATGTCAGCCTGTTCACCGCGCTCTACTCTTCGCGCTTCGCCGTGCAGTCGTCCGACGCCTTCGCCCGCGCCATCGGCTACCCGGCCGCGCCGATCGACGACATGCTGGTGTTCCACATCGTACTCGGCAAGACCGTGCCGGATATCTCCCGCAACGCCATCGCCAATCTAGGCTATGCCGATTTGCGCTTTCTGAAGCCCGTCTACCCCGGCGACACGCTCGCCTCCACCACCGAGATCATCGGGCTGAAAGAGAATTCAAACGGCAAGAACGGCACGGTCTATGTGCGCTCGACCGGGCGCAATCAGCGCGGCGAACCGGTGCTCAGCTTTTCCCGCTGGGTGATGGTCAATAAGCGCGACCCGAACGCGCCGGCGCCAGAGCCGCATGTGCCTGAGCTGATGGCGCAGGTCGAGCCCGCGCGCCTCGGCCACGCGCTGCCGCAGCTAAACCTCGGCGCTTATGACTGTGCCCTGGCCGGGTCGGCGAAGAAATGGGGCGACTACAAGGTCGGCGACAAGATCGATCATGTCGACGGCCAGACCATCGAGGAGGCCGAGCATCAGCTTGCCACTCGCCTTTACCAGAACACGGCGCGGGTGCATTTCAACCAGCACATCGAGGCGCAAGGACGATTCAAGCGCCGCATCGTCTATGGCGGCCACGTCATCTCCATCGCCCGGGCCCTGAGCTTCAACGGCCTCGCCAACGCCTTCCATCTTGCCGCCATCAATGGCGGCCGCCATGTGGCGCCGAGCTTTGCCGGCGACACCATCTATGCCTGGAGCGAGATCACGGATAAGGCCGAGCTTCCCGGCCGCACCGACATGGGCGCGTTGCGCCTGCGCCTGTTCGCGGTCAAGGACCGGAATTGCGCCGATTTCCCTGGCCAGAAGGCCGATGGCAGCTACGAGGACGGCGTCGTGCTCGATCTCGATTGCTGGGTGGCGCTACCGCGCTAGATGGATCCCTCCCCCTGCAAGGGGGAGGGTGGCGCATAATGCGCCGGGTGGAGGTCGTTCGCCTCCGCAAGTCGCGGACCCCCACCCCGGCCCTCCCCCTTGCAGGGGGAGGGAGGAAAGCTCTTGCCTCGCACAGAAAGCCGGAACGTAACTGCCGCGGATGGATTATTCTGTCGTCACGTCAGGAGGAACGCCATGGACCGTAAATTCACCCGCGTCGGGATGCTCCTCATGGGGCTTGCCGTCGTCTCGCCCGCGCTCGCGGCGGACAAGGCCTCGGCCGTGCTGAAGGACAAGGACGGCAAGGAGGTGGGTAAGGCCGAACTGACCGACACGCCGAGCGGCGTGCTGATACATCTCGACCTCACCGCGGTGCCACCGGGCGATCACGGCTTCCACGTGCACGCGGTCGGCAAATGCGATCCGCCAGACTTCAAATCCGCCGGCGGCCATTTCAATCCGGATGCAACGAAGCACGGACTGATGAGCGCCGAAGGACCACATGCGGGC
>DATKYG010000006.1:0-125510 GCA_035528655.1 Methyloceanibacter sp.
GGCCCTTGCGGCTTGTATTGCTCGGGCGCTAAGACCAGTTCTCTAGGCTCACAAGTCCTTCGCGCTCATTAGCATGGTTGAGCGGCCGGAGGCGAAACGTGAGAGTGATCCATCCACATGGCTGATCGCAGAGATGGCTGACCGAAGATATGGTTGATCGCACCCCGCCTAATGCGACGAATCTCGTCGAGTACACCGTCTCTGAGCTCGCCTTTGCGCTGAAGCGGACGGTGGAGGACGCCTATGGCCAGGTGCGGCTGCGCGGCGAGATCTCCGGCTATAAGGGCCCGCATTCCTCCGGCCACTGCTATTTCACCTTGAAGGACGAGAAGGCCACCATCGAGGCGGTCATCTGGCGCGGCACCTTCTCAAAGCTCAGATTCAAGCCCGAGGCCGGCCTCGAAGTCATCGCCCGGGGCAAGATCACCACATATCCCGACCGTTCGAAATACCAGATCGTCATCGACGATCTCGAGCCGGCGGGCGTCGGCGCCCTCATGGCGCTGCTCGAGCAGCGCAAGAAACAGCTCGCCGCCGAAGGCCTGTTCGACGAGGCGCGCAAGAAGCCGCTGCCCTATCTGCCGCGCATCATCGGCGTGGTCACCTCGCCCACCGGCGCGGTGATCCGCGACATCCTTCATCGCCTGGAGGACCGCTTTCCCTCACATGTGCTGGTGTGGCCGGTGCGCGTGCAGGGCGAGACCTGCGGCGCTGAAGTGGCCGGCGCCATTCACGGCTTCAACGCCGGAACGTCTTCGCTGATGCCGCGTCCCGACCTGATTATCATCGCCCGAGGCGGCGGCAGCCTTGAGGACCTTTGGGGCTTCAACGAGGAAATCGTCGTCCGCGCCGTGGCCGCGAGCAACATTCCGCTCATCTCCGCGGTCGGCCATGAAACCGATTGGACCCTGATCGATCTCGTCGCCGACCACCGCGCGCCGACGCCGACCGCGGCCGCCGAGCGCGCCGTGCCGGTGCGCGCCGATCTTCTCATCGCGGTGCGGAGTTTCGGCCTGCGCGGGGCGAGCACGTTGAGGCGCGCGTTTGAATCGTGGCGCAGCCGCTTTCTTGGTGCCGCTCGCGGGCTGCCCCGGCGCACCGATATTTTGGGCTTGCCGCGTCAGCGCCTCGACACCGCAAGCGGACGCCTGCCGCGCGCCCTGCTTGCCAATGCGGTCGCCCATCGCACGGGACTCGATCGCGCCGGCTCCAGGCTCCGGCCTCATCTCGTGGCGCGGGCGGCAAGCCAAGGCCGCGATAGGCTCATCCGCCTCGACCGCGCCCGTGGGCGCTCGCTGCATACGCTGATGGACCGCGCGCGCCGCCGTCTCGACGGTCAGGCGAAGCTGCTTTCCACGCTCGGCTATCACAACGTCTTGGCGCGCGGCTTCGCCCTGGTGCGCGCCGCCGACGGCACCATGCTGCGTTATGCCAGCGAAGTGAAGCCGGGGGCTGCCCTGGACATCGAGTTCGCCGATGGCCATGTTGACGCTCATGCCGATCCGCGCCTCGCCAGAACCGAGGGTCCGGCCAACAAGACCGAAGCCGCAGGCAAGCAGACGCGCAAGCCGTCTGACGGAAAGCAGGGAAGTTTGCTCTGAGCATGATCTACGAAAAGTGGGAACTGGTGTTCCGACAAGATCATGCGGAAATAGGAGAGCGCACTGGCAACGGATCGGCCGTGACGCTATGATGACGGGCAACGAAAGAGTGCCACGGATTTGATGAACCGTTTCGAACGCAATATCGGCTTCAAGGGTGAGGCCAGGCTCAAATATCTCGACGGCGAGGTCCAGGTGGTGACGCCGGGCGACTTCGTGCGCTGCGCCGTCACCGGCAAGGCGATCCCGCTCGATGAGCTGCGCTATTGGAATGTCGAGCTGCAAGAGGCCTATGCCGACGCGGCGACTTCTTTCAAGCGCTTCCGCGACACCCACGCCGGCTAAATCACTGCGTGGAGAGGCGTCTGGTTTCTCCCGGCGCGAGGTCCGTCACCGCAACCTCACCCTCTTTCGTCAACTTTGCTTCGACGTGATGGGGATGGAAGCGAAGATGCGTCGCGACCTCCTTCATCGCATCCTGGGCCGTCGCCGCATTGACCGCCCATTGCTCGCTTGCCTCAACCTCGTCTTCGTACCAGGTCGCCTTCACCAGCCAAATCGACATGACCGCTTCAATCCTCTTGGGTCGGGCAGCGCCGCTTTGCTGCATCATTTAGGAGCGCCGTGAGCGCGCCTGCGTCCTCGAACCTCACCACGATGGGGAAGGCGCGCGAGCGATTCTTGAGCTCGGTGACCGCGCTTTCTTCGTCATCGTCGGGCAGCCGAGCCCAGTCCTTCTGCGTGGTCACCAGCATCGCGCCTTTATCGTCCGCCGCTTTGAGCAGGCGCCGCGCCTCGCGCTCCTTGAATCGGTGGTGGTCGGGGAAGGGGTGACTCTCGACCAGCCGCGCGCCGTTGCCGCGCAGCGTGGCGAAGAACTTGGCGGGCCGCGCGATGCCGGCGAAGCCGATCACCGGTAACACGCCGAGCCAGCGCGCATCGCAATCGGGCGCGATCTTGGCGTGCAGCACCGGCTTGCCGGCGCGCTCGAATGTGTCGATCAACGACGCCGCCTTGTTGCCTTCGCCGATCACGGCCAACGCATCGGCCCGCGCAAGCTGGCCTGCAAGCGGTGCGCGCAGCGGCCCGGCCGGCATGACGCGCCCGTTGCCAAGCCCGGAGGCCGCGTCCACCACGATCAGCGAGATGTCCTTGGCCAGCGACGGATTCTGGAAGCCGTCATCCATGACGATGATATCGGCGTCGCTCGCCTCGATGGCCTTGGCGCCGACGACACGGTCGGCCGAAACGAAGGTCGGCGCGATCTCGGCGAGAAGCAGCGCCTCATCGCCCACCTCGTCGGCGCCCTGTCCCGCGACGCGCACCACACCCTTGGCTGCGCCGCCATAGCCACGTGTGAGGAAGGCCGGTGTTCTGCCCATCGCCTTCAGCGTTGTGGCGACGGCGATGGCGGTCGGCGTCTTGCCGCCGCCGCCGGCGGTGAAATTGCCGATGCAGAGCACTGGCAGCCGCGAACGGTACGCTGGGTCCTTGGCCATTCGCCCGGCGGCGATGCGCCCATAGAGCGCGCCCAAAGGAGCGAGGATGGAGGCAAGCACATCCTGCTTGCGATACCACCAGGACGGAGCCTCAAGACGCATTTTGCAAACTCGTCTTCGGCGGCAAATAGGCTTCGATCGCTTCAAGCGTACGCGGTAGGGCGCCGCTCATGGCGGCGATAGCGGCCTCGGCCCGCACCATCATGGCGCCGCGCGCGGCGGCGTCCTGCAACAGGTCGAGCGCGGCGCCTGCGAGACTGTCCGCGTCGCGCACTTCCTTACAGCCACCGGCCTTCAGCAGCTCAGCGTAGGAATCGCGGAAGTTCTGCCAGTTGGGGCCGGTGAGCACGGCTGCGTCGAGCTTGATGGCCTCCACCGGATTCTGTCCGCCCCGCGCCACCAGCGAGCCGCCGATCACCGCCACCGGCGCCAGCGCATAGAACAGGCCGAGCTCGCCGATCGTGTCGGCCACGTAGACGTCCGTGCCCGTCTCGGGCATTCCGCCGCCCGACCGCATTGTGGCGCTGAGGCCGGCGGTCTTCACCTGCGCGACGATGTCGGGCCCACGCTCGGGATGGCGCGGCACGATGATTGTGAGGAGATCGGGCAGCGTCCGCTTCATGACGACATGAGCGGCGGTGATCACCTCGTCCTCGCCGGGATGGGTGCTTGCCGCGAGCCACACCGGCCGGCCGGCCAGCGCCCCGGCGAGCCGCGCTTTGCGCTCGGCGTCGACTGGTGGCGGCGGGGCGTCAGCCTTGAGATTACCGGCGTTGCGGGATCGCGCCACGCCGAGCTGAGCGAAGCGCTCGGCAAGGCTGTCATTCTGCGCCAGCACCAAGTCGAAGGCCGAGAACAGCGGCCGGCTGATGCCCGGACGCCGCCGCCATGCCTTGAACGAGGACATCGACATGCGGCCATTGATGAGGAGGAGTGGGATCCTCTCGGCCTTGGTCTCCAAGACCAGGTTGGGCCAAATCTCGGACTCCACGAGCACGGCCAGGTCGGGGCGCCAATGGGCGAGGAAGCGACGGATGTAAGTCTGCCGGTCGAGCGGTACATATTGGTGGATCGCGCCTTTGGGCAGGCGTTCCCGCGCCAGCCGTGCCGAGGTGACGGTTGCCGTGGTCAGCAGCAGGCGGATGTCCGGACGCTCGCGGGCGATGGCGTCGATCACCGGCAGCGCCGCGTTCACCTCGCCGACGCTCGCCGCGTGGAACCAGGCGACAAAGCCTCCGGGCCGCGGCGTGCTAGCTCGGCCGTAGCGCTCGGCGTGACGGTCGGGCTCTTCTTTGCCGCGCCTTGTGCGCCACGCCAGGATCGCGGGCGCGGCCGGTGCGGCAAGCCGCGTGGCCAGACGATAGGCCTTGAGCGACAGGCCCGGCTTCGACCGCGCTTCTTTGCTGAGCGGATCGGTGGCCCCGGCAAGCGCGTAAGCCCGCGCCGTCACCTCGGCCAGTGCCTGCTCGATAGCGGCGCGTCCGGTCTCGATCTCCGCGGCGTCGAGCGCCGCCACATACACGGGATCGCCGATCACCACGGCGAGCGTCGAGAACGGCAGATTGATCGTGAAGGCGCTCCATGTGGGCAGCTTGAGAAAGCGGCTGGAGGCAATGGCAAATGGCACCACGGGACGCCCGGATTTGGCGGCCAGCGTGGCGATGCCTTCACCGGCCCGCCGCGCGGGTCCCGGCGGCACGTCGGCGGTCATCGCCACGGACGCGCCCGCGGTGAGCGCTCTCAACGACTCGCGCATGGCCGTGGCGCCGCCGCGGTTCCTACGCCGCTTGCCGGCACCGGCGCCGCGGATCAGCTCCATGCCGAAACGCCGCAGCACCGCGGCGAGCATCGTCGCATCGCCGTGCCGGGAGACCATGGCTTTGACGTCCGCCGGCCGCTTGGGCTTCAAATTGGGCAAGAGCAAAAACTGGCCATGCCAGAGGGCAAGCACCTGCGGATGGTGGTCGAACAGCTTGGCGTCTGTGACGGCCGGATCCCGCTTGATCGTGCTGGTGGCGTAGACGAGGCGGATATAGGCCGAGGCTATCGCACTCACCATGGCGACAGCGGGCTTCGAGGCTAGCAGTCGTTTCAACATCCCCGTCCGACGCCGCTATTCGCCGGCCACGGCGACGGGCGCGTCTTCATCCGCAGCAGCGTCGCCGAACCCTCCGGCGATACCGAACTGCGTGGCGTGAAGCCTCGTATACAGGCCGCCTTTGGCGACGAGCTGATCGTGGCGGCCGATCTCGACAATGCGGCCCTGGTTGAGCACGCAGATCAAGTCGGCCTTCTTCACCGTCGACAGCCGGTGGGCGATCATCAGCACCGAGCGGCCCTTCATCAAGCCTTCGAGCGCCGCCTGCACTTTTGCCTCGGCCTCGGAATCGAGTGAGCTGGTGGGCTCGTCGAGTAATAGGATCGGCGCGTCCTTGTAGATGGCGCGCGCAATGGCGATGCGCTGACGCTCGCCGCCCGACAGAAGCCCGCCCGCCTCGCCGACGCGCGTGTCGTAGCCCTTCGGCAGCCCCATGATGAAGTCGTGCGCCGCCGCCGCTTTCGCCGCTGCGATCACCTCGTCCTCGACCACGGGCTTCGCCCCGTAAGCGATATTGGCGCGGATCGTGTCGTCGAACAGCACCGGGTCTTGCGTTACCAGTGCGATGGACTCGCGCAAGGACTCGACGGTGACATGCTTGATGTCTTGGCCGTCGATCAGTACCGCGCCTTGCTCGGGATCGAAGAAGCGCAGCGCGAGATTGACCAGCGTGCTCTTGCCCGAGCCCGACGGGCCCACCAAAGCCACGGTGTTGCCCGGCGGCACGGTGAGGCTGACGCCCTTCAGCACCACATTCTCGGGATCGTAAGCGAAGGTGACGTCCTTGAACTCGATCTCGCCCTTGTCGAGCGCCAGCGGCTTGGCGTCCGGCAGCTCGATCAGCGTAATCGGGCGGTCGACGACGCCGAACACCCGGCTTGACGCGGCGACGCCCTCTTGCAGTTGCGTCTGCAACGTCGCGACGCTCTTCAGCGGGCTGTAGATGAGCAGCGCCGCCGTCATGAAGCCCATGAAGTGACCGAGGGTGAGGTCGCCGCGCACACCTTGCGTCCCGGCGAAATAGATGGCGAGCGCGAAGCCGAAACCGACCAAAAGCTCCATCGACGGGCTCGACAGCGCACGGGCCCGCGTGCCGCGCATGGTGAATTCCAGCGCCCGGTTGATGGCTGAGGCGGCACGCGCCTCCTCCTGGCCTTCCTGGCGATAGGCCCGCACCACACGCATGCCGCGCAAGGTCTGGGTGATTAATGCCGACAGGTCGCCGGTCTCTTGTAGCGACTTGGACGTAGATTTCCGCATCTTGCGGCGCTGGCGCGACAGCATGATGATCGCGAGCGGCAGGAAGATGAGGATCAGCACCGAGAAACGCGGATCCATGTAGAACATCGAGCCGACCAGGATGACGACCTTCAGAAAGTTCTCGCCGAGCGTGACCATTGAGCGGCTCGCGGTGGCGCGGATCAGATTGGCGTCGTTGAGGAAGCTCGACAGAATGCGTCCCGAATGCACCGTCTGAATCCAGCTGAGATCGGCCCCGGCCAGCTTGGCGAACATCTGAATGCGCAAATCGGCGATGAAGCGGTGGCCGAGATAGGCCACGGTGGTATCCGCGATATATTCAGAGATCGCTTTGATCACCGTGACGACGACGATGGCCACGGCGATCCAGAATACCATCTGCTCTTGCTTGGCGACGAACACGTCGTCTGCCGTACGCTGAATCAGAAAAGGGATGGCGCCGGTGGTCACCGCCGTGAGCAGCATCGCTGAGACCGCGATGCTGAGAAGGCCGGCGCGGGGGCGCAGATGCTCTTTCCAGATACGCTTGACGATGTCCGCCGTCGTATACTTGGCGTCCAGTTCGTCGGCGCTCCTGGATATCGCGTTGGCGTCTCTGAATAGCTGATCTTTCAAGCGTTTTCCCCGATTCATGAACCGCCGTGGCAGGGTCCCGCCGCTCCGGTCGCCCCCTTCTAGCACGGGGCTCACGCCCCCTTTAAGGCGAAAAACCCTGGAAGTAAAAGGCGCCTGCCCCTTAGGCCTTGGCCCCGGGGGCGTCGTGCTCCGGGTCGAGCAGCCGGTGCAGATGGACGATGAAATAGCGCATATGGGCGTCGTCGACCGTGCGCTGGGCCGCATCCTTCCAGGCATCGTAGGCCAGGGCGTAATTGGGATAGATCCCGACAATATCGAGCTTTTTCAGGTCGTGAAACTCGACCTTGTCGAGTTCGGTCAGCTCGCCCCCGAATACGAGATGGAGCAGCTGTTGCCCGCCCGTCGTGGTTTCGCCTTTCGCAGCCATGCTTTCGCAGCCCCTCCACTGATGCCCGGTGATCGCCGGCACCATGCCCAAATGTGCCCTAAAGGTCTATGCGGCCTGTGCGCTCGATCAGGAGCGGGTGGAGGGGTTTGCCGCTCGCCACCAGGCTCGGAAATTTGGGGTTCTCGCGATTGTAGGAATGCGCATTCCCCTGGTGGTCGGTCGTTATGCCGCCGGCCTCGTCCATGATCACGGCCGAAGCGGCGAGGTCCCATTCCGCCTTGGCGGTGAGCGAGATCGTGGCATCGCCCTCGCCGCAGGCGACCAGCGCCAGCCGGTAGGCGACGGAGTTGACCCAGCGCGCCGTCACCTCGGGCCAGGGCTCTTCCCAGATCTTCTTTTTGAACAGCCCCCCGCTGGCGATCATCTTGGCGCCTTCGAGCGTCGGCTTGTCGCTTGCGTGAATGGGCGTGTCGTTGAGAAAGGCGCCCTTGCCCCGCATGGCATGAAAAAACTCGTCGGTCGCGGGATTGTACACCACGCCCAGCACCGGCACGCCGTCTTCGACCAGCGCCGCCGACACGGTCCATTCCGGGATGTGGCGCAAATAGGCGCTGGTGCCGTCGATGGGATCGATCATCCACACCCGGGAATGCTTGAGCCGCTCGCGGTCGTCGGGGCTTTCCTCCGACAGCCAGCCATACGCCTTGCGGCGTGACATGAGTTCCAGTTTGAGCGCGGCATCGACCGCGAGGTCGGCCTCGCTCACCTCGGAGCCGTCGGGCTTCTTGGTGACCTGAACATCCTGCTTGAAATAGCTCAGCGCCAAGGCGCCGCCTGCGCGCACGGCGCCTTTAAGAAGTGCGTAATCTTCTTCCAGCGGCGGCGCGGCGGCCGATAGTTTCGTGGGTGTGGCTGCGGTCATGGGGCGAAGGGAAGACTCTCTAAACTATGTGGGAAGCTACCGGTCATTAACGACGTCCATTAAGCGTCCGGGAAAACTTCCGTGGCAAGATCATGGCAATAAAGGCTACCTCAAGGCAGCCAATAAGGAAGCTAACAGCAAGGCGTCACCAAGGGCCTCGGAGCACCGCTCCGGGGCCCTCTTGCATTCGTGCCCCCGTGAATCCGCCTTCTAGGCCAATGATGCAAGTGTCATGTCGGCTGCGGCCGCGACAAAAACGATCACCCCGAAGTCTCGGTTCGAGCGGAAGCGCGCCAAGCAGTTGTCTGCGTTATCGATATCGAGCGTTGCTGCCTGCCAGCCGAGCTGTGCCGCGGCCACGCCCATGCCGATAGCAAACACGATGCCCGCGCCCGCGATCAACCCGGCGCCGAGCATGGCGAGCCACGCCACGCCGTAGAATGCGGTGAGCCACGCTTTGGTGGCATGGCCGAACTTGAGCGCCGTCGACTTCATGCCGATGAGCTCGTCATCCTCGCGGTCCTGATGCGCGTAGATGGTGTCATAGCCGATGGTCCACGCCACCGCGCCGGCATAGAGCAACACCGGTGCAAGGCTGAGGCTGCCGAGCACGGCGGCCCAGCCTATGAGCGCGCCCCAATTGAAGGCGAGGCCGAGCACGGCTTGCGGCCAGTCGCTGATGCGTTTGACGAACGGGTAGAGCGCCACGATGGGGATGACGCCGAGCCCGAGCCAGACGGAGAAGCTGTTGAGGCTGAGCAGCACGGCGAGCCCGACGGCGCAGAGCGCCAGCATGAACAGGGCGGCCGCAACGGTCGTCACTTGCCCGCTCGGCAGGGGCCGCGATCGCGTGCGCATCACCTTCGCGTCGATGTCGCGGTCGACGAGGTCGTTATAGGTGCAGCCCGCCGCGCGCATCGCGATCGCGCCGACGGCGAATAACAGCAACAGAAACGGGTCGGGGTAGGGGGCGCCCATATTCAGCCCGGCCAGCGCCACGCCCCAGAAGCAGGGCAGCGCCAGCAGGAAGAAGCCGACCGGCCGGTCGGCCCGGGCCAGCCGCAGATAGGGCAGGAGTGGCGCGGGTGCGAACCGGTCGACCCAATTCTTTGCGCTTGCGTCGGCGACGCTAGCCGCTTTGTCTTCGGATACGGGACGTGGCATGTCTCGTTTCGCTTCGCTTCTCGCTTCGCCGGACAGCGTCCATGTATTCTAAACGCCAGCTGCCCTCTAAACTTCAACGGCTTTTCGTCGAGTCCCCGATGGATACCGGGGCGGAAATCGCTCTGTCGACCGAGCAGGCGCATTACCTCGGAAACGTGCTGCGATTAAAGCCGGGCGATCATATCCTCGTTTTCAACGGGGCGGACGGCGAATGGTGCGCGCGCCTCGTCAGCGTCGGGAAGAAGAAGGCGGACATCGTCATCGAGCAACAGACGCGGCCGCAAGAGCAAGGTCCCGACTTGCATTACCTCTTCGCCCCCATCAAACGCGCCCGTCTCGACTATATGGCACAGAAGGCGACGGAGATGGGCGTAAGCCGGCTCCAGCCGGCGATCACTCTGCGTACAGTGGCCGAGCGGGTCAACACCGGCCGGCTCAATGCCAATGCCATCGAAGCGGCTGAGCAATGCGGGATCTTGCGCGTGCCCGAGGTCGGTGAGCCGGAGAAATTGTCGAAGCTGCTCGACCAGTGGGACGAGAGCCGTCTCCTGATCTTCGCCGACGAAGCCGCGGCGACCGCATCGCCCATCGAGGCGCTGTCGGCGCAAACCACGCGGCCGCTTGCGGTGTTGATCGGACCCGAGGGCGGCTTCGATGCGGAAGAGCGCGACGCGCTGATGCGGCAGCCTTACGTGTTGCCGATCTCGCTCGGTCCGCGCGTGATGCGCGCCGATACCGCGAGCGTCGCGTGTCTCGCACTTGTCAACGCCGTGCTCGGTGACTGGCGCTGACAATTGCCTGAAACAAACTTGACGCATTTTTCACGATGAACCGCCGTTTGGCCCATTGAGGGTCGCCGAAACGGGCGGAAACGGCTAGCGTTTGCGGCGAATCGGACGTCCGACTGCACCGTCGAACCGCAAGGCGTGATCGTGAGACAAGCTCTGGATCATGTTCGACCTCTACCATCGGATGATGGTGTGAGGCATTTGCGCGCAAGGCGGCGACCATTGCCACATGATCAGCATTATGTGATTGGCTCTCACAAGCCCTTGCCGCGCTTCACGCCCCGCGCGATATAGAGTTCTCCTTTACCTTTGGGACCTTAGCCTCGACACCGCGGGGCCCTGTGCCCTCGATCCAAGCGGAGTCATCTCGATGTCGACACGGGTGAGTGGGCCGCAGAGCCCCATCATCGAGTCGCGGGACGAACTCGTCGCCTATCTCGAGGCGGGCTCGAAGCCGGAAGCCGACTGGTCGATCGGCACCGAGCACGAGAAGTTCGGCTTCAACATCAAAGATCACTCACCCGTTCCGTATCTCGGCGATCACGGTATCGGCGCGCTGCTCAAGGCCCATCATGAGCGCTTCGGCTGGCAGCCCATCCGCGAGAACGGCAACATCATCGCGCTGTCCTGTCGGGATTGCCCGAAAGGCGGCTCGATCAGCCTGGAGCCGGGCGGCCAGCTCGAGCTTTCGGGCGCGCCGCTGGCGACCATCCATGAGACGGAAGAGGAGCTGCGCCAGCATCTCTCCCAAGTTGGCGAGGTGGCCGGCGAGCTCGGCATCGGTTTCCTCGGTCTCGGCTTTTCGCCGAAATGGACATTGGATGAGCTGATGCTGGTGCCGAAGGAGCGCTACCGCATCATGATGCGCTACATGCCGACCCGCGGGAAACGCGGCCTCGACATGATGTTTCGCACGGCAACGGTTCAGGTGAACATGGATTTCGGCGACGAGGCGGACATGGTGCAAAAGCTCCGCGTCGGCCTGGCGCTGCAGCCGGTGGCTACGGCGCTGTTCGCCAACTCGCCCTTCACGGAAGGCAAGCCCAACGGCTTCCAGTCCTACCGCGCCGAGGTGTGGCGCGACACCGATCCCGACCGCACCGGCATGCTGCCCTTCGCCTTCGAGGACAGCATGGGCTTCGAGCGCTATGTCGACTACGCGCTCAAGGTGCCGATGTATTTCGTCTATCGTGACGGCCGCTATATCGACGTGGCCGGCGCCTCGTTCAAGGATTTCATGGCCGGCAAACTTGCAGCGTTGCCGGGCGTGCGGGCCACCATGGACGATTGGGTCGATCACCTGACCACGCTGTTCCCCGAGGTCCGCCTGAAACGCTTCATCGAGATGCGCGGTGCCGACGCAGGTCAGTTCCGCGAGTTGATGGCGCTGCCCGGCCTATGGGCGGGGCTGCTCTACGACCGCACCGCGCTCGACGGCGCCGCCGCGCTGACCGCCGATTGGACCGCGGAGGAGCGCCAGGCCATGCGGGACGCTGTCCCCCGGCTTGGGCTTGCCACGCCGTTCCGCGGCCGCACGCTGCGCGATGTGGCGCGTGAGGTCGTCACCCTGGCGCAAGAGGGGCTGACCCGCCGCGCCCGGCTCAACGCCAACGGCGAGGATGAGACGCGCTCCTTGAAGCGGCTATGGGAGATTCTCGACGACGGAAAGTCCCCGGCGGACCTGCTGCTGGATGGCTATAACGGTCCATGGAACGGCGATATCGACCGCCTGTTCGAGACCCAAGCGCTCTAGGGTCCCGCCGCCCGCTTACGCGCGCCGCGCTTCACTTTGATGCCGGTGAGGGTGACCGAGCCACTCCCCCACCCCGTCGGCACTAAGATCTTGTAAGGGACGTAAAGCGCTGTGCCCGGGACGCGCACGAGCCAGGCTTCGATCTCGTCGGTCTTCTGCATGAAGTTTACGCCGGGGTGATCGGTGCGGTGGCCGGCGATCGGCTTGTACTGCACCCTGCACACGGCGACGGTCTCGCTGAGACCGCTGGGGGCGCCGTCGCCGAGGCGGTCCGACCGCTTTGGCGTGAGGACCAGATCGAAGCGCTGCATGCCGTCGAACACCGGAATGGTCTGACGGCAGACATCGAGCCCGCCGCCGGTCGTGTCGGCGCGGACCGAGAGGAACGCGGCGGTGAGCGGGTCGAGCACGTCCTCAAGCTGGCCCGCGCTGATGGGAATATAGTGCGGGTTCGTCTTCTTCTTAGTCTTGAGCGGAACGATGCTGATGTCGCTGACGGCACCACGGGTGAAGCGCATGCGGCGCTGTTCGCGCTTCTTGCCGCCGTCATAGTCGAGCGCGAATGACGCAGGTTGCACCGCATCTTGGGAAAGTTTGCCGCTGCTCGTGACCTTGCCGGTCGCGCTGTAGAGCAGGCCGGCGAGCAGCGAGAACTGGCCGTCGGCCGCCATCTCATAGTCGTTGCCCTTGAAACTCGCGCGGACCTTGAACGTGCCGAGGCTGATGCCGGCAAGGCCGGTGTCATAGGTCGCGACGACGCGGCCTGGTTCGACGAGAGCCGATTCGGGGTGCACCGCCTCGGCGCCGCTTCGGCCCGGCGCAAAGCCGATAACCAGGCCCATAAGCAAGGCGGCGAGAACCACGCCGTATCGTCTCGATCCCATCTGCCATCCCTCCGGCCGCCCGGCCCCGCCTGCCAGTGTAGCCCCGACGAGGTCAGAATTGTGGACGAACCGGGTGCCGTACAGCCCGGCGGCGAGGGAGGGCAGGGGTTTTCTCAGGCAGCCACTTCGGCAAGCGTCGGATAGTCGGTGTAGCCGTGCTCATCGCCCCCATAGAAAGTGCTCTGATCCGGCTCGTTAAGGGGCGCGTTCTTCTCCAAACGCTCGACCAGATCCGGATTGGCGATGAACAGCTTTCCGAAGGCGATGAGGTCGGCCTCACCCGATTCAACTGCCTGGATTGCACGCGCGCGGTCATAGCCGTTATTGGCCATATAGGCCCCATCAAACCCAGCGCGCAGCTTGGCGATAGCGCCCGCCGGAAAATCGCGTGGCCCGCCCGTCTGGCCCTCGACGAGATGCACATAGCCGAGCCCCGCGTCATTGGCCCGCGCAATGGCCGCGCCGAACGTGGTGAGCGGATCGCTGTCGGCAATGTCGTTGAAGCCGGAGAATGGACTGAAGCGCACACCGACCCGCTTTGGCAGGTAGACTTTGGTGATGACGTCGAGCACCTCTGCGAGAAACCGCGTGCGGTTCTCGACACGACCCCCGTAAGAATCGGTCCGTCTATTCGTACCGTCACGCAGGAATTGGTCGATCAGATAGCCGTTCGCTGCATGGACCTCGACCCCGTCGAACCCGGCAGCGCGCGCATTCTCGGCCGCCTTGCGGTAGTCGTCGACCACGCGGGCGATCTCGTCGGTCTCGAGCGCGCGTGGCGGAGAGACGTCGGCAAAGCCCGAGGCGGTGAAGGTCTGGGAGTTGGCGGTGATCGGGGAGGGGGCGACCGGCGCTTGGCCATTCGGTTGCAGCGTGACGTGGGAGATGCGGCCCACATGCCAGAGCTGGGCGAAGATGCGGCCGCCCTTCTTGTGCACAGCCTCGGTGACCGTCTTCCAGCCGGCGATCTGGTCGGCGCTGTGGATGCCCGGGGTCTGGATATAGCCTTTGCCCTCCGGGGTGATCTGCGTGCCCTCGGAGATGATCAAGCCGGCCGAGGCGCGCTGCGCGTAATATTCGGCATGGATCGCATAGGGCACGTCGCCGTCCGGCAGCGCCCGGTTGCGGGTCAGCGGCGCCATCACGACGCGATTGGGCAATGTGAGGTCGCCAAGGGTCAAAGGCGCGAAGAGCTTCGCTTGCATCGTTGCCGATCTCCATTTTGGGGCGTTCACTCTGACTGTCTGCATGATCTGGCATCTCAGGTGCCCACAATCAACCGGCATAGCTTTGGGAATCGCCATGAGGCGGTCACATGGCCGTCACCGATGAAAGGCTGGAGGATTGGTCGGAGACTGAGGGGTGGAGGGCCCGGGGCGGCGAGGCTGCCTCAATCTTGAAACGCGCACGCTGATGGCCATATACTGGTCAAGTCATCGCCCTTTCCGACCCTGCACGGAATGGGGCGTAAGTCCGTCCCCCAAGACGGATTATCGGCGGCAGATTTCTCCTTTTCTGCCGCCGATTTTTTATGTCCTAAAACGGAAAAGCGCCGCTATTTCAGGCCGGCGAAGGCGTCGGCGAAGCCTTGCAGGCTCACCGGGATGCCAATGCCCGCCTCCGGCGTGTCGAAGATGATGAACATGGCATTCTGGCCCTTTTTGAGCTTGCCGATGACCTCATCCTGCAACACCACCTCGGCCACGCAGCCGCGCTTGCCGCATTTGAGGAAGGGCGCGTTACCCACGTCCTCATTGTCGATCTTGAGGCCGAGCCCGGTGGGCAGCAGCACGCCGAGCGGCACGACCACGCGCAGGAGCTTCTTGTTCTCGCCGATCGCCTTATAGAACACCACGGTCAGCCCGACATTCGGCCGGTCCTCGGCCGTGACGCTCTGCACCAGGGCGCATTTCTCTTCCTTGGCGCCGGGCGGCGTGCGGCAGCTCACCTGCCAGGCGCCGTGAGTCTCGCGCACCACGCTCCCAGGTCCGGTGGCCCCGGGGGCCGCGGCATCGGTCGCGGCCTGCGCATAGGCGGGTCCGCCCAGCCCGAAGACCACAGCGAACGCCATGGCGAAAGGGGCGAGACGGCGAGACCGCGCGAAATTTGGCATGTGGTGGACCATGAGCAACACAAAGACCGGCACGGCCGCCTTTATCAAGCGCGAAGAGAATCCTGAAGTCTTAGATCGCGAAGCGCGGCTGTGTGAAGCGGCGATCCACGGCATGGAAAACGGCCATCGCCGAGTATTGGGGCCAAATTTCGGCGGCGACTTTCCTGACGAATGTCGGTTGTACCCGCAAAACACTGCGGCAAATGGCTGAAAGGACGGTGTCAAGCGTGCTTTTGCCGCAGTGGCCCGCTGAATCCCACTGAATCATGAGTGTTGCCAATCAATATCCTTTATGATTTTAAAAACACAAAAGAACCTCCCATCCCTGCGCCAAGACGGGGGAGGGGAAGCCAAGAATGTTTTTGCGGGGGCGACGCCTTAATCTCGCGCCGAATAGTCTTCGCGCTGTCCCTGCGACAGAGCGGCATGGGCAACGCTGCCCGTGCCCAATATGATAGCCCGACTCTTCGCGCTGAAGGGGAAGGCCGAGAGCAGGCTTTAGGAGTGAAGGTATGGCGATCTTCCAACGGACGCTGACGGTTTTTGCTGCGCTTGCGGGGCTTGCCTCGGGCAGTCTTGCGTTAAGCGGCGCTGCCTTGGCCGGGGACGGCCAGCCATCGCCCTGGCAGATGGGCTTCCAAAAATCGGCGTCGCCGATCATGACGCAGATCAACGACTTCCATACCTACGTCACCATCATCATCACCCTCATCGCACTCTTCGTTCTGGTGCTGATGATCTATGTGATGGCCCGCTTCAACGAGAAGCGTAACCCCACGCCCTCGCGCACCTCGCACAACACTGTGCTCGAGGTGGCTTGGACGGTGATCCCGATTTTCATCCTCGTGGCTATCGCCATTCCGTCATTCCGGCTGCTGTTCGCCCAGTACGACTTCCCCAAAGCCGATATCACCATCACCGCCACGGGTAACCAGTGGTACTGGACCTACGAATATCCCGACGAGGGCATCAAATTCGATTCGATCATGGTGCCCGAGGCCAGTCTGAAAGAGGGCCAGCCGCGTCTCCTCACCGTCGATCACGAAGTGGTCGTGCCGGTGAATAAGAACGTGATCGTTGGCCTCAAGTCTAATGACGTGATTCACGACTGGGCCATGCCGTCCTTCGGCGTCAAGCTCGACGCCGTGCCGGGCAGGCTGCAGCAGACATGGTTTCGCGCCGAGCGCGAGGGCATGTTCTACGGCCAGTGCTCCGAGCTTTGCGGCCGCAATCACGCGTTCATGCCGATTGCCGTTCGCGTGGTCTCGCAAGACGAGTACGATGCGTGGGTCGCCGAGCACAAATCGGCCGCGATCGATGCAGAAGGCAAAGTGGCCTCCGCCCAGCAATAGGGTCGGAAGCTAACAACGAACAGGTGGCCTGAACCGGCCGCGGGTGTGAAAAGAACGAAAAGGCGATAAGGGAAGACAGTCATGGCAAACAGCGCCCAGGCACAAGCCGCCCATAACGACGATCATCCGACTTTCCTCCGTCGTTGGTTCTTCTCCACCAATCACAAAGACATCGGCACGATGTACCTCATCTTTGCTCTCGTGGCAGGTGTGGTTGGTGGTCTGTTGTCCATGGGCATGCGCGTGGAGCTGATGCAGCCCGGCATGCAGGTCTTTGGCAACCCTGAGATGTTCAACGCCTTCGTCACCGCTCATGGCCTCATCATGGTGTTCTTCATGGTGATGCCCTCGACCATGGGCGGGTTCGGTAACTGGATGGTGCCGCTGATGATCGGCGCGCCGGACATGGCCTTCCCGCGCATGAACAACATCTCGTTCTGGCTGCTCGTGATGGCCTTCGGCCTCTTGGTTCTGTCTCTGTTCATGCCGGGCGCACCCGGCTCGACTGGCGTCAGCGCTGGCTGGACCATCTATGCGCCGCTCTCGACTAAGGGCATCCCGGGCATCGCCATGGATTTCGCCATCCTGGCGCTCCATCTCGCCGGCGCGTCCTCGATCCTCGGTGCTATCAACTTCATTACGACGATCTTCAACATGCGCGCGCCAGGCATGACACTGCACAAGATGCCACTCTTCGTGTGGGCCGTGCTGGTCACCGCCTTCCTGCTGTTGCTGTCGCTGCCGGTTCTGGCCGGCGCCATCACCATGCTGTTGACCGATCGCAATTTCGGCACGGCGTTCTTCGACTCCGCCCATGGCGGCGATCCGCTGCTGTGGCAGCACCTGTTCTGGTTCTTCGGCCATCCCGAGGTGTACATCCTCATCATCCCGGGCTTCGGCATCGTCAGCCAGATCGTGGCGACCTTCTCCAAGAAGCCCGTGTTCGGCTATCTCGGCATGGCCTATGCCATGGTTGCCATCGGCGTGATCGGCTTCGTGGTGTGGGCTCACCATATGTACGCGGCGGGACTAAACGTGAACACGCAAGCCTATTTCGTGTTCGCCACCATGGTCATTGCCGTTCCAACGGGCATCAAAATCTTCTCGTGGATCGCCACCATGTGGGGCGGCTCGCTGTCGTTTAAGACGCCGATGCTATGGGCGCTCGGCTTCATCTTCCTGTTCACCGTGGGCGGCGTCACCGGCGTCGTGTTGTCCAACGCCGGCGTCGACCGGTCGATGCACGACACCTATTACGTGGTGGCCCATTTCCACTACACGATGTCCATCGGCGCCGTGTTCTCCATCTTCGCCGGCTGGTACTACTGGGCGCCGAAGATGTGGGGTTACATGTACTCCGAGACCCTCGGTAAGCTGCACTTCTGGCTGATGTTCATCGGCGCCAACCTGACCTTCTTCCCGCAGCATTTCTTGGGCCTCGCCGGCATGCCGCGCCGCTATGCAGATTACCCGGATGCCTATGCGGGCTGGAACATGGTCTCCTCCATCGGCTCCTATATCGGCTTCGCCGGACTCCTGGTGTTCCTGTTCTCGATCGCCTACATGTTCGCGAAAAAGCAGAAGGCGGCCGCCAATCCGTGGGGTGTCGGCGCCACGACGCTGGAATGGACCGTATCCTCGCCGCCGCCGTTCCATACCTTTGAGACGCTGCCGCGCGTCAAGTGATCCGGCCAGCAATCCGGCATGGCGGATGATCGCGGCCTAACAAGGCGCTTTGAGTGAGTAGGCTGATGTCTGACGCCACGGTCCAAGCAGTTTCCGGGAAGGTCGACCCCGTCGTCATGGGGGGCGATATTGCCGACTATTTCGCGCTGCTCAAGCCGCGGGTCATGTTCCTCGTCGTGTTCACCGCAGCGGTTGGCCTCGTGGCCGCGCCCGGCTCCATGCATCCGGTGCTGGCCATTGCCGCGCTCGCTTGCATCGCCGTCGGCGCCGGCGCCTCCGGTGCCCTGAACATGTGGTACGACGCCGACATCGACGCGCGCATGGCGCGCACCGCGGCGCGGCCAGTGCCGCGGGGCGCGGTGACGGCGGACGAGGCGCTGGGCTTCGGCTGCGTGCTCTCCGTGGGGGCGGTTCTCTGCCTTGGCCTGATTGCCAACTGGGTCGCCGCCGGATTGCTCGCGCTCACCATCGCCTTCTACATCGTCGTCTATACGATGTGGCTGAAGCGCTCGACGCCGCAGAATATCGTCATTGGCGGGGCCGCCGGAGCCGTGCCGCCGATGATCGGCTGGGCGGTGGCCACCGGCTCGGTGAGCCTTGAGTCCTTCGTCATGTTTCTCATCATCTTCATTTGGACTCCGCCGCATTTCTGGGCGCTGGCCCTGATCCGGGCGAACGACTATGCCCGTGCCGGCGTGCCGATGCTGCCCGTCACGCATGGCGGCGACGAGACCCGGCGGCAGATCCTGATCTACAGCGTCATTCTGGCGCCGCTCGGCCTGGCGCCCGCCGTTTTGGGCTTTGGCGGCATGCTCTACACCGTCGTCGCCTCGATCCTCGGCGTCCTGTTCGTCGTCTTCGCCGTGGGCTGCTATCGCACGCGGGAAGGCGAGGCGGCCGAGCGGGCGGCCAAGAACCTGTTCGCCTTTTCGGTGCTATATCTCTTCCTGCTGTTCGCGGTGCTTTTCGTCGAGCATGGGTTCGGTGCAACCGGCGGAGTGTCGCCGCTCAACTGGGCGTCGTGATGGATGATGCGGAAGCCGAACGCAAACGCCGCCAGCGCAGGAGGTCTTTGGCCATCGCCGGGATCCTCGGGGCGCTTGTCGTGCTGTTCTTTATCGTCACCATTGTCAGGCTCGGCGGCAATGTCGCCGTCCGGCCCCTCTGATCGGCGGCGCACGGCATGACCGGCAAGATCAATACCAAGACCAATACTCAGAAGCGGGACCGTAAGAGCCTCGTCGCGCTGGCGCTGGCCGGCCTCGTCGCCGGCATGGTGGGTTTGTCCTTCGCCGCCGTGCCGCTTTACCGCATCTTCTGCCAGACGACCGGCTATGGCGGCGCCACGCAGAAAGCCGAGGCGGCGCCCGGCGAGGTGCTGGACCGCACCATCACCATCCGCTTCGACGCCAATGTCGACCGTGATCTGCCGTGGACGTTCGAGCCGGTGGAGCGCGTCATGGACGTCAGGATCGGCGAGAGCACGCTGGCGTTCTTCAGGGCCACCAACGAGACCGATGAGCCCGTGACCGGGACGGCCGGCTTCAACGTCGCGCCGGAAGCCGTCGGGCGTTACTTCACCAAGATCGAGTGCTTCTGCTTCACCCAGCAGCGGCTAGCCGCCGGTCAAAGCGTCGAGATGCCGGTGACCTTCTTCGTCGATCCCAAGATCGTCGACGACGAGAGCATCAAGAATATTTCCGAAATCACGCTGTCCTACACGTTCTACCGTAGCGACAATCAAGCCGACGTCGCTGTGGCGCCGGGCGGCGAGAAATCGGGATCGTAAGCCAAGCGGCGCAAGCAACGCGCCGGTGAGAGACACTGGGGAGGAAGGGGAACGCACGATGGCCCAAGCCCACGCTAAGCCGCAACACGACTATCATCTCGTCAATCCGAGTCCGTGGCCGCTTGTCGGCGCCATTGGCGGGTTCACGCTGGCGATCGGTCTTCTCATGTATTTCATGTCGAAGAAGGCTGGCGATCCGCAGCTCTGGTACGTCCTGCCGGGGCTCGCCCTGGTGGTGCTCACCATGTTTGGCTGGTGGCGCGATGTGATCTTGGAGGCTCATGAGGGCCACGAGACGCCCGTCGTGCAACTCCATCTGCGCTACGGCATGATCCTATTCATCGCCTCGGAAGTGATGTTCTTCGTCGCTTGGTTCTGGGCCTATTTCGACGTGGCTCTATTCCCCAACGACTTGACCACCTATGCCCGTACCGAGGTGCTTGGCGGACAGTGGCCGCCAATTCCGAGCGACGAGACAGGTGTTCCGGGGCTCGGCTATTTCGGCCACACCTTCGATCCGTGGAGCCTGCCCTTCGTCAACACGCTGATCCTGCTCACCTCGGGCACCACGGCGACCTGGGCGCATCATGCGATGCTGCATAACGACCGCAAGAACCTCACCTGGGCGCTTGCCTTGACGGTTCTGCTCGGCCTGCTCTTCACCAGCCTGCAGGCCTTCGAGTACATGCATGCCGGGTTCGCGTTCTCCAACCACATCTACGGTTCGACATTCTTCATGGCCACCGGCTTCCACGGCTTCCATGTGATCGTCGGCACGATCTTCTTGCTCGTGTGCCTGTTCCGGGCGCTGCAAGGCCACTTCACGCCGAAGCAGCATTTCGGCTTCGAGGCGGCCGCATGGTACTGGCATTTCGTCGACGTGGTGTGGCTGGTCCTGTTCACCTGCATCTATGTGTGGGGAGCGGGCAACGCTTATCCCACGCACTAGCCACGCGCTAGGCTTATAAGAGGGGGCGGTCGAGCGGCCGCCCCTTTTCATTTTGGTTTGGACCCTTTCATGGACGAGAAACATATCGCGCCGCCGCCTCTCGGGTCCACAGTCTGGGCCGGCGTGACCGGACGCTGCCCCGCCTGCCATCAGGGCAAATTGTTTGCCGGCTATCTCACCCTGGCGCCCCGCTGCAACGTCTGCGGCCTCGACTACGACTTTGCCGAGTCCGGCGACGGGCCGGCGGTCTTCGTCATTCTGATCACTGGGTTCCTCGTTGTCGGCGCGGCGCTGCTGGTGGAGGTCTACTACCAGCCGCCCTATTGGCTGCACGCTCTTGTCTGGGGCAGCCTCGCGCTTGCCCTGCCTTTGCTCCTGCTTCGGTCCTTCAAGGGAGTGCTGATTGCGCTCCAGTTCAGGCACAAGGCCGAAGAAGGCAAGCTCGCCTCGGAATAGAGGCCGATCGATGCAAACCAGCGCCCTTATCAGGCTCACCCTCGTTACCCTTGTCGGACTGGCGGTTCTCGTCGGCCTGGGCGTATGGCAGCTCCAGCGCCTTGAGTGGAAGCAAGGCTTGATTGAGCGCATCGAGGCACGGACCGAGCGCAAGCCCATGTCTCTCGAGCGCGCCATCGCCTTGGCCCGCGAGGGCGGCAACCCCAGCTACTATCCCGTTCATGCCGAAGGGCGCTTCCACCACGCCCGCGAGCGCTATCTCTATGCCTTGTCGCTGGAGGGCAAACCCGGGTGGCACGTCATCACGCCGCTCGAGACCGTTGACGGCACTGTGGTTCTGGTCGATCGCGGCTTCGTGCCGGACGCGTTGCGCGACCCGTCCAGCCGCCGCCTCGGCGAGGTCGAGGAGGTGGTGACCGTGACCGGCCTCGTGCGCACGCCGGAGGAGCCGAGCGTTTTCATCCCTGACAACGATTTGGCGGCCAATCAGTGGTTCAGCCGGGATTTGCCGGCTATGGCGCGGTCCATGTTCCCCGGCGGCACCGTCCAGGTGGCCCCGTTCTTCCTGGAGGCCGAGACGAGCGACGTACCGGGCGGCTGGCCGGAGGGCGGCCAGACCCGGCTCCAACTCCCCAACAGCCACCTGCAATATGCTCTCACCTGGTTCAGCCTCGCGCTCTGCCTGGTGGTGATCTACGCCGTATATATCTGGGGCGCCTACCAGGGTCAGCGGTCTTAACGAGCCCGTCTGGGCCTTATTGCGGGGGGGCCCGCTGACCGGTAGGGTCAGCCGGAAAAGCCCCCTTTTCGGCGAGAGGCAGATCTTGAAGTTCATTTCCACGCGCGGTGAGGCGCCGGCGCTCTCCTTTGAGGGTGCGCTTCTGGCCGCGCTCGCTCCCGATGGCGGGTTGTTCATGCCCGAGGCTTGGCCGCAGCTTCAGCCGGACGAGATCGCGAGCCTTGCCGGCCTCGACTACGCCGATGCGGCCTGTCGGGTCATGAGCCCGTATCTCGAGGGCGATCCCTGCCGGGGCGAGCTGCAAGACGTGCTGACCGAGGCTTATGACGGCTTCCATCATCCGGCCATCGCGCCGCTGCGCCAGATTGGCCCCAATAACTTCGTCCTAGAGTTGTTCCACGGGCCGACACTCGCGTTCAAGGATTTGGCCATGCAGGTGGTGTCGCGGTTCATGAACCGCGCGCTGCTCCGCAAGGGCGGCCATGCCACCGTGGTGGGGGCCACCTCCGGCGATACCGGGGCCGCGGCCATCGAGGCCTTTCGCGGGCTCGACGCCATCGACGTGTTCATCCTCCACCCCAAGGGCCGCATCAGCGACGTCCAACGTCGGCAGATGACCACGGCCACGGAGGCCAATGTCCATAACATCGCCGTGGAGGGCAACTTCGACGACTGCCAGGCGATCGTGAAGGCCCTGTTCGCCGATCGGCCCTTATGCGGCCGGCTTGGACTGACGGGCATCAATTCGATCAACTTCGCGCGGATCCTCGCGCAAATTGCGTATTATTTCACCGCCGGCGTGAGCCTCGGCGCGCCCTTCCGGCCGGTGGCGTTTACCGTGCCCACCGGAAATTTTGGTGATATTTTCGCGGGTTACGCCGCCCGGGCCATGGGTCTGCCGGTCTCGCGCCTCGTTATCGCCACGAACCTCAACGACAGTTTACCGCGCGCATTTGCGTCGGGGATTTACGAGCCGCAAGGCGTGGTTGCCACCTCAAGCCCGAGCATGGACATCCAGCTTGCAAGCAATTTCGAGCGCCTCTTGTTCGAGCTTGCCGGCAGGGATGCCGCCCGCGTCAGGGCCTTGATGGTGGAACTCCGTACCACCGGCGCGTTCCGTTTGAGCCAGGGAGAGCTCGGTCAATTGCGCGAGCTGTTCGGCGCGCATTCGGTCGGCGAGCACGAGACGGAGATGACCATTCGGGGGGTTTTCGAAGAGACCGGCATGTTGACCGATCCGCACACCGCCGTCGGCATCGCCGCAGCGGCGCAGGAGAGCAATCTCGGCGCCACGCCCATGGTCGTGCTGTCGACCGCGCATCCTGCCAAGTTCCCCGACGCCGTCGAGCGAGCGACCGGTCGCGTACCGGAACAGCCCGAGCGCTTGCGGCTTCGCCTCGGCCAGCACGAGCGCTGTAGCGTGCTGCCAAATGATTTCGCCGCCGTCTCTGACTTCATCGTCAGCCATGGCCGCGCCGCGCCGGCGCGAGCGGAGGCGGGGGCGTGAGCATCGAGCGGACCAAACTGGCCAACGGCTTGACTGTCGTCAGCCACGCCATGCCCGAGGTCGAGACCGTGTCCCTCGGCATCTGGGTCGGCGCCGGCAGCCGCAGCGAGGGCCGCGATCAGCACGGCGTGGCGCATTTTCTCGAGCACATGGCCTTTAAGGGGACGACCCGGCGCAGCGCGCGCGACATCGCCGAGGAGATCGAGGCGGTCGGCGGCGACATCAATGCCGAGACCTGCGTCGACTCGACCGCCTATTACGCACAGGTGATGCGCAAGGACATGCCGCTCGCCCTCGACATTCTGAGCGACATCCTCTTAGCCCCGCTGTTTGATCCGACCGAGCTGGGGCGCGAGCGCGGCGTGATCCTCCAGGAGATCGCGGCGACCTTGGATTCGCCGGAGGACATCGTCTACGATCTCGTTTCCGAAGCGGCCTATCCCAATCAGCCTTGCGGCCGGACGATTCTCGGCACGGTGGAGAGCGTCGGGCGCTTCGGGCGCGACGACCTCGCCGCCTATCTCGACGCTCATTATCACGCGCCCAACATGGTGCTCGCCGCTGCCGGCGCCGTCGAACATGCGGCCCTGGTCAGCGAGGCCGAACGGCGCCTCTCGGACCTGCCGGGCAACACGCCGCCGCAGCCTCAACGCGCCATCTATACCGGGGGCACCTTGCGGTCCGACAAGCCCTTCGAGCAGACTCATCTCGTGCTCGCCTTCGAGGCGCCGGCCTACCAGCATGCCGACTATTTTCCGGCCCAGATCCTCGCCGGCGCGCTGGGCGGCGGCATGTCCTCCCGGCTCTTTCAAGAAGTCCGCGAGCGGCGCGGGCTCTGCTACGCCATCTACGCCTTTTCCACCGGGCTGACCGACAGCGGCATGTTCGTAATCCACGCGGCCGGCGCCCCGGATCGGGCCGACGAGTTGTTCTCCGTGATCCGCGACGAGCTGGAGCGCGCGGCGGAGCACGGCTTCGACGAGGCCGAAATCAACCGGGTGAAGGCGCAACTCAAGATGGGGCTTCTCACCGGCCTCGAAAGCTCCTGCGAGCGGGCCGATCAACTCGCCCGGCAGATTCTGATCCATGACCGGGTGATTCCGACCAAGGAGCTGGTCGAGCAGGTCGAGCAGGTCGAGGTCGACGCCCTGCAATCCATGTTGGAGCGCGTAATGGTCTCGCCGCTCAGCCTTGCCACGGCGGGACCCATTGTTAATGTTGCAAGATTCGAAGCCGTGGCCGAAAAATTCACGGTTGCGGCAAGCAAGGCCGCCTGAAGAGGGTGCTTAGTCGATGGCGCTGCTGCGAGCTACCTCCCCAAGTGATTTTGGGCCGGTCATCGAGTCCGGGCGCGTCATGTTGCGGACCCCGCAGATGGCGGACTATCCCGCTTGGGCCGAGCTAAGGGCGTCGAGCCGCGAGTTCTTGATGCCGTGGGAGCCGCTCTGGGCGCCGGATGAGCTGTCGCGCGCCTCCTTCCGGCGGCGCGTGCGCCATTATCTGCGCGATCTGCGCGAGGACGTCGGCTATGCGCTGTTCATCTACGCCACTGCGACCGACGCCCTGGTCGGCGGCCTCACGCTCTGCAATGTGCGCCGGGGCGTAACCCAGTCCTGCACGCTCGGCTATTGGATTGGCGCTAATCATGCGCAGCAGGGCTATATGACGGCCGCGGTCCGCGCCATCGTGCCGTTTGTATTCGACTCGCTTGAGCTGCATCGGCTGGAGGCGGCGTGCCTGCCGACCAACACAGCGTCGATACGGCTCTTGGAAAAGACAGGATTCAAGCGCGAAGGTCTCGCGCGCCGTTATTTGCGGATCAACGGAGTATGGCAGGATCACCTGCTCTATGCGCTGCTTGATTCCGAT
This sequence comes from Methyloceanibacter sp., assembly GCA_035528655.1. Lineage (GTDB taxonomy): Bacteria > Pseudomonadota > Alphaproteobacteria > Rhizobiales > Methyloligellaceae > Methyloceanibacter. Next base: position 25,394 of record DATKYG010000006.1, read on the forward strand.
GCGCGCCGTTAGGGCGCGACAGGTGAGGAGCGGGGGCGGAATGGCGGAGACGAACGTCTCGGCGAATGCTGAAGCGGCTCACCGGCAGACATGCCGGGGCCGCTTGCGTGCGCTCGCCTGCGTCGTCCTGCTCGCGGTCGTTTCGCTGGCGCCGGGGCTCGCCCGCGCCATCGAGGCGATTCCGGTCGACCCCGATCAGCCCAAGATCGACATCACCGCCAAGGGCGAGCTTTACGAGGGCCGCGGCGACCGGCTGCAGATCGAAACCGCGCCGGGCCCCGACGGCTATATCGGCCGCATGGCGGTGCAGGCCTCGACCCCGGGCACCAATCCCGGCTGGCTCGTCTTCGCCCTGTCCAACCCCACCGAGGAACGCATCGTTCGCTGGCTGGTGGCGCCGCGCTATACGCTGGCCAATTCCGGCGTGTTTCGTCCCGAGCTCGACGCCTCGCGTATCGCCGCCGTAACCCCCTCGCTCGGCTTCCGCCCCGAGCCACTGAAAAGCGACCGCGGCGACATGTTCCGGCTCAACCTCGAACCTGGCCAGACGGTCACCTTCGCCGCCGAGCTGAGCTCGCAGAAAGTGCCGCGCCTCAACTTGTGGGATCCGCATTTCTATCAGGCGAAACAGCAGGACCGCATGCTGTTCAACGGCGTGTTGCTCGGCATTACCGGACTTCTCGCCATCTTCCTCACGGCGATCTTCGCCGCCAATCACCGCGCCATCTTCCCCGCCACCGCCCTGATCGCCTGGGCCGCGCTGATCTATTTCTGCGTCGACTTCGGCTTCTGGAACAAGCTGTTCCCCGTGGGCCCCGACCGCACCGCGCTATACCGCGCCGCCGCCGAGGCAGGGCTGGCCGCGAGCCTGGTGCTGTTTCTCTACACCTTCTTGCGGATCGGCCTCTGGCATGTGTGGATCAGGACCCTTTTCTGGGGCTGGATCGCCGCGCAATTCGCCCTCATCGTCGTGGCCATCATCGACCCGCAGACCGCATCGGGCCTCGCGCGTGCTTCGACCGTGCTCATCGCCGGCGTCGGCACCGGGCTGATCGCCTATTTCGCATTGCGCGGCCAGGACCGCGCCATGTCGCTGATCCCAAGCTGGATGCTGCTGATCGTCTGGCTGTTCGGCGCTTCGATGATCGTGCTCGGCAAGCTGTCGGGCGAGGTCGTTGTCTCCGGCCTCGTCGCCGGCCTCGTTCTGATCATCGTGCTGCTCGGCTTCACCGTCACTCAGTTCGCCTTCCGCACCGGCGGCGGTGCCGTCAGTCTCGGCCCCCCGAGTCTCGTGCAGATGAAATCGCTGGCGGTCGATGGCTCGGGCACGCATGTCTTCCAATGGCATGCCGGCCGCGACCTCGTCACCGTGACCAACGATGTCGAGGCGGAGCTTGGCCTCGATCCCGGCAGCCTCAACGTGACGGTGGAGGAGTTCCTCCAATATATGCATGCCTTCGATCGCGAGCGCTTCCGGCTCATGCTCTGGTCGCTACAGGAAAAGCAGGGCGGTGAGCTCAGAACCGACTTCCGCATGCGGCGTCACGACGGCACCTATCTCTGGTACGACCTGCAGGCTCATGCCGCGCCCAACGAGAATGTTCGCCTCCTGCGCTGTGTCGGCCTGATGCGCGACGTGACCAGCCTCAAGCGCTCCCATGAGCGGCTTATGCATGACGCGGTGCATGACAGCCTCACCGGTCTGCCGAACCGCGAACTGTTCATGGACCGGCTGCAAGGCGCCATCACCCGCGCCGCCGAAGGTCAGTCCCACCGTCCCACCGTCATCTTCATCGACATCGACCGCTTCAAGAACGTCAATAAGAGCTTCGGCCTGGTGATCGGCGACTCGATGCTTCTGACCCTTGGGCGCCGCTTGGGCCGTCACCTCAATCCGCAAGACACGTTGGCCCGTCTCGGCGGCGACCAGTTCGCCATATTGCTGATCTCCGACAGCGACCCGCACCATGTCGCCACGCTCGCCGAGCGGGTGCGCCGCGCGCTGCGGACGCCGATGAAGATCAGCGCCAAGGAGATCATCCTCACCGCGTCCATCGGCATTGTCGTGCATGACGGATCGCAAGTGACCGCCCAGGATATGTTGCGTGACGGCGAGATCGCCATGCTGCGGGCCAAGCGCGGCGGCGCCGACCGCATCGAGATCTTCAACCCCACCATGCGCGGCGAGGACGAAAGCCGCTTGCCGCTCGAAAGCGAGCTGAGGCTGGCCCTCGACCGGCAGCAGCTTCAGGTGTTCTACCAGCCCATCACCCGGCTGGCGTCGAACCAGCTGGCGGGCTTCGAGGCCCTGCTGCGCTGGGATCATCCGACCCGCGGCCGCCTCGCGGCGGAAGACTTCATTCCGCTCGCCGAGGAGTCCGGGCTGATCGTCGATCTCGGCAGCTATGTGCTGGGTCAGGCGCTGGAGGAGGCGGCAAGCTGGCACAAAGTGCTGCCGCGCGACCGCGATCCTCTCTTCGTCAGCGTCAATGTCTCCAGCCGCCAGCTGTTCCGCCAGGACATGGTGCAGGAGATCAGGCTGATGCTCGCCCGCGAGTCGGTGCCCAAGGGCACACTCAAGCTCGAGATCACCGAGTCCCTGGTCATGGAAAATCCGGAACGCGCGGTCGAAATTCTGACCTGGCTCAAGACATACGGCGCCAGCCTGGCGCTCGACGATTTCGGTACCGGCTACTCATCGCTGAGCTATCTACACCGCTTCCCCTTCGACACCATCAAAATCGACCGGTCGCTTGTCCGCGACTCGAGCCTCAACGGTCAAACCCCGCTCATCCTCCGTTCGGTCATCGCGCTGGCGCACGAGCTCGGCAAGGAAGTGGTGGCCGAGGGTGTGGAGACTCAGGCCGATGCGAGCTATCTCCGCTCGATCGGCTGCGAGTTCGGCCAAGGCTATTATTACGGAGAGCCGATGGCGGCCAAGGACGTCGCCGCGCTGCTCGCCGCGCTCGCCAGCCACCGCAAGCGCAAGCAACGTGAGCGTGCCCGTGCTGAGCCCGCGGGGCTCGAGGTGCAAGCGCCCACGCAAGCCGCACTCCCGGAACTGCCCGGACCGAGCGCTGCTCCCTCAGGCGTGACCTAAGTCGTTGACGAGGCGGATCGGGTCGACGCCGAGGCTGCCGAGCGCCCGGTTGTATTTCAGATCGACATCGGGATCGAAGATCAACGACGGATCGGCCGGACAGTTGAGCCAGCCATTGGACTGGATCTCTTCTTCGAGTTGACCCGGCGCCCAGCCCGCATAGCCGAGAGCCAACAGCGCCTTGTCGGGGCCGCTGCCTTTGGCGATGTCGCGCAGGATGTCGATGGTCGCGGTCAGGCAAACGCTCTCGTCGATGGGCAGTGTGCTCTCCGACTTGAAATAGTCGGCACTGTGCAGCACGAAGCCGCGGCCGGTCTCCACCGGGCCGCCGAGATGCACGGCCATGGCGCTTAAGCCCATGGGCAGCGCGATGCGGTCTTCCGGCGGCACGATATTGAGCTGCTCGAGCAGCTCGGTGAAGCTGATATTGGGCGCGCGCTGATTGATGATGATGCCCATGGCGCCCTCCGAGGAGTGAGCGCAGAGATAGATCACCGAGCGGGAGAAGCGCGGATCGCCCATCGCCGGCATGGCGATGAGGAGCTGGCCGTCGAGATAGCCTTCTTCGTCGGGGTGGGCGCGAGTTGCCATGCCATCCATGCTACAGCAGTTCCTCCGGCAGAAAAGAGGCAACGCCGAATTAAGGCAGGTCGGGTGATACTTCCCGCTTGAGGCTCACAAAAGAGTGACACTTTTCGGGCCAGCTTGAGGTCGCGCCGCAAGGCCGGCACGGCTAAATTTGCCGCCCGCCATTGAGCCGCAGGATTGCGCGGCATTTAGAATTGCAGGATTGCGCAGCAACTAGAATTGGATGTCATGTTCGGTACGAATTTCTTCGCACGCTGGCCTCTGCTGACCGGTTTGGCAGTTGCCGCTTCGCTGGCCATGACGTTCGGCGGTGCCGGCCTTGCCGCCTCGCCGGGACAGTCGCCGTGGCAGGATCAGACCAACTCCAAGGTGCGGCTGGTCAGCGGCACTGTCACAAATGATGGGACGACCGCGCCCTATGCCGGCGTTCAGCTCCGCATGGCGCCGGGCTGGAAGACCTATTGGCGCAATCCCGGCGATTCGGGTGTGCCGCCGACCTTCGACTGGTCGGGCTCCAAGAATCTGAAAAGCGCCGAGGTGCTGTACCCGGCGCCCCATCGCTTCGCCGACGCCAACGGCACGGCGATCGGCTATGACGACGAGGTCGTCTTTCCCGTCAGGATCACGCCCGAGCGCGACGGCGAGCCGGTCGAGCTTGTGCTGAGCTTCGATTACGGGCTGTGCAAGGATCTCTGCATCCCCAACGCAGCGGCGCTCGATCTCGTCCTGCCTGGTGATCTCGGTAAGGGGGACGCAGCCCTGCTTGAGGCCGCGCTCGCCCGGGTGCCAAAACCTGCGCAAGGGGACACGCTGCCGAAGATTGCGCGCATCACCGCCGCGCTGGGCGGACCGGTCCCGGCGTTCGAGGTCGAGGCGTTGTTTCCGGAAGGCGCGACCGGCACCGACCTGTTCGTCGACAGCCCGGAAGTCGTGGTGCCGGTGCCGAAGGCGCTCGGGCCCCTCACTGATGGCAAGCAGCGCTTTGCCGTGGCCTTCATGTCGACCTCGGAGGCCGATGCCATCAAGGGCAAGTCTCTGATCTTCACCCTTGTCTCGGACGAGGGCTCCACCAAGACTGCGTGGACCACTGACTAGCCGGGCGCCGTCCCGCCTTCCGTTGCCTTAGGCGACCTTGGCCCCATCCGGCGAAATCGCTATGGTGCCGCGCAGAAAGCACAAATCAAGGGAGTGCCCGCATGACCATCGCCAAAGGAGACACATTGCCCGAGGCCACCTTCAGGGTCATGGGGCCCGAAGGCATCGACGCGCTGACGACCGACCAAGTCTTCGCCGGCAAGAAGGTCGTGCTGTTCGCGGTGCCGGGCGCCTTCACGCCCACCTGCCACCTCAAGCATCTGCCGGGCTTCATCGAGAACGCCGACAAGTTCAAGGCGCTCGGCATGGACACGGTCGCCTGCGTCGCGGTCAACGATCCCTTCGTGCTCGGCGCCTGGTCGCAAGTCTCCGGCGGCAAGGACAAGGTCCTGTTTCTGTCGGACGGCAATGGCGAGTTCACCGACAAGATCGGCATGGGCTTCGACGGCAGCGGCATCGGTCTCGGCACACGCTCCAAGCGCTACGCCATGTTCGTCGAGGACGGCGTGGTGAAGGCGCTGAATACCGAGGACTCGCCCGGCGTCGCCGAGGTCAGCACCGCCGAAGCGATCCTCAAGGAAATCTAGCGCCGCTGACTGAATTGCCCGGTTAAGCCGGGCAATGACAAGGAGAAAGTGGTCTAAGCGCGCTAGCCACGCCCGCCCATGAAGGGCGCCATACCCTCGCGGGCAAGCTCGTCGGCGCGCTCGTTGTCGTCATGGCCCACATGGCCCTTGACCCAATGCCAGCGCATGATATGGCGCTCCGCCGCCGCTTCGAGCCGTTGCCACAGCTCGATATTCTTCACCGGCTTCTTGTCGGCGGTTTTCCAGCCGTTGCGCTTCCAGCCCTTGATCCAGCTGGTAATGCCGCCGCGCAAATAGCTGGAGTCGGTATAGAGGTCGACTTCGGACGGCTTCTTCAAGGCCTCCAGCGCCTCGATCGCCGCGGCCAGCTCCATGCGGTTATTGGTGGTCTGGGCCTCGCCGCCTTTGATCTCCTTGCGGTGGGGGCCTGAATCGAGGATCGCGCCCCAGCCGCCCGGCCCCGGATTCCCCGAGCACGCGCCGTCGGTATGAATGACCACCTTGGGCCGCTCGGCCATGCTCAATGCTCTCCCAGACCGTAGTCACGATAGGACGTGACACGCTGGTGGAATCTGAGCTTGCGCAGATACTCGGTGGGGTCCTTGGTCTTCACCAGCGCGTTTGCGTCTGTGTTCAGCCAGTCATAGGTGCGGGTCAGCAGGAAGCGTAGCGCCGCGCCGCGCGCCAACAGGGGCAGGGCGGCAAGCTCCGCCTCGGTCATGGGGCGCTCCCGCTCATAGGCCTGCAGCATGGCGCGCGCCTTGGTGACATTGAAGCTGGCGTCCGGCTCGAAGCACCAGGCGTTGAGACAGACGGCGACGTCGTAAGCCAGCATGTCGTTGCAGGCGAAATAGAAGTCGATCAGCCCTGACACCTTGTCGTTGAGAAAGAACACATTGTCGGGGAACAGGTCGGCATGGATCACGCCCGTGGGCAGATCGCTGACCCAATGCGCCTCCAAATGCGCGAGTTCACCCGCGATCACGTCCTTGAGCCCGGGAATGACGGTGTCGGCGCTGCCCTTGACGTCGCCATAGAGTGCCTGCCAGCCGGCCAGCGACAGATCGTTGGCGCGGCTCAGGGGAAAGTCGGCGCCGGCGAGATGGAACTGCGCCAGCACTTGTCCGAGGCCGGCGCAATGCTCGATCCCCGGCCGCCGCAGGGACAAACCTTCGAGAAAGCTGATCAGCGCCGCGGGGCGCCCGGCCAGTTCCCGTAAGGTGCGCCCCTCGCGGTCATGCACGGGCAGCGGGCAGTTCAGGCCGCGCGCGGCGAGATGCTCCATCAGTGCCAGGAAATAGGGGAGGTCGCTGGGGCGCACCCGCTTTTCGTAGAGCGTGAGGATATAGCGCCCGGTGCCCGTATGGACGAGATAGTTGGAGTTCTCAACCCCCTCGGCGATGCCCTTGAACGAGGTCAGCGCGCCGATGTCGTAGCTTGCGATGAAGGCTTCGAGCTGGTCGTCTGGAACGTCGGTATAGACAGCCATCTACAGCGCCGGCATGTCTCGAAGCTCGCGGGGGAGCTTGAAAGCGATATTCTCTTCTGCGGTGGTGACGGTCTCGACCCGGACGTCGAACCGCATCCTGAAGGCGTCGATGATGGCGTCCACCAGCACTTCCGGCGCCGAGGCCCCGGCGGTCACGCCAAGTCGGCCGATGCCCTCGAAAGCAGTCCAGTCGATCTCGCTGGCGCGCTCCACGAGCATGGCGCGGGGACAACCGGCTCGCTCGGCCACCTCGACGAGGCGGAGCGAGTTCGAGCTGTTAGGCGAGCCGACGACGATCATGCGGTCGCAGTTTGGCGCGATTCGCTTCACCGCGTCCTGGCGGTTTGTGGTGGCGTAGCAAATATCGTCCTTGCGCGGGATGCTGAGCGTGGGAAAGCGTGTCTGCAGAACGCCCAGGATTTCCTTGGTGTCGTCCACCGACAGCGTGGTTTGGGTGATCACCGCGAGCCGGTCGAGGTCCTTGGGCGTGAAGCGCACGGCATCTTCCACCGTCTCGATTAGATGGACCGCACCCGGCGGCAGCTGGCCCGTGGTGCCGATCACCTCGGGGTGGCCCGCATGGCCGATCAGCAGAATCTCGCGGCCGCCGTCAAAAAGCCTCTCGGCCTCCATATGCACCTTGGAGACGAGCGGACAGGTGGCGTCGAGCACGAACATGCGCCGGTTGCGCGCGGCTTCCGGCACCGCTTTCGCCACGCCATGGGCGGAAAACACGATCGGCGCGTCGGTCTCTGGGATTTCGTCCAATTCCTCGACGAAAATGGCCCCCTTGGCCTTGAGGGACTCGACCACGTAGCGGTTATGGACGATGGCATGGCGGACATAGACGGGCGCGCCATATTTCTCGAGCGCCAGTTCGACGATCTGGATCGCCCGATCGACGCCCGCGCAAAATCCGCGCGGCGAAGCGAGATAGACGGTCAGAGGAGGACGGTCGCGATGCCGCCCATTGGCGTGGTTCATGGCGGTCATCGGGGCTCCAGAAACGGCCCTTTCAGGGCCGTGAGGGGCTCAAGTCTTGCCTTGTCGGGCCTAGCGGGGGCGGATAGTTTGACGCCCATCCAGGATCCAGAAGCTCGCGACATTTCAAGCCTTTTTGGGTCGAGCCCGGGCATATCAGGCGGGGACGCCTGGCATGTCAAGCCGAGGACGGGGTGAGTTGAGGCCTATCGATACTCTGCCATGCTTACGCGCTTTCGGGCTCCTCGCTCTGCTCGCGAGCCCGGTGCTGATCTCTGGTTGCGCTGCGCCCAAGATGGCCGTCCCCTATGGCTCCGGCAGTGAGGGGACCCCCGCCTCGATGTTGAACAATGACAAGCTGCCGGAGAAGGGCGACGTGGATATGGCCGCGGCCGACACCAGGCCGCCGGCGGAAGGCCAGGCCCTCAACTGCCCGCAAGTGGTGGCTTGGCCCAACGAGCGCCTGCGGACCGTCTATCAGCCGGGCCACGACGGCGACACCATGTTTGTGATTCACCGCGGCGAGATCACCAAGCTCTCCCGCGAGTGCCAGTTCTTCGGTAGCCGCGTGGTCGTCAAATATGGCTTTGCAGGGCGGGTCCTGCTCGGCCCCAAGGGGAGTCCCGGCACCGCGACCATGCCGGTCAAGATCCGCGCCGCGGGCGCCGACAAGCAGACACTGGCCACCGACAAGATGTCGATCTCGGCCACAGTGCCGCAAGGCGCAACGGTCGGCTATTTCTCCATGGTGCGTGAGATCGGCTTCCCGCTCCAGGTCGGCACGCGGCCCGAGGACTACAAGATCTTCGTCGCCTTCGGCAAATAGGGCAGGGGACGCAAGCCCATCCTCGTCTCAACCAGCCCCCTGAACGGAGACTGACTTTGCCTCGGTTCGTCACACTCGCCTTGGCCATCCTATGGCTTGCCGCCACGGTGAGCGCCGCATCGGCCGAGCCGTGCCGCACCGAAGACTTTCGCGGCGCGTCCTACATCGTTTGCCGCTTCGACCCGGCCAAGGAGGATGTCCGCATCGTTTGGCGCGGGGAGGACGGGCGGCCCTATCGGACATTCGGCGCGCTTGCCACAGAGCTGGATGCCGGCGGCCAGTCGCTCCAATTCGCCATGAATGGCGGCATGTACGAGCGGGACTTGAGCCCCGTCGGGCTTCACATCGAGAACGGCAGGGCGCTGGCCAAGGCCAATACGACGACCATCAAAGGCCGCCCGAGCCAGATCCCCAATTTCTACAAGAAGCCCAACGGCATCTTCTATCTCGGTGCGGGGAAGGCGGGCATCCTGGTGACGGAGCAGTTTTTGGCGCGAAGGCCCAAGGCGGAATACGCCACCCAGTCCGGCCCGATGCTGGTGATCGATGGGGCCATCCATCCGGCCTTCATCGTCAACTCAAAGGATCTAAAACCGCGCAACGGTGTGGGCGTGGCGAGTCCGACCGAGATCTATTTCGTCATCTCACGCGGCAGCGTCAGCTTTTACGCGTTCGCCCGCTTCTTCCGCGACGCGCTTCATTGCGACAACGCGCTGTTCCTGGACGGCGGCACGGCGCCCGGTCTCTACGCGCCCGAGCTCCGCCGCAACGACCCGCCATCTCATGGCGGTTACGGACCCATCATCGCGGTGGTGAAATGATCTGTGGCGTGCCGAGTTAGAACGGCGGCTCCACCCCGACCGCGGCTTCGTTCCGGCGCAGGAAGGGCGGAGTGAACGGCGCGTCGTAGTAGAGAGTGTAAGGCTGTCCGATGGGTCGCCAGCGTGTTTCGGCAAGCGCGGTCATCAACGCAGACTGCCGCTCGGCGAAATCCTTCCCCGACCCTGAATAGCGCAAGGTGGCGATCGTCCGTGCCGGGATGGAGATGAGTTGCACGCGCTTGTCTAGCGGCAGAGGCGCTGTCTCGGTGGCATATCTCTCCGGCAGAAAAAATCTCATCCGCATCAGGCCGTCCGTCTGCTCGCTCTCGACCGGCACGGTCATCCTCACACGTTCGCTGTCGATTATTATGGCGACTGGCGCGGTCATGGCGATTTTGGCGGCACCGGTAACGGAGCGATTAGCGCCTGAGATATAGTTGAATAGGAGTTGGAACGCCTTGCCACGGGCGCCGTCACCGGCTTTCAACAACGCTACCTCGGCAGCAAGGCGTGACGCGTAACGCCGAATCTCGACGCGGTCGTTCACCCTATCGATCACCACATAGGCCGGTTCCTCATAAAGTCGGACTCCGACAGCGCCGGCCACGGACTCAAGCATGAGCACCACGTAATAGAAGAGGGATTGCCACATTATAAGTCTCCACTCGGAACCAGAGGCCTAGCCCCGCCGCCGGGGTTGGGAAGGCATTGGCAGCGGGGCATCGACCCTTTAGGGGAGACTAACGTCTACGTCGCGAAAAACGCTTCGTCGCCCTGAAAGCTGCGAACGGAGAGTTTGACCGATCCATTCGTCTAGCTCTTCGGCGGCATGATCACCGTGTCGATGACATGGATGACGCCGTTCGAGGCAATGATGTCGGTCTTGGTGACCTTGGCGTCGTTCACCATGGCGGTGTCGCCCTCGACTTTGATGTCGACCATCTTGCCGTTGACGGTCTTGGCCTCGTCGAGCTTGACGACGTCTGCGGCCTGAACCTTCCCTGGCACCACGTGGTAGGTGAGGATGGCGACGAGCTGATCCTTGTTCTCGGGTTTCAGCAGGTTTTCCACCGTGCCGTCCGGCAGCTTTGCGAAGGCCTCATCCGTGGGGGCAAAGACGGTGAAGGGACCATCGCCCTTAAGTGTGTCGACCAGTCCGGCCGCATCCAGCGCGGCGGCCAGGGTCTTAAACTGTCCGGCGGAAACGGCCGTATTGACGATATCCTTCTCGGCGGCGCGCGCAGTCATGCCGCCGAGCGAAAGGGCGACGACGGCAAGCGCCGCCACCACCAGGTTTGTACCGACGATGAGGCTGGCAAATCTAAACATGGCTACTGCTCCTTTTTCACACATTGACCCACCACCCCGCGCGAGGCGTCAGCCGAGGCGGACATGGAAGCCCGGAGCTTCGGGGGGAGAGCGTCCGGACCCTCTGGAGCCCGGGGGAAGGCTCCGCTCCATGTCTTTGCGCCGCGGCTGACAACCTGTTTGGCGCGGGGTGTACGTCAGGATAATGGGAATGATATAAGCGATTTACAAGAAAGAAAATCGCTTATAACATTCACCAGAATTTGATCCCGGAGTGGAAATGGTCGGATTGCGAGAGCGTTTCGTGGGCTTTGGTGACGGCAGGCGCCTGAAGGCTCTGGCCGCGCTGGGTCTCGCCGTGGGATTGGTGGCTAGTGGCGCCGCCTCGGCCGATAGCCTCCAGGTCCCCGGCGCGGATGTGACGGCGGGGCCCGCCCGCAAGACAGGCGGCGGCTTCGAGTTCCGGCGGAAATTGTCGTCCGTCGGCAACCCTTATTGCGCCATCGTCACCTATGTCGTGCCGGACTTCACAGCGGAGGCGTCATCGACGCAGACCGCCGACGACAGGTCGGTGATCGTCATCGACGCGTCGATCCTGAAGTCGGAACGGGCCTATGCGCACTTCCTTATGGCGCACGAGTGCTGCCACCACACCCTCGGTCACACTCGCCTCACCGCGCAGCGCCTGGGCAGTGTCGGAACCCAGCCCTTCTATTATCTGCGGCCGCTACTGAAGAACATGGAGCTCGACGCCGACGCCTGCGCCGTGCGCATGTTGCGGCTCACCGATGAGCCGGATGCCATTGAAAGCGCCCGCATGCGGATGTCGCGGCTCGGCGACGCACAGACAGGCGCTTACTATCCGACCGGCAATGAGCGCGCGGGCAATATCGCGCGCATTGCCGCGGAGGAGTGAGGCATGAGCGAATTGATGGTCTCGGCAGGAGAGGCGGCGCGCCGGCTCGGCGTGGCCCCCGCGACGATCCAGCGCTGGGTCGATAGCGGGGTGCTCCACGCCGAGCGCACCCCGGGCGGCCATCGCCGCATCTATGTCACGGAGCTGCGCCGGCTGATTGCCGCCAACCGTCCGGCGACGCTGAGCGGCCCGGTGGCCGACTGGTTCGACGTGCTGATGACGGGCGACCCCGTCAAGGTCAAGACGGCGCTGATCGCCTCGCATCTGGAGACGGGAAGTTGGGCGGATACCGCCGACGAGGTCGCCGCCGCCATTGCCGAGATCGGCAGGCGCTGGGAGGCGGGCGCCTGTAAGATCTTCGAAGAGCATGCCGCCACCGAGGCGTTGCGCCGTGCCGCCGCGTCTTGCGCCGCCGACATGCGCTATGCCGAAGATGCGCCAGCCGCGGCGCTCTTCACCATCGTGAACGAGCGGCACACGCTGGGCTTGGCACTGGCCGAACTCGTGCTGGCGGAAGTCGGCTGGCGACCGATCTGGATCGGCGAGGGGCCGCCGGCGGACGAGCTACCCGCGCTCATCACCAAGTTCGCGCCGCGCCTCGCCTTGGTCTCGGCCTCGGCGGTGAGCCGGCCTTCCGCCGTCTCGCTGTATCAGGCGCCTCTGATGCGGGCCGCGGCCGCTGCTGGCATTGGGCTCATCCTGGCCGGTGGCGGAGCCTGGAAGGACGCGGCCGGCGCGACTCGCGTCGTTGCCTTCAAGGAGCTGCGTGAGGTGCTGACATGAGGCCGCACGATCTGATCGGTGCCGCCGCGGCTACGGTCTTGAGCGTCCTAGCGTTTGGCTTCGCGTCCGCAGAAGGAGCCGAACGCGAGCCTTGCGTGGACGACGCCATGATCGTGTTCGATGCCTCGGGCTCCATGTCGGGCAATGAGAAGCTCGGCATCGCCACCACCATCACGCGTATCGACGAGGTGCGCGCGGCGCTCCGCCGCGTCCTGCCGAATGCCGCGCGCCATCGCCGCGTGGGGCTCATCACCTACGGTCCGGGCCCGTATAACCAGTGCAATGTGGCGCTCAACCTCAAGCCGGCGCCGGATGCCGCCAAAGCCATCATGCATGCGGTCGATGGATTGACCCCGGCTGGTAAGACGCCGCTGACTTCAGCGGTGGCGCAAGCCGCCGAAGTGCTCGATTTTCGCCACAAGCCGGGTGTCGTCGTTGTGCTGACCGACGGCGAGGAAACCTGCGGCGGCTCGCCTTGCGGCCTCGGCAAAGAGCTTCACGACGCGGCTGAGAACCTGATCGTCCACGTCATCGCCTTCCGGACATCCAATTTCAGCTGGACCGGCGAGCAGAGCATCCTCGGCATCAAATGCCTCGCCGAAGCCAACAACGGTGTCTATGTCACGGCGGAAACGCAGGAAGACCTGGTCGCTGCCTTCCAGGAAACCCTGAGCTGCCCAATGGTCTCCCGGCGCGCGCTGCCTTGAGCGCCTCATCCGGGCCGGGCGATCACCCGGCCGGCCAGCGGGCCGAGATCGTGTTGGTGAGCAATTCGAGCCAACGCTGCACCTGGGTGAACACCAGAAACTGGTCGAAGACCCGCTGTTGCGCGCTTCTGCCGAGCGCCTCTCGCTTCGACCGGTCCTCCAACAGCGTATCGAGCGTGTTCGCGATCTCGCTGGCGTCCTCCGGGTCCTTGACCAGCAGGCCGTCCAATCCGGGGCGGATCTGCTGCCGGATCCCGACGGCGCTCGACCCCATCAGCGCCGCACGCTTCCACATGGGCTCCGTCACCGTGAGGCCGAACCCTTCCTCAAGCGAGTTCTGGACTACGACATCAGAGCATCGATGAAGAGCATTGACGATCAGCGCGTTGTTCATCGTCGAGGCCATCGGCAAGGAGACGATGGCGACGTCGCTCTGGATCTGCGGCGGCAACGCATCATAGGCCGCGCACAGCTCGGCCAGCACCTCCTTGCCCTCCGGGTCGTCGTCGATCGACGTCGGGTCGGGACCGGCGAGGACGAGCCGAACGAGCTGCAGCATATTCCGGTGCTGCTCAGCGATATCGGTGCGCGCCTCGAGCCCCTGCTTGAGCGCAGCAAATCCCTTCATCAGCGGGACGAAGCCCTTGAGCCGATCCCAGCGTGAGATCTGCGTCACGATGGGCCGAAACAGGAGGCCGAAATCCTCGGGCTCCGTGGCCGGTGCCCAACTGCCGTCAGGCTGAAGCCGCTCGGCGGGTTCCGCGAAGGGCGGGGTCATGACCGGGCCCCACGGTTTGATCAGCGCGGCATTGGCGAGTGTGCCGACCAGCTCGTGGACGGGCAGGAAGCGGTTCTTGTGGCTGAGCGGATCGATAGCCGGGTGGATGATCGAGGCCTGTCCCGCCAGGCAGGTTGGAATATATTCGGGCGCCGTGAACACCGCGTGGTCGTAGGCCTCCGCGTAGCCTTCGAGAAAATCCCAGGCGGCGCGGGTCTGCGGCGTCTCGCGGTCGAGGCCGATATGGCAGCGCCAGATCGCCGCGATATCCAGCCTCTTCCGAAGCATGGCGCCGGCCCCCATCGGCTGCGGATCGTGAACGACCAGCACGTCTCCGGGCGCAAGGAATTTCTCGATCTTCTTCGCATTCTCCGCGCTCACCCGCTCGTAGAGGTCGCGCTCCGCGCGGCCGAGAGTTGGATCGCCGATACCGTGGATGAGGTTGTGCAGGCGTTTGGTGAGACGGAAGAAGTCGGGATCGTGCGTCTCCATCACGAGCCATTGGGCGTCCACGCCGAGCTCGCGCAGCAACGAGAGCAGGGGCGGCAACATCTCCGCCACCCCGCCGCCATGGCTTGTGCTGTTCACCATGAAGACCCGGCGGCCCTGGAGCCCGGGGAGCCGGCTTTGCGCGTCGTGGCGGAGAGTCCGGACGGCGGCGCTCAGCGGCGCGACGCTCTCATATTCGGCCAGCGAGACCGGGTGCTGTGGTTCGACGAGATGCACCATGCCTCGACTTTAGCCCAACGAACTTACGGATTTGCCAAAATCGGGCCGCGCAAATAGCGCGTGCCTCGAGCCCAGCGGCACGCGGATCGCCGTTATCGGCGGGGTCGGCCCGGCTAGTTCAGCTTGGTCTTGAGGGTGTCGATGCCCTGCTTGAGCAGCTTGTCGTTGGCCTCGGGCGTGAGCTGGTCGGCGATGACCATTTGCGCCGCGGCCACGGCGGCATCTGCGGCGGCGGCCCGCACTTCGCGCAAGGCTTCCGCCTCGGCGCGGCCGATCTTGTCTTCGGCCAGCTTCATGCGCCGGTCGAAATGCTCTTTCATGGAGCGGGAGGTCTCCGCCGCCAGCGCCTGCGCCTCACGCGAGGCGAGATCGACAATGTCTTGCGCCTCTTTGGCGGCGTTGCCTTGCTTCTGGCGGTAGTCGGTGAGCACCTTGTCCGCTTCGTCGCGCAGATGCCTGGCCTCGTCGATTTCCTTGGCGATGGCCGCGGCGCGCGCGTCGAGCGCCGTGGCGATCTTCTTATGCACGCCGAGATAGAGCACCCCGCCCACGAACAGGAAGAAGGAAACGGCGACCCAGAATTCCGGTGTGGAAAGGAAATCCATGACCTTTAAGCCTTCCGCGCCGCAGTCACGGCCTTGTCGATGTCGCCCTTGGCCGGTGTCGTGCCGATCAGCTTCTTCACGATGTCCGCCGCGACGTCGCTCGCGACCGAGTTCACCTCTTTCATGGCCGACACCTTGGCCTTCTCGATGCGCACTTCGGCTTCCTCGCTCTTGGCGGCAAGCTTCTTGTCGAGCTTCGCCCGCTCGGCGTCGGTCTCCGCCTTCAGCTTGAGGCGGCCCTCCTCGACGATGGCGTGCGCCTTCTGCTTGGCCTCGGCCAAAGCCTGCTCATAGGCGGCGATCGCCTCCTCGGTCTCGCGCCGCAGCTTTTCGGCGGCGGCGAGATCTGCCGCGATATGGGCGGCGCGCGTCTCGATCACGGCGCCGATGCGCGGCAGCGCGATCCACACCATCAGCAGATAGAGCACGCCGAAGGTGACGAGCAGCCAAATGAGCTGTGGCGCCCAATCGAGCGGATTGAGTTGCGGCATGGTCGCGTCCTTTATGCGGAGCGTGAGTGGCTCAGCCTAGAACACGAACAGGATGATCAGCGCAACCACGAGGCCGAACAGGCCGGTGGCCTCGGCAAGCGCAAAGCCGAGCAGCAGGTTGGCGAACTGCGACGGTGCGGCCGAAGGGTTGCGAAGCGCACCCTGCAGATAGTTGCCGAAGATGGTGCCGATGCCGACGCCGGCGCCGACCAGTGCGATCGAGGCAAGACCTGCGCCGATCAATTTTGCTGCGTCTGCTTCCATTAGTTTTCTCCCAGTGAGGCTTAAATCGAGACGGTGAAGATCAGTGATGCATGTGGAGTGCATCGTTGAGATAGATGCAGGTGAGGATGGCGAACACATAGGCCTGCAGGAACGCCACCAGCAGTTCCAGCCCGGTGAACGCTACCATAAAGGCAAGCGCCGCCCAGCCGCCGAGCAAGCCGAGCGCCACGACGAAGGAGCCGAACACTTTCAGCATGGTGTGGCCGGCCATCATGTTGGCGAACAGCCGCACCGAAAGGCTCACCGGCCGCGTGAGATAGGAAATGACTTCGATCACCACGAGCAGCGGCAGCATGACGAAGGGCACGCCGGACGGCACGAAGAATTTCAGGAATTTGATGCCGTGCTTCCAGAACCCGATGATCGTCACCGCGATGAAGATGAAGGCGGCGAGCGCGAAGGTGACGATGATGTGGCTGGTCACGGTAAATGAGTAGGGCACCATGCCGAGCATGTTCAGCGCGAGCACGAACATGAACAGCGTGAAGATGAAGGGGAAATACTTCATCCCGTCGGTGCCCACATTGTCGCGCACCATGCTGGCCACGAATTCGTAGGACATCTCCGCCACGGACTGCAGGCGGCCCGGCACGAGCGAGCCCTTGCGCATGGCGATCACTGTGAACAGCGTGATGAGCGCCGCGGCGATCACCATGAACATGGCCGAGTTGGTGAAGGAGGCATCGAAACCGAAGACGTCGAGATCGATCAGGCGCTTGATCTCGAACTGATGCATGGGATCGGGCAGGCCGGTAGCGCCACCCCCGTGGCCCCCGCCATGTCCGGCTTCTTCTGCGTAAGCTGCCCCAATCACGTCGAAATGCCCCTAGTCATCATCATCATCGTTAGCCGCGTTGCGCAGGTGCTGGCCGGGAAGCGGCTCGCCCTGCATTGATTTGGCCGTCCGCATCACATTCATGATGCCGGCGGCGGCTCCGAGAAACAGAAACGCCACCATCCCGAACGGCGCGGTGCCGAACAACCTATCGATCGCCCAGCCGATGCCCCCACCAATTGCTACACCCGCGACCAACTCGGTCGACAGCCTGAGCGCCTGGCCCATTGCCCTGCCGCGGCCCTCTTGATCCTCGGGTGGCGGCTTGCGGCGGGTTTGCACCGTCGCGAGCTTCCCCTCGAGAGCGTCGAGCCGCTGCCGAATTGTCTCTGTGTCGCGGCCGCTTTTCGAGCGTCCGGACTGATTTTCGGCTCCGGCCATTGGCGTTGCTCAATATCCGGGGAGCGCCCTGAGAGATCGGCTGATCCCCAAGCTTGGCGCGCACTTTAGTTTGGGAATTGGGCCTGTCAAGGAAGTCAAGGCGCCGCAGGGGACGCCCTGGATAGTGTGGGAAAACGGCCAAGCAAGGGTCCGAGAGACCTGGATTGCCCCGCATTGGCCCAGGAGGTTGTTGATCTCCCCGCGAAAGCTATGATCCCCTAGACGGAACGTGCTCATGCAAGACTTCGTAGACGCTCCTTCTTCCGTGGCAGGTGATCTCTCGCGTGGTCCTGTCCCGATCCTTTTTTATGTCGGACTCATAGAACGCCACACCGGAAAGAAGTCTTTTTGTTACGCGTAGTTGGCCGTCACTGGGCTCAACTAGAAGTTACCACAAGCTCCCGCCGCTATACCTGCGGACGCGCGTTGACCCTTCATATAATGGAGAGCCTCATCGATTACATAATCGAAACCGTCTTTTTCAAACTCTTGTATGACTTCGCCAGCTCCATGCTGGCCACTAAACACCTTGATCTTCGAGAACCCGGGCTCCGCCACGCCATCGGCCGTCCATTCCTCGGCGAAGCCTGACAATACCCAAAAGCCAAGGTCAATTGAGGGCGGAGATTCAAGCATCTCCGCTCGACGAGCAGAGAGATTGTAGAAAGACTTTCTTGCTCGAAGAGCCTGCACGATATCGGGGGGTGGGACGATGAAGCCGAGGTCTGGCCCTGTTGGCTCAGGGGAGCCGCCGGCGGGGAAGGTGAATTGTGAACTTAGCTGTAGATCGAATGACAGTGATGAGCCTCTGGCCGGGACGCCGAGGAAATTATTACGCCTACACGTCGGGCCTTTCGTAAGGCATCGAGCACGTGCTTTGCCGTCAGTAATCCATCTGTTCCGTTAATGGTGGCAAGCGTTGCTGATCCGCCCAATGCGACATCGGCTTGTTGGTTGTCATGCTTTGAAAGCGACGCAAAGCCAACAAGAAAGTTGGACAACATTGGCACTTCAGATTCAAGAAGTGGATCAATCTCGAATGTGTTTGGCACGATATTGGGCGGCTAGCTCGCGTCCCGGAGACGTTCCGCCGTCTCCAGGTCCACCGACACCAGCTGGCTCACGCCGCGCTCCGACATGGTCACGCCGAACAGCCGGCTCATGCGGGCCATGGTCAGCGGGTGATGGGTGATGATCAGGAAGCGGGTATCCGTCTCCTTGGCCATCTCCTCCATCAACCGGCAGAAGCGGTCCACATTGGCGTCGTCGAGCGGCGCATCCACCTCGTCGAGCACGCAGATGGGCGAGGGATTGGTGAGAAACACCGCAAAAATCAACGCCATAGCGGTCAGCGCCTTCTCGCCGCCCGAGAGCAGCGTCAGCGCCTGCGTCCGCTTGCCGGGCGGCTGGGCGAAGATCTCCAGCCCCGATTCCAGCGGATCGTCCGAATCCACCAGCTTGAGCTCGGCCGAACCGCCGCCGAACAGCGTCTGGAACAGCCGGCCGAAATGGCCGTTGACCGTCTCGAAGGCTTCCAGCAGGCGCTTGCGGCCCTCCCGGTTCAGATTGGAGATACCCTGGCGCAGCCGCGCGATGGCCTCTTCCACGTCGGCCTTCTCGCGCTCCATCTCCTCGAGCTGGGCGGCGAGCTCCACTTCTTCTTCCTCGGCCCTGAGATTGACGCCACCGAGGCGCTCCCGGTCGGCCTTGAGCTTGACGAGGCGGCCCTCGACCTCGGCCAGCTCCGGCAATTCGGCGTTCTCCTTCAGAGCGGCGATAGCCAGGCAGTCCTCAGGGGCGCAATCCAGATGCTCGCGGATCATGCGGGCCAATTCGCTGCGCCGTTCACGCGCGGCCTCCAGGCGGGCTTCGCCGCGGGCCTTGGCCTCGCGGGCCTCGGCCAGCGTCTCTTGCACCGCGCGCAGCGCCTTCTCTTGGGCTTTCAGCGCTGTTTCGGCCACGGCGAGATCGTCGGCCGCCTTGGCCCGCTCGCGCTCGGCCTCGGCGATGGCGTTCATCAGCTTGCCGCGCCGCTCCTCGATCTCAGCCGGAAGATTGGCCAAAGCTTCGAGATCGGCGCTCGTCTCCTGCTTGCGGGCGCTGAGCGTCTCGATCTGCTCGCGCGCATTGGCGATGCGCTTCTGCCAAAGCTCCTCCTCGGCACGGATCGCCTCGATCCGCTCCTGCCGCAAGCGCACTTCGCGCTCAAAGCCTTCCAGATTTGCTTCCGCGCGGGCGGCACTGGACCGGCTGGTCCCAGCCTCGTTCTGGGCGGCCTCCAGTGCTGTTTCGAGACCGGCGAGCGATGCCAGAGCCAGCAGCGCCTCGTCGGTGCGCTCGCCTTGCTCCTTAGCCTCGGTGAGCGCCGCCTTGGTGCGGGTCAGGGCCTCGGCAAGAGCGCCGAGCTGCTTGCTGTTCGCTTGTGCCTCGTGCTCGGCCGTGGCGATGGCTTCGCGGGCGCGATCGAGCTCGGCATGGGTGTCCTTGGCCTGTTGGCGCAGCGTCTTGATCCGCTGCGCGCTCGTCAGTGTGCGCTCGGCCGCTTGCGTCAGGGCCGTCTCGGTCGCGGTCTCGTTGTCCAGCGCCTCGATCTTCTGACCTTTGAGCGCTTCGAGCCGGCTGCGCTCCACGAGGCGGGCCCCGGCGGCGCTCGCAGTGCCGGCCTGCACGCTGTAGCCGTCCCAGCGCCACAGATCGCCATCCCTTGAGACCAAGCGCTGGCCGGGCTTCAGCCGGGCCTGCATGTCCGAGCCTTGGGCGGCGTCGATCACGCCGATCTGCGCCAGGCGGCGGGCCAGCGCGTCCGGCGCTTTGACATATTGGCTGAGCGGCGTGGCGCCATCGGGCAGCGCCGGATCGGCGGCGCCGTCGGCGGTCTTCCGCCAATGAGCGGGAGCGGTGTCCTCGGCCGCGGCGTCGAGATCGTCGCCAAGGGCCGCGCCCAGCGCTTGCTCGTAGCCGCTCTCGATGCGCACCTGCTCGACGATGGGCGCCCAGTCATGGGTCGGCGCCAGCAGCTTGATCAGGGTGGAAAGCTCGGTCTCGATCTCCTGGCGCGCCATCTTGGCGGATGCCGCCAGACCTCTGAGTCGCGCTTCCTCGGCCCGGGCCTCTTCCTCGGCCGTCTCGGCGGCGAGAAGCTCGGTCTCGATCTCCTGCACGGACGCGGCGAGCTTGGCGGCCTCGGCCTTGAGTTCGTTGAGCTTGGCCTCGCCGCCGCTCTCGGCCTCGAGTTGGGCCAACTGCTGCTCGATCTCGCCGGCTTGGGTTTCGAACTGCGCGGTGCGGTCCGCCAGCTTCATCTTCTCGTTGTCGAGGCGGCCGCGCTCGGCCCGCGCTTCGGCCAGCGCCGTCGTCGCCTGGCGCAGCGCGGTTTCCGCTGCCGCCAACGCTTCGCCGGCCATGGCCGCCGCTGCGCGCAGTTGCGGCTCCTCCTGGTCGCGCTCGCTCGCCGCGGTCAAACGGCGGCTTTCCTCGCCGAGCCCGCGCAACATGTTGTCGGCCTCGGCGATATGCTCTTCTTCGCGGGCGAGATCGCGCGAGGCTTGCGCCAGGCGCGTCTCGAGTTCGGCTTGCCGTGCCTTGGCCCGAGCCTCCTCGCGCTCCAGCGCATCGCGCTCCACGCTCAATCGGTGCAGCACTGCGGCGCGTTGGGCTTCAGCATCGCGCAAGGGCTGCAACTGCTCGGCGGATTCCGCCTGCTGGCGCAGCGCCTCGCCCTCGCCCTTGGTCTCCTGAGCGACGCGCGTCAGCGCCTCCTGGAAGGCGGTCTCGTCCTGCTCTACATAGGCGCAAGCCGCGGTCCATTGCAGATGATATTGCAGGGCTTCCATCGCGTGAATCTTGCCGGAAATCTCCCGGTAGCGCTGTGCTTGGCGCGCCTGGCGCCGCATCGCCTGCAATTGCGAGGTGATCTGGCCAATAAGATCGGCGAGGCGGCCGAGATTGGTCTCCGTCGCTCTCAGGCGCAGCTCGGCCTCGTGCCGGCGGCTATGCAGGCCGGCGATGCCGGCGGCGTCTTCGAGCACCCGGCGGCGCTCTTGCGGTGGTGCGTTGACGATCTCGCCGATCCGGCCCTGCTGGACGAGCGCGGGTGAGCGGGCGCCGGTCGAGGCGTCCTCGAACAGCAGCCGAATGTCGCGGGCGCGTACGTCCCGGCCGTTGACCTTGTAAGCGGAGCCCGCCTCGCGCTCGATGCGCCTTGTGACCTCCAGAACGTCGTCGTCGTTGAATTCCGCCGGTGCTTTGCGGGCGCTATTGTCGATGAACAGCGTGACCTCGGCGGAGTTGCGCCCGGGCCGGTCTTGCGAGCCGGCGAAGATCACGTCGTCCATGGCCGCGCCGCGCATGCTCTTATAGGACGTCTCGCCCATGGCCCAGCGCAGCGCCTCGAGCAGGTTGGACTTGCCGCAGCCATTGGGACCGACGACGCCGGTCAGACCGGACTCGACCAGGAGCTCGGTGGGTTCCACGAAGGATTTGAATCCAAGAAGGCGGAGTCGGGTGATTTGCACGGTTTTGGCGATCCTCAAGTGGAAATGGCGACGCGCGAGGCTACGCGGACATTTTGTACGGAACTTGGCAGTGATTCGACTTGGTCGGCAACCGGGTCAGGCTCAAGACGCCTGTGGCTCGATCATGGCCTTGATCTGTTCGAAGGTGACCTCACCTTGCGCTTTTTGGCCATTGATGAAGAGGGTGGGCGTGCCGATCACGCCATATTTGCGCCCGCGCTGCTTCACCTCTGTCAGACCATCGATAATGGTTTGATTCGATAGGCATGTGTCAAATGTCTGACGGCTCATGCCGCTGGATTTCGCCACCTTATAGATCATATCCGGGCGGACTTCCTGGCTGACCCATTCCTTCTGCCGCGACAGATAGGCCTCCGTGAGGAAGAGATATTTTTTCTGCGGCGCGCAGCGTGTGGCGATCGCCGCGGTGCCCGCCGTCCGCCCGATCGGGAATTCCCGGATGATATAGCGCACCTTGCCCGTATCGACATACTGCCGCTTCACCTTGGGAAACACCTTGGCGTGGTAGTTGCGGCAATGGGGGCAGGTGAGCGAGGCGTATTCGATAATGGTGACCGGGGCGTTGGGATTGCCGTATTCCCGCTCCCCGAGCGGCCCCGGCTCCAGGATCTGGTCCTTGAGCGGGATCGCCACGTCGGCGGGGCCGGCCGCGCCGCCGCAGGCCGACAGGCCGAGGCCGGCGGCGATCAGAATGACGGCGGCTTCACTCCAAAAACGCATCGGTCCGGTTACCTAGCCGCTCGGCGGCGTATCACCGGAGCCGTCGAGCACCGCCTCGAAATCCTTCAGCGTGGCCCCGGGCAACCGCTTGCCGTTGATGAAGAAGCTCGGCGTGGCATCGACACCAAATTTCTCGTGGCCCCTGGTGCGGACCTCGACGATCTTTTCGAAAAGCTCTTTATCCGCCAGGCACTTGTCGAACGCTTCCTGCGAGAAGCCGGCCTGCTTGGCGATCAGCAAGAGCTTCTGCTTGCCGTCCTCGCCCGGGACCGCCCAGGTCTCCTGGGTCTCGAACAGCCCGTCGACCATGGGATAGAAGCGGTCGTTGCCGGAGCAGCGCGCCAGCATGGAGGCCGCGACCGCAAGCCCGTCCAGCGGGAACTCGCGGAAGACGAAGCGGGCCTTGCCGGTATCGATGTATTTCTTCTTCACCTCGGGAAAGACGTCCCTGTAGAAATGCGCGCAGTGCGGACAGGTCATCGAGGCGTATTCGACGATGGTGTTCGGCGCATCGGCGCTGCCCATCACGATGTCCTCAAGCGGGCCGGCCTCCATCAGCGCGGCAACGTCCGGATCTACTTTCGGCGCGTTGGGGTCCCGCGGTCCGCTGTCAGCGTTGAAGTAGACAAGGCCGGCGACAAGCGCCACGGCAACCACGGCGCCAAGGACATAGAGCCCGGTCTTGCTCTTTCCGGCGGCTTCGTCGGTTGAGGCCTCAGTCGGCTTTTTCTCGCGTTTCGCCACGGTCACTTCTCCAGCTGAATCTGATCCGATGGCCCCTAGGGGGCCAAGCGCGCCTACAATCGTTGATAGACCCCTATCCGGCAAGAGCGAGAAGGACGCAAGCCCTCAACCTCTCGTGAGCCGGGAGCGGGCGCCGGCGCCGAGCCGCGATAGCGCCCGGCGCAGACCCGCATCCTCGATGCCCGCCGATTTGGGGAGGGTATAGCTGGGAAGCGGCGGTTTCCGCTCCGGCCGGCGTTTGGCGGTGTGGGCGATGGGCGCTTGCAGGAAGCGCATCTCGGTCACCGCCCGGTAGCCGAAATAAGAGTTCACCCGCTCCAGGATCTGCCCGGCCCGGTGCTGCACTTCGATGGCCCGCGGCCCCTCTATTCTGAGCACCAGCGTGGCGCCCTCGGCGCGATGGCCTTTTTTCGGCTTGTCGTCCCCCGCCTCGTCGCGCCGCCTCGGCCACAAGACGCGGTCGGGCATGGTGAAGTTGGCCAGCTCGCGCCCGACAAGGGCCGGCCAATCGCTGAGCAGTGCCGTGGTGGCGAAGCCACGGGCGCGGGCCGCGGGATCGAGCGCCTTGGCCACGAAGCTGCCAATGGCCCGGGCGCCGCCCTTCGGTTTGCGCATAATCTGTGACATGGCCCTCGGCCTTCGGTGGAGAGCTGATGGCCAGCCCTTGCCTTCCTGTTGTCCGAGTCTACACCATGCGGACAGGAGGCAGGCGGCGCGAATGGCACTTATGCAAGGAAGCCACATGCAGAATTGCAGCGTCGCCGAGGCGCTGCTGGCTTGGTACGACCGCGAGGCCCGCGTGCTGCCGTGGCGCGCGAGGCCTGAGACCAGCCAGGACTCTCATCAGGACCCGTACAAAGTCTGGCTCAGCGAGATCATGCTGCAGCAGACCACCGTCAAGGCGGTCATGCCGCGCTTCGCCGCCTTCCTGCGCCGCTGGCCGGATGTGATGTCGCTGGCCCGTGCCGAGCTGGGCGAGGTGCTCGCCGAGTGGGCCGGGCTTGGCTATTACGCCCGCGCCCGCAACCTGCATGCCTGCGCCCGGGTGCTCGCCGGCGAGCATGGCGGCGCTTTCCCCGAGACCGAAGCGGCGTTGCGCAAGCTTCCCGGCATCGGCGCCTATACGGCAGCGGCCATCGCCGCCATTGCTTTTGGTGAGCGCGCCACCCCGGTCGACGGCAATATCGAGCGCGTGGTCGCCAGGCTGTTCTCAATGAAAACGCCGCTACCGGCCGCCAAGGCGGAGATCAAGGCCCTGGCCGAGACCCTCACGCCGGTGGAGCGCGCCGGCGACTACGCGCAAGCGATGATGGATCTTGGCGCCACGCTCTGCACCCCGCGCCGCCCGGCCTGCGGCCTGTGCCCGCTCACGTCCGGCTGCCGCGCTTGCGCCGAAGGTCTCGCCGAGATGCTGCCTTATCGCGCGGCGAAAGCCGAGCGCCCGACGCGGCGCGGCGCAGCCTTCGTTGTGGTGCGATCCGACGGCGCGGTGCTGTTGCGCGAGCGGCCTCTCAAAGGCCTGCTCGGCGGCATGCTGGAGGTGCCATCAACGCCGTGGGGCGAGACCAAGCCGAGCGGTGCCGCGGTGGCGAACCACGCGCCCGTCGACGCTGAATGGAACAAGGTCGCCGGTCTCGTCGAGCACACCTTCACCCATTTTCATTTGGAGCTCACCGTCTACTACGCCGAGGTCGGCGACGGCGCGGTTCTCACCGAGGCGGCGCAAGGCGAGCGCTGCCGCTGGTTTAAGCGCCGCGAACTGTCAGGCGCGGCGCTGCCGTCGGTGATGCGCAAAGTGCTCGCGCACGCCTTCGAGGCTGAAGCGCGGGCGGCTAAGAAGCTTGGGGCACGAGCCTCTGGCGCGCCGTCGCGCGCAGATCGTCGATCGGCTTGAGCGCGCCATTCTTCTCGTAATGCCAGAAGGTCCAGCCGTTGCAGGCCATGGCGCCTTGCACATGGGCGCCAATCTTGTGGATCGAGCCTTGCGCGCCGTCGCAGGCGATGGAGCCGTCGGCGCGCACCTTGGCCTCGTGGCGCGCAGCCGGGTCGTAAAGTGCGGTGCCCGGCGAGATCAGCCCTAGCTCGACCAGCGCGCCGAAGGGAATACGGGTCTCGCCGCGCTTGCCCTTGGCCACTTGCAGCGAGGATGCATCGAGCGGCTTCACGCCCTTGAGCCGTGCTATCGCGGCATCCGCATAACTCTCCTCGCGTTCGATGCCGATAAAGGCGCGCTTCAGCCGCTTGGCCGCGACTGCGGTCGTGCCGGAGCCGGAGAACGGGTCGAGCACCACATCGCCCACATGGCTGGAGGCGAGGATCACGCGGGTGAGCAGCGCCTCGGGCTTCTGCGTGGGATGGGTCTTGCGGCCGTCATCCTGCTTCAGCCGCTCGCCACCGGAACAGATCGGCAGCAGCCAATCGGAGCGCATCTGTAAGTCTTCGTTCAGCGACTTCATGGCTTCGTAGTTGAACGTGTATTTCGCCTTCGGCCCCATCGAGGCCCAGATCATCGTCTCATGCGCGTTGGTGAAACGGCGGCCCCGGAAATTCGGCATCGGGTTCGTTTTGCGCCAGACCACGTCGTTGAGGACCCAATAGCCGAGATCCTGGAGAATGCTGCCGACGCGGAAAATATTGTGATAGCTGCCGATCACCCACAGGCTGCCATTGGGTTTGAGCACGCGGCGGCAGGCGGCGAGCCAGTCGCGCGTAAAACTGTCATAGGCGCCGAAGCTGCCGAACTTGTCCCAATCGTCGTCGACCGCGTCGACGCGGCTGTTGTCCGGGCGGAACAACTCGTTGTTCAGCTGGAGATTGTAGGGCGGGTCGGCAAAGACGAGGTCGACGCTTGCTTCCGGCAGGCGCGACAGCTCTTCGATACAATCGCCGACAATAATCTTGTTACGCGGAAGGCGTGCGCCCCCGGTTTCCCCCACAGCCATGCCACCACTTTCTTGTTACGCAGATACTGAACTCGGCCCGCCGCTGGAGGGCGGGACGGGGGACATGCTGGCGGACTACGGTAAAGGCGGCCTTAACCGGCTCTGGGGCATCGCAAGGGCAGAGGCAGGAGAGCATTGATGGCCAAAGATATCGTCATGCTGCACGGGGCCAATTGCGGCGGCTGGTGCTTCGATCAGTTCAAGGAATTGTTCGAGGCGCGTGGGCTCACCTGCCATGCGCCCGATCTGATCGGCCATGGCGCGGCCAAGGCGGACGCGCAAGAATTACTCGTCGGCATGGGCATGGCCGATTACCGGGCGCAGATGGCGGAGTTTGTGAAGGCGCTGCCGGAGCGGCCCATCCTGCTCGGCCATTCCATGGGCGCGGTGATTGCCCAGCAATTGGCGTCGGAAGATCTCGCCGAGGCGCTGATTCTGTCGAGCCCCGCGCCGCGCGCCGGCATCGAGCCGCCGACCGGGCCGGAGAAGCAGCTCGGCCAGGATTTGATGTCGATTGGGCCGTTCTGGACGCGGGTCATCGACCCGAATTTCAATCTGGCCTGCCACTACACGCTCAACCGACTGCCGGCCGAGGAGCAGCGCAGGGTATTCGATCTGTTAGGCCCGGAGTCCGGCCGCGCTTTGTTCGAGCTGTTCATATGGATGTTCGATCAGACCGGGGCCACGTCAGTCGAGACGAGTGCCATCCGCTGTCCGGTTCTGTGCCTCTCTGGGACGGACGACCGCATCGTGTCCATCGAGACCGCGCGGGCCACGGCGAGCGCCTATCCTGGGGCTCCGTTCTGGGAGCTCAAAGGTCACGCCCATATGCTGCTGCTGGAACCGGGTGCCAAGACGATCGCTGGCCGCATTGCCGACTGGATAGCCAAGGACCGCTAGTCTTCGCCCTCGGCGAAGGGTTCGCCGCGGCGTTCCATGATCCTTATCGCCCGCTCGATGGGGCTGAACGAGCGCCGGTGATGGGGGCACACCCCATGCGCCTTGACGGCGCGAGCATGTTCCGGCGTGCCGTATCCCTTATTGCTTTCCCAGCCATAGCGGCGATAGCGTCGGGCCAGCTTCACCATGATCCGGTCGCGGGTGACCTTGGCGATGATGGAGGCGGCCGCCACCGACAACGAGATGCCGTCGCCGCCGACGATCACGCGCGCTTTGCCGGGGAAGCGCTTCGGGATCATATTGCCGTCGATCAGGGCCGTCGCGGCCGGCACCTGTAAACCGCGGAACGCCGCCCGCATGCCCCACAGGCTCGCCTGCAAGATATTGTCGCGGTCGATGCGCCGGACCTGGCCGATGGCGATGGCCACGCAGGCCGTGGCCATGATCTCGGCATAGCGGTCCTCGCGGGCGTCCGCCGTGAGCAGCTTCGAATCGTTGAGGCCCTCGGGAATGCGGTCGGGATTGAGAATCACCGCGGCGACCACCACCGGTCCGGCCCAGGGACCGCGGCCGGCCTCGTCGATGCCGGCGACCGGCATCCGGTGTTGATCCATCATCTCCGCCTCGAGGTCGAAGCTCGGCAGGATCGGCGTGGAAATGGCGCGTGCGGGAAGGCCCATGGACCGAACTGTCGCGCATACCGTGCGCGCTTGGCAACGGCCACGGGGAAGGAAACGCCCGCGCTTGTGGAAAAGGCGCCTAGAACAGGCGGAGCTGTTGGCCCGCCTGGGCCGGGGGCGTGAACAGATCGGTGCGCAGCTGAAGCTTCTCTGTGTTCAGCCCGAGCCGCTTGGCGGCCATTTCGAAGCGGCGGCCGATCATCCAGGCATAAGGCCCGTCGCCCTCCATGCGTCCGCCCCATTTGGCGTCGTAAAGCTTGCCGCCGCGGGTCTGGCGCATCAGCGACAACACGCGTTTTGCCCGGTCCGGGCAGTTGGTCTCCAGCCATTCGGTGAAGAGATCGCCGATCTCCAGCGGCAGCCGCAACAGCACATAGCCGGCCTCGCCGGCGCCGGCGACAGCCGAGCGCTCCAGAATACGCTCCATCTCGGCGTCGTTGAGGCCGGGGATCACCGGCGCCACCATGACGGAGGTTGGCACGCCGGCGGCGCTGAGCTTCTCGATCGTCTCGATCCGTTTTTCCAGCGTGCTCGCCCGGGGCTCCATGGCCCGCGCCAGCTTGTGGTCGAGCGTCGTCACCGACAGCGCCACTTTGACCAGGCCGCGATCGGCCATAGAGGAGAGAATGTTGAGATCGCGCAGCACCAGCGCCGATTTGGTGACGATGCCGACCGGATGGTTGGCCGCGCTCAGCACTTCCAGGATGCGGCGCATGATGCGGTAGCGCCGCTCGATCGGCTGATAGGGATCGGTATTGGTGCCGATGGCGATCATGCGCGGGCGGTATTTCGGCTCGGCCAGCTCGCGCTCTAAAGCCTGCGCCGCGTTGGTCTTGGCGAACAGCTTGGTCTCGAAGTCGAGACCCGGCGACAGGCCGAGAAAGGCGTGGGTCGGCCGGGCGAAGCAATAGACGCAGCCATGCTCGCAGCCGCGATACGGATTGATCGAGCGGTCGAAGCCGATATCGGGCGAGGTGTTCTTGGTGATGATGCGCCGGGCCGGCACGTCCTGCACTTCGGTGGCAAGCGCATCGAGGTCGCCGAGCGAATCCCAGCCATCGTCGGCCGGCTCGTAGGCGATCGGCTCGAAGCGTCCCGACCGGTTGGTCTGGGCGCCACAGCCATGCCGGCGCTCGTAGGAGACGCCGCCCGCCTCATGCGGGAAGCTCTCCAATTCGGTGGGTTTTCTCAGGGCTACGGTCATGGTCCCCATATAAGGAACAGAGAGAACAAAGCAAGAACAAAATTAGCGTTGGCCGTATGTGACGATTGCCGCCTGAGAGCTAAACGCTATAGTCCGCCCATGATTTCCGTGGTTATCCCGACCTTCAACGCCGCCCCAACCCTGGTGCACACCCTGTCGGCGCTCGTGCCCGCTCTGGTCCATGGGGTGGTTCAGGACGCCATCATTGCCGATGGCGGATCGACCGACGACACCTGCGCCATCGCCGATGCCGCGGGCACCCATCTGGTCGAGGCGCCGCGGGGGAGGGGGACGCAGCTCGATGCCGGCGCGGCGCTGGCGCGCGGCGATTGGCTGCTCTTTCTCCACGCCGACACGGTGCTTGAGCCGGGCTGGGCCGAGGAGGCCGAGGCCTTCATGGAGCGGGTGCAGACCGGCCGCCGCCCGCAGGCCGCCGCCTATTTCCGCTTTGTTCTCGATGACGACGGCTTCATGCCGCGCCTCGTTGAAAGTTTCGTGGCTTTGCGATGCCTGCTCTTCGCCCTGCCTTACGGCGATCAAGGGCTGCTCATCTCCCGCGCGCTCTATAACCGGCTCGGCGGCTTCCGCCCGCTGCCGCTGATGGAGGATGTCGATCTCGTCCGCCGTCTCAAGCGGCGCGAATTGGTGCGCCTGAAGTCGCGGGCGGTGACCAGCGCCCAGCGCTATCAGCGCGAAGGCTATCTCGTACGCGGCTTCCGCAATCTCGGGCTCATGCTGCTCTATTATCTGCGCGTGCCGCCGCGGGTGCTCGCGCGGCTCTATGGCTAACAGAGCCTGCCCGCGCGGGCCTGCTTTCGCGCCGCGTCTCGTCATCATGGCCAAGGCGCCCATCGCCGGCGCCGTAAAGCGCCGGCTGGCGCGCGACATCGGCAACGTCGCGGCGCTGCGCTTCTATCGCAGCACGCTTGCCCGCACCATCCGCTGCCTCAGCGCCGATCCGCGCTGGCGCACATATCTTGCGGTGACCCCCGACACGGCACTGGCCGCGCCCTATTGGCCGCCGCCCCACACGATCGCGCGCATCGCCCAAGGCGCGGGCGATCTGGGCGCGCGCATGCAAACCCTGTTCGATTCCATGCCGCCCGGTCCCGTCATTGTCGTCGGCAGCGACATCCCGGCGATGCGCCCGTCGCATATCGCCCGCGCATTTGCACTGCTCGGCCGCGCCGATGCCGTGTTCGGCCCGGCGCACGATGGCGGCTATTGGCTCGTCGGCTTGAAACGATCGCCCGCGCGTCTGGCGCCGTTTGCACAAGTGCCGTGGTCGACGGACGCGGCGCTCGCCGCCACGCTGAAGAACTTGCACGGAAAGAGTGTGGCATTCGTGCAAAAGTTGAGCGATGTCGACACGGAGGCGGACTATCACCGCGAGCGCAAATGCGCGGGGCGCATCGTACGAACGCCTGCTTAACCGTGCGGCCAGCATGTCCGGCGCGGGTGACCAGCGCTTAATCCAACTTTAAGGCGAACTTCTTACGGGAGTGTCTGCGTAGACGGAGGGCTTCATCACTATGCGCATCGCGCTCGTCGATCCCAGTCGGACAACGCGGTTGATCGTCACCCGCATGCTTGAAGGGCGCGATCATGAGGTCGTCTCCTTTGCCGACGAACGCGAAGCGCTCCGGCAAATCAAAATCGACCTTCGCATCGACGCCCTGATCACCAGCGCCGAGCTGCCGCACATGTCGGGACTGGAGCTGTGCTGGGAGACTAGGCTCATCGCCACCCATCGGCGGCCGATCTACGTGCTGATGATGTCGTCGCAATACGACCAGCGCACACTGGTCGAGGCGCTCGACTCCGCCGCCGACGATTTCATCGGCAAGCCGCCCCTCGCTGAGGAGCTGTATGCGCGCCTGCGCGCCGCCGAGCGCATTGCCTCGATGCAGCGCGAGTTGATCCGGCTTGCCACCACCGATCCCTTGACCGGTCTGTGCAATCGCCGTGGCTTCTTCGAGCAGGCGACGCAAGTTCGCGCGCGGACCGTGCCGCACGGCCACCTGTCCGCCATCCTCCTCGACATCGACAACTTCAAACACATCAACGATTCTTACGGCCATGACACCGGCGACGAGGCCATCCGCGCCTGTGCCGACGCCGCGCGGCTCGATGAGGCCGTGACCGGGCGTCTCGGCGGCGACGAGTTTGCGTTGCTGCTTGAGCGGCGCACGCTGCCCGAGGCCATCGAGATTGCCGAAGAGTTGCGGCGGCGGCTCGCGGCCCGGCCGGTCGACACCGGCAAGGGGCATATCACGCTGACCTGGAGCATCGGTGTCGGCGAAGCGCCGCCTGAAGATTCGATCGACCAGCTTCTCGCTCGCGCGGACGCCGCGCTCTATAGCGCCAAGGAGGGTGGCCGCAATCGGGTGGCCGGCGCGCAGCCGGGCCTGCGGACGAAGGACGCCGTGGCCCAGCACGGCATTTCCCGCGCCACCGCCTGCTAGAACAGCCAGACGAAGCCAAGATTGCTGTCGCATAGGCTGTCATTCTTGCAGCGCGCACGGTAAACCTAGCCGCGAAGTTGAAAGGCTAGTCCATGTCCCAGCGCAACGAAGACACGTCATCTGCCCCAAGCGAGGAGAAGCCGGAACAGGCTCCCGCTCCGGAAAACGACGCGTCCCTGGCGGAAGTGGCAGGCAAGCCGGCCGAGGAGAAGGTCACCTATTCGATGTCGCCGGGTTTCTCCGGCTTCCTCGGCGCCAACAAGATCGGCCTCGCCATCTCGTCCTATCAGTCGGGCAAGTTCTATCTGCTTGGCCAGAATGTCGACGGCGGGTTGCTGGTGGACGAGCGCTTCTTCCGCAAGGCCATGGGCATGTGCGTGCCGGACAAGGACACGCTGCTGCTCGCCACTTTGTTCCAGATCATCAAGTTCAAGAACGTCCTGAACCCCGACCAGCTGGTCAACAATGTGTTCGACGCCTGCTACGTGCCGCGCGAGCTGTTCGTCACCGGCGAGCTCGACGCTCACGATGTCGGCCAGCTCAAGGACGGCCGCATCGTCTTCGTCAACACGACCCACAACTGCCTCGCCACCACATCCGACCGCCACAGCTTCACGCCGCTGTGGAAGCCCCCCTTCGTCTCCAAGATCGTCAAGGAAGACCGCTGCCATCTGAACGGGCTGGCCATGGAAGACGCCGTGCCGCGTTACGTCACGGCGGTCAGCAAGTCCGACACCATCGACGGCTGGCGCGACCGCCGCTTCGACGGCGGCATCATCATCGACGTCGCCACCGGCGAGATCGTCATCGGCGGGCTGTCCATGCCTCATTCGCCGCGGGTCTATAACGGCAAGCTCTATGTCCTGAATTCAGGCGCCGGGGAACTCGGCTGGATCGAGCGGGCAGAGAAGGCGCAGGATGCGAAATTCCATAAGGTGGCGTTCTGCCCGGGCTTCGTGCGTGGCTTAAGCTTCCACGGCAAGTTCGCCTTCGTCGGCCTGTCGAAGCCGCGCTATGAGCGCTTCGAGGGGTTGGCGCTGGACAAGAAATTGGCGGACGCGGACTCGGAAGCGTGGTGCGGCGTGCAGGTGATCGATCTCGACACCGGCGCTTGCGTCCACTGGTTCCGCATCGACGGTCCGGTGGGCGAGCTCTACGACTTGGCCGTGGTGCCGGGCGTGATGCGCGCCATGTCGCTGAGCTTCGCCAGCAACGAGGTGATGGGCCTGATCACCCACGACCCGCTGGAAGAGGGCGCGTCCTTCTAGCCCTTCGCCTTCTTCTTCTTGCTCTCCGTCAGGCGCGGCATCAGCTCGATGAACGAGCAGGGTCGATGGCGGTTATCTAACTGGAATTTGAGAATGCCGGTCCAGGCGTCCTCGCACGCGCCCGGCGACCCCGGGATGCAGAAGACATAGGTTCCCTTGGCCAGCCCGCCGCAGGCGCGGCTCTGCACGGTCGAGGTGCCGACCGTCTGATAGCTCAGCATGTGGAACAGCACGGAGAAGCCTTCGATCTCCTTCTCGAACAGCGGGCGAACAGCCTCAGGCGTCACGTCGCGCCCGGTAAAGCCCGTGCCGCCGGTGGTGATGACCACGTCGACGTCCTTCGCCTTGATCCACTTCCTCACCTGCTTGCGGATTGACTTCTCGTCGTCGGCGACGACTGCGTGCTCGGCGAGTTCATGGCCGGCGCCTCTAATCATGCTGATGAGCAGGGGCCCCGATTTGTCCGTCTTGGGCGTGCGTGTATCGGAGACGGTCATCACGGCGATGCGCACGGGGATGAAGGGCCGGCTCTCGTCGATGCGGTTCATTCTTTTGTTTCCTCCAGTCGCGTTTTTATCGCCACGAGATCGCGCCAAACATAGCGCTTGGCGTCCGGGGTGCGGAGCAAATAGGCGGGATGCAGCGTCGCAAGCGTTGGTATGTCGCGGTCGCCGGATTTGTAGGTCTTCCACTTGCCGCGCAAGCGCATGATGCCTTCGGTCACGCCGAGAATATGCTTGGCCGCCGCGCCGCCGAGCAAGACGAGCAGATCGGGCTGCACCAACTCGATTTGGCGTGCCAGGAACGGCGCGCAGGCGCCAATTTCCTGCGGCGTCGGCGTGCGGTTACCGGGCGGGCGCCAATAGATCGTGTTGGTGATGTAGACCGTCTCCTCCGACAGGCCGATCGCCGCGAGCATGCGGTCGAGCAGCTTGCCGGCGCGGCCGACAAAGGGCTTGCCTTGCAGATCCTCGTCGCGGCCCGGCGCCTCGCCGATTAGCATGACGCGGGCCTCCGCGTTGCCGCGCGAGAAGCACAGACTCTTCGCCGTGCGCTTGAGGGCGCAACCCTCGAATTGCGCCACTAACGCTTCGAGATCGGCCAGCGTCGCGGCCGCCTCGAGTGAGGCGGGCGATGGCGCGGCCGCAGCCGGCGCGGAGGGTGAGACGGGGCGCGGCCGGGCTATCGGCGGCTTTGCAGGCGTCTCTCTGCGCAATGTCTCTCTGACCGGTCTGTCTCTCGCGGGCAGCGCTCTGTCGGGCCGATCCTTGGCTGCCATATCGGGCCCGGCGGCGAAGCGGTCGACCGGCTCATCGCCGATCGCTTCGTCAACGCCCATGGCCTCATACCAGGCGAGTAGCCCCGCCGCCGCTTTTGCTTGGCTTCCAGTCATTTGCGATGCCCGTGTTGATCCTCTATTTGTCATTCCCCGGCCCTGCCGGGCAATGACGTATCGCTGGGCGTTCGCGATGATAGCAGGCTCGCCGCTCCGATCCTAAGGAGCGAACAAAGCCGAATTTGAGTCGTCATACCTGCGAAAGCCGGTATCCAGCAGAAAATGCTTGTGAGTCTGGAGTCCGGCTTGCGCCGGAATGACGGAGACGCATACCGCGGAGGATTAGGGTGAACGACCAAGTCGAACGCGAAACGATGGAGTTCGATGTGGTGATCGTCGGCGCCGGGCCGGCGGGCCTCGCCGCAGCGATCAGGCTGAAGCAGCTCGCCGCCGAGAAGGACACGGAAGTCTCCGTCGTCGTCCTGGAGAAGGGCTCGGAGGTTGGCGCCCATATCCTGTCAGGCGCGGTAATCGATCCCGTGGCGCTCGACAAGCTCATTCCCGATTGGCGCGACAAGGATGCGCCGCTCAAGAGCGAGGTCTCCCAGGACCGCTTCTATTATCTGACCTCCGAGACGGGCGGCATCGGTCTGCCCACGATGTTCATGCCGCCGCTGATGAGCAATCACGGCTGCTATGCGGGCAGTCTCGGCAACCTCACCAAATGGCTCGGCGAGCAGGCCGAGGCCTTGGGCGTCGAGGTCTATCCCGGCATCTCGGTGACCGAGGCCATCATCGGCGCCGATGGCGAGGTCGAAGGCGTCATCACCGGCGATCTCGGTCTCGCCAAAGACGGCAGTCATAAGGACAGCTACGCGCCCGGCATGGCGCTGGTGGGCAAATACACTTTTCTCGCCGAAGGCGCCCGTGGCTCGCTGTCCAAGCAGCTCATCAAGGAATTCGGTCTCGACAAGGACAGCGGCACCCAGAAATTCGGTATCGGCCTGAAAGAGCTGTGGGAGATTCCGGCCGACAAGCACAAGCCGGGCCTGGTGCAGCACACCATGGGCTGGCCGCTCAACGACAAGACCGGCGGCGGCTCGTTCCTCTATCATTTCGGCGGCAACCTGGTGTCGGTCGGCTTCGTCGTGCATCTCGACTATGCCAACCCGTATCTCAACCCGTTCAAGGAGTTTCAGCGCGCGAAGCTGCACCCGCGCATCAAGGCGCATCTCGAAGGCGGCAAGCGTATCGCCTATGGCGCCCGCGCGCTGACCGAGGGCGGCTGGCAGGCTGTCCCGCAGCTTGCCTTCCCGGGCGGGGCGCTGATCGGCTGCGCCGCGGGCTTCATGAATGTGCCCCGCATCAAGGGCTCCCATAACGCCATGCATTCTGGGATGATGGCTGCCGAAGCCGCATTCGATGCGCTTCAGGCCGGCCGCTCGCGCGACGTGCTGGAGGCTTATCCCGAAGCGGTCAAGACCAGCTCCATGGCGCGCGAGCTTAAGAAGGTCCGCAATGTGAAGCCGTTATGGTCGCGGTTCGGGACAAAGCTTGGCGTCATGCTCGGCGGCATCGACATGTGGCTGAACACGATCTTTCCGTTCCTCACCCACACGCTGCAGCACAAGAAGGCGGATTTTGCGAGCTTGGATGCGGCGGCGGGGTCGCAGCCCATCGACTATCCGAAGCCGGACAATGCGCTCACCTTCGACATTCTATCGTCGGTGTTCCTATCCAACACCAATCATGACGAGGACGAGCCGGTCCATCTCAAGCTCACCGATCCGTCGATCCCCATCGAGCAGAACCTGCCCGAGTTTGCCGAGCCGGCGCAGCGCTATTGCCCGGCCGCGGTCTACGAAGTGGTGGAAGAGGGCGGCACCGTCCGCTTTCAAATTAACGCGCAGAATTGCGTTCACTGCAAAACCTGCGACGTGAAGGACCCCGCGCAAAATATCACTTGGGTGCCCCCCGAAGGCGGCGACGGCCCCAACTACGCCAATATGTAGCGCCGCTACGCCCTCTCAGCGCCGTCCTGGGCCATAAACGCGCCGCGATTAGCCTTCAAAAGCTTTATGGTTTGCAGTGGTCGGAAAAGCTCTTACCCTTGCGCGGGGGCCAACGAACCAACAATGGGACGGCGGATAGCCGAGCCGAAGACATGATGACTTCCGAACGCGGGTCTCTGCGCAAGTGGGCGTGGAGGTCTCTCCTCCTTGTTGCGATTCTCGCTGCGCCTGCTGCCTATTCCGAGGTCATTCCGGCCGATAGCGGCAACGCGGATACTGGCACGCTGCTTGGCAATTACCTTTCGGGCCGTGTGGCGCGTGGCAATCACGATACGCTGGCCGCGGCCGAGTATTATTCCAAGGCGCTGACCGGCGACCCCGACAACGAGGTTATTCTCGAACAGGCTTTCCTGCTTGAAACCGCCGCGGCCCGTTGGGGTCGCGCCAATGAGCTGGCCGAGGACCTCGTCAAGGTCGAGCCGTCGCACCGGATCGCCGGGTTCCTGCTCGGCGTCGAAGCCTTCAAGCGGGCCGACTACAAAGAGGCCGAGGAGCGCTTTGCCGCAGCCCGGCAGGGCCCCATCGCCGATCTGACCTCGACGCTGGCCCGCGCCTGGGTCTTGGAGGCCGACGGCAAGCACAACGAAGCCTTCGCTGCGCTCGACAGCCTGAGCAGCGCCGATTGGGCGCAATATTATCAGCGCTATCACCGCGCCCTCATCGCCGACGTGGCTGGCCGCCACCAGCTAGCAAGCCAGGCTTACGCGCAGGCCTTCAAGAAAAACCCGACCACGCTCAGAGTGGCTGACTCTTATGCCCGCCACGCGGTCAACGCCAATGACCGGGAGCTCGCGACCAAGATTATCAAGGCGCATATCGCCAAGGCGGGACCGCATCCGCTGTCCACGACGCTTCTCGCGCAGATCGAGAGCGGGGAGACTCCGCCGCTGACGGCCGCCAATCCGACCGACGGCCTCGCCGAGGTGTTTTATGGCATTGGTGACGCGCTGGCCGGCGAGGGCGGCCTCGACATGGGCATCGTCTTCCTGCAATTCGCGCTCAACCTTAAGCCCGACTTCCCGCTCGCCAATGTGGCGCTGGCGGAAGCTTATGA
The DNA here is from genome assembly GCA_035528655.1 of Methyloceanibacter sp. Taxonomy (GTDB): domain Bacteria; phylum Pseudomonadota; class Alphaproteobacteria; order Rhizobiales; family Methyloligellaceae; genus Methyloceanibacter. The sequence goes on from DATKYG010000006.1 coordinate 62,559, forward strand.
GGGCGCGAAGAAATACGACGCCGAGATCGCCGCCTTCGACCGCATCCCCAAGGACTCGCCGCTTTGGATCAACGTTCAGATCCAGAAGGCCTTCGCTCTGAATTCCCTGGAGAAGGTCGACGAGGCCAAGGGGCTGCTCGAGGAACTGATCGCGCGCGATCCCAAGGACAGCCGTCCCCTCGATGCGCTCGGCAACATCCTGCGCTCTCATGAGCGTTATGAGGAGGCCCGGGGCTATTACTCCCGCGCGGTCAATCTCGTCGAAACGCCGGCCAAGGAAAATTGGGCGCTGTTTTATTCGCGCGGCGTCTGCAATGAGCGGCTGAAGGACTGGCCGGCCGCCGAAGCCGACTTCAAGCAAGCGCTGGAGCTGTCGCCGGACGAATCTTTGGTCCTCAACTATCTCGGCTATTCCTGGGTCGATCAGGGCCTCAACCTGAAGCAGGCCATGGATTACATCCGCAAGGCGGTGAAGCTGAAGCCGGACGACGGCTATTATGTCGACAGCCTGGGCTGGGCCTATTTCCGACTCGGCAACATGTCTGACGCGGTCGAGCATCTGGAACGCGCCGTCGAGCTTCGGCCCGACGATCCGATCATCAACGACCATCTCGGCGATGCCTATTGGCGGGTCGGGCGCAAGCTCGAAGCCAAATACCAGTGGGAACAGGCCATGTCGCTGGAGCCGGAGCCCGAGCAGGCCGAGACGCTCACGAAGAAGATCGCCTCTGGACTGGAGGACGCCACCGAGACCAAGGCGGCGGCGGATCGCACCACCCACGTGGACCAGAAGACCTCGCAATAGGCGCGCTCCGCGACATCGCTTGGGCCAAGCTCAATCTCACGCTTCAAGTGCTGGGACGCCGCGACGATGGCTTCCATGAGCTTGCGAGTCTCGTCGCCTTTGCCGGTGTCGGCGACACCATCGAGTTCACACCGAATGATGCGTTCGCGCTGACGGTCGAAGGGCCGTTCGCTGCAGCGCTCGATGGCGTCAATCTCATCGCCGCCGCGGTCGAGGCCGCCAAGTCGCTCGCGCCCGGCCTCATGATCGGACGCTTCCGCCTCCTCAAGCTGCTGCCGGTCGCCGCGGGGCTCGGTGGCGGGTCGGCCGATGCCGCCGCAGCCTTGCGGCTCATTGTTCAGGCCAATCCGGATGTGCTGAACGAAGCCGCGGTGGCCGCACTGGCTCCGGGGCTCGGTTCCGATGTCGCCGTGTGTCTCGGCAGCGGACCGTCGCTGATCACCGGGCGCGGCGAAATCGTCAGTCCGGTGCAGGGCTTCCCGGTTTGCGGCGTGGTGCTCGCCAATCCTGGCGTGGAGCTCTCGACCGCCGAAATCTATGGGGCACTCAACGCCCCCCCGCTGCCGCCGCCGCCGCAACACCCGGCGCCTCCCGACTTTGCCGGCGATTTCGACAAGCTCATCGGTTATGTGACGCCGCGCGGAAATGATCTCGAAGCCGCCGCTCTGCGCCTTGCGCCGCAAGTTGGCTACGTTCTTGCCGCTCTGGCGACGCTGGACGGGGTGCGCCTCGCCAGGATGTCGGGCAGTGGGGCCACCTGTTTTGCGCTGTTCGCCACCCCCCGCCAAGCGCTTCGCGCCGCCACGGCGCTGGCGCAAACCGAGCCGGATTGGTGGATCACCGCCAGCGCGCTCGGCGATCCCAAGGCCAAGATTTAAGCCAGTCCTAGAACGGGCGATCGACAGAAAACTCGATGGCTTCGAGCATGGCCGACTTGATCTCGCCGTCGGGGAAGATGGCGAGCGCGTCGCGGGCGATGGCCCCGTAATGGCGGGCACGCTCCATGGTGTCGGACAGCGCGTTGTGGCGTGCGATCAGATCGACGGCCTCGGCAAAGTCATCCTTGCCGATGTCGCCCTCTTTCAGCGTGCGCTCCCAGAACACGCGCTCTTCCGCGTTGCCGCGCCGATAGCTCAGCACCACGGGCAGTGTGATCTTGCCCTCGCGGAAGTCGTCGCCGACGCTCTTGCCGAGCGTCGACTGCTCGCCCGAATAGTCGAGCGCGTCGTCAACAAGCTGGAAGGCGAGGCCGAGATTGCGTCCGTAGGAGCGCAACGCCGCGGCCTCCGACTTCGGGCGCTTGGCGATGACCGCGCCGACCTCCGCCGCCGCGGCGAACAATGCCGCGGTCTTGGCGTCAATGATCGCGAGATAGTCGTCCTCGGTGGTCTCGGTGTTGTTGGCGGTCATGAGCTGCATGACCTCGCCCTCGGCGATAACCGCCGCGGCATCCGCCAAGATGCGCAACGCGCCGAGCGATCCGACATCCACCATCATCTTGAACGCTTGGCCGAGCAGGTAATCGCCCACCAGTACGCTCGCCTCGTTGCCCCAGACGAGCCGCGCCGTGGTCTTGCCCCGGCGCAGGCTGCTCTCGTCCACCACGTCATCATGTAGCAGCGTGGCGGTGTGCATGAACTCCACGGATGCCGCAAGCCGCACATGGCCGTCGCCGTCATAGCCGCACATCTTCGCCGCGGCCAGCGTCAGCATGGGGCGCAAGCGTTTGCCGCCGGAATCGATGAGATGCCGAGCCAGTTCAGGAATCAGATCGACATTCGAGCGAGCCCGGTCGAGGATGATGCGGTTGACATGGCTCATGTCCTCCTCGACAAGCGCCACGAGCGGCGCGAGGCTCGCACCCGGCTCTTGCTTGCCGGAAAGTTTGACGACGACTCCCAAGGGTCAGATCTCCTTCAGTCCCGGAAGGGCTCAGTTTCGGAGATATTGTCGGGGCTGGGCGGCGAAGGTCAAGGCGCGACGGGTCATTTGGCCTGCGACAAAGACAAAGTGAGGCAATGAAGGAACTGTTGCGCACGAACGATCCGGTGCTTCTGTCCTTTGTCAGCGCCCTGTTGGAGGGCGCCGACATCGCGTTCATTGTTCTCGATACGAATATGAGCGTGATGGAGGGGTCGATCGGCATTCTCCCCCGCCGCGTCCTGGTCGAGGAAGATCGCATGGTCCATGCGCGCAGCTTGCTGACCGAGGCCGGGGTCGGCCATGACATCACCGACAAAGAAAAAAGCTAGCGCCCTCAAAGGGCCGCCAGGCACCACCACCGACGATTTTCTCGGCGGCCGGGTGGCGGTTGTGCAGCCGCGGACCGGTCACCGCGCCGGCAGCGATGCCGTATTCTTGGCTGCCGCCGTCCCAGGGGAGGCCGGTGAGCGGGTGCTTGAGGCTGGCACGGGCGCCGGCGTTGCCGGACTTTGTCTGCTCGCCCGTGTGCCGGGTCTTGAAATCACGGCGGTCGAGATCGATCCGGGGCTGTGCGCCTTGGCGCAAACCAATGCTGCAAAAAATAATTTCGCCGAGCGCTTCACCGCCATTGAGACCGATGTCACCGCGCCTGCCAAGACCTTGCGCGCCGCCGGCCTCATCCGCGAGACCTACGATCACGTCATCGCTAATCCGCCCTTTTATGCCGAAGGCGCGGTGCGCGCGGCGCCTGAACGCGCGCGCGCGTTGGCGCATGTCATGGGGCGCGGGGATTTGGCCAAGTGGGTGCGCTTCCTAACCACCATGGCTGCGGCGAGGGGCCGGCTGACACTGATCCACCGGGCCGAATGTCTGGGCGAGCTGCTCGCGCTGCTTGATGGCCGCTTTGGTGATGTTGCCGTCTTTCCGCTCTTTCCCGCCGCGGGCGAACCGGCGACCCGCATCATCGTCCAGGGGCGCAAAGGCAGCCGCGCGGGCTTACGGCTTCTGCCGGGCATCGTTTTGCATGGGCCGGACGGCGCCTACACCGCGGACGCCGAAGCCGTGCTTAGGGGAGGTGCCACGTTGCCGCTTGCGGCTCCGCAAAAGAAAAAGGGCCGCCGCTTCGGGGGGAGAAGCGGCAGCCCCATTTTGCCCGAGCGTGAGGAGAGCTCTCGGGCCGGCAAGGTCGGCGATTAGCAGACCTTGACGTCACGCCAGACCCACTTGAAGTAGGGGTTTCCGCGGCGGTCCCAGACCTTGATGCGGACCTTCTTGGTCTCGTAGCGGCAGGACGGGTACCAGGAGTAGTTCAGCCAGATAGGGCCGTTGTGCCACTTGTATTGGTGACCGTGATGGCCGCCGCCTCCGCCATGACCGCCGCCGCCACCACCGTGGTGTCCGCCGCCTCCGCCGCCACCGCCGGCGTAAGCAGTGGGCGCACCGAGGGCCACGAAGGAAAGGGCTGCAGCCGCAAGATCGTTGTCTTCAGCATTGATGTAACCTCCAGCTTGGCGCGTGAGCGCCGGTTTAATTCAGAATTGGCGAGGTGCTGTCCCTCGCTCATGATGCCGTTCTAGGAGGTCCGGCCTGAACCGAAGCTGAGGTGCCCGTTCATCGGGCATTCACCGAAAAAATGCCGGCGCTGAATAGAAAAAGGGCCGTTCCCTGATCCAGGAAACGGCCCTTCGAACGCGTAGCCCGATGGCGATTTTTTCGTGCCTAGTACCAGCCGCCCCAATAGCGATTCCGCCAATAGGGGTAGTAGGCGTAGGGATAGTTGTAAGGCCGATTGTACTGATAGGTCCGGCGCGGCGGGTAGTAACCGTAACGCGGCGCGACATAGACCGAGGCACCCGGCGCGTAGCCGTTGCGCCACGCCTTGCGGCGCCAACCCGCCTCGGCGGATTGCGGCGTCAGCGACACGAGCGTGAACGCAAGCACGCCCACCGCCGCCGCAATGATCGCAAACTTTCTCATTTCATATCCTCCTCGTGGAGCCGGCGCGGCAATCGGGCGCGCGGCTCGGGGTGGCTGACGTCCACCATCAACACGAAGTATAACAAGCTAATCGGACAGGCCGATGTCCGCCGCGTGTCTGCCTTAACTAAAGGCTTCAACGCCGCCCCCGTCTGGCCTTTATTGGGACAGATCAAAGGGTGCATCTTCGATTTAGGTCCTGTGAGAAAGATACGGTGAATAATATGAGCAGTGCGGCAGACGAGAACGGTGTTCTCGCGGTGATGAAATCCTATCTTCCGGAGTCATGGACCAAGTCCGGGCCGCTCGTCCCCGTGCTCCGATTCACCGGGCCTATCGGCATGACCATGCCGCTCAAGCCCGGTCTGTCGCTGTCGAGCGCGGCCGGGGCGATCGAGAAGGCTTTCACGATGCGCGGCGCCAAGGCCGTGGCCATTCAAATCAATTCGCCTGGCGGCTCGGCGGTGCAGTCGACGCTGATCTACAAGCGCATCAGGGCGCTCGCCGAGGAGAAGGACCTCAAGGTCTATGTCTTCGCCGAGGATGTCGCGGCGTCGGGTGGCTACATGCTGGCGTGCGCCGGCGACGAGATTTACGCCGATGAGAGCTCGATCATCGGGTCTATCGGCGTAATCAGCGCTTCTTTCGGCTTCACCGGACTCATGGAGAAGGTCGGCGTGCAGCGCCGCGTCTATACCGCCGGCGCGAACAAGGACGTCCTCGACCCGTTCCTGCCTGAAAAGCCGGCCGACGTGGAGCGCATCAAGGCGATCCAGCTCGACGTGCATCGAGCCTTTATCGATCTGGTCAAGTCGCGGCGCGGCGCCAAGATCAGCAAGCCCGACGATAAGCTGTTTACCGGCGAGTTCTGGTCGGGCAAGGCCGCGCTCGAATTCGGCCTGATCGACGGACTGTCGGACCTGCGCTCCAAAATGCGCGAAGTCATGGGCGACGATGTCCGCTTTAAGCTGGTGGTGCCGTCCACCTCGTGGTTCCGCCGCAAGCGGGGCGTGTTTGCGGAAGGCGGCGTGCTCGATCTCGGCCTCTCGCCGGGCGGGCTCGCCGCCGACGCCATCTCGGCGATCGAGGCGCGGGCGCTTTGGTCGCGTTTCGGATTGTAGGCCATGCCGCAGGTCCTTCTTCTCATCGTCGCCGGCGCCGGGCTGTGGTTGGCCCGCCGCCTTCTCCGCCGCGAGCAGGGCCGCGTCGCCGATGACCTTCGCGCGGCGGAAGAGGCGATGGAACGCCGCGAACTCGACAGCGCCGTGCCGCTCGAGCAGGACCCCGCGACGGGCGTCTACCGCCCGAAACGGATGCACTGACGCGCCAAGCGCCCGCCGTTAACGGCCCTGCCACTGTTATCTTCGACAAAGCTGAGCTTCCCTTATGGCTTCCCTTGGCGCGCTTAGACGAATAGCGTGCGCGCGAAATCCCGTCATTGCCTTGAGTCGACATGGCCAAACTTGAGAAATCCGAGGCGCGCAAGCCTGTGCCGTCCTTTCAGGACCTGATCCTCAGGCTTGAGCACTTTTGGGCCGACCACGGCTGCGTCATCCTCCAGCCTTACGACATGGAGATGGGGGCGGGGACCTTTCATCCCGCTACGACCTTGCGCTCGTTGGGTCCGAAGCATTGGCGCGCGGCTTATGTGCAGCCCTCGCGGCGTCCCAAGGACGGCCGCTACGGCGAGAACCCGAACCGCCTGCAGCATTATTATCAGTTTCAGGTGATCCTGAAGCCGTCGCCCCCCGACATCCAGGACCTCTATCTCGAGAGCCTCTACGCCATCGGCATCGACCCCAAGAACCACGACATCCGCTTCGTCGAGGACGATTGGGAGAGCCCGACGCTCGGCGCCTGGGGGCTCGGCTGGGAAGTGTGGTGCGACGGCATGGAAGTGTCGCAGTTCACCTATTTCCAGCAGGTCGGCGGCTTCGACTGCGATCCCGTCTCTGGCGAGCTCACCTATGGGCTGGAGCGGCTGGCCATGTATGTGCAGGGCGTCGACAATGTCTACGACCTCAACTTCAACGGCGGCCCCGGCCCCGACAAGGTCACCTATGGCGATGTCTTCCTGCAAAGCGAGCAGGAATATTCCCGCTTCAATTTCGAGCATGCCGACACCGCCAAGCTGCTCGAGGATTTCCGCGACGCCGAGGCCGAGTGCAAATCGCTGCTGGCCAAGGGCGATAAGGGCGAGCGCCACCTCATGGTGCTGCCCGCTTACGATCAGGCCATCAAAGCCTCGCATATCTTCAACCTGCTCGACGCCCGCGGCGTGATCTCGGTGACCGAGCGCCAGGCCTATATCTTGCGCGTGCGCGACCTCACCAAGGCCTGCTGCGCCGCATGGCTGAAGACCGAGGCCGGCGGGGCTGCCCATGCTTGAACCCTATCGCGAGAGCGTGGCGCCCCCGCAAGAGCGGACGCCGGCGCTCAGACCCAAGCTCAGATCGTGGACGGGGCGTGTATGGCGCTCGTCACCGGAGAGCTTCATGCTCATGCTGAAGCTCGATGCGAGCCTCACGATGTCCGACATCGAGGACCAAGAGTTGCGCGCCATGCTGACGCCCTTCGCCGCGCAGCTTGCGAGCTTCCCGCTCTATCTCAATTGTACCGATGAGAACCACCTGCCGGTCTCATGGGTGGTGGGCTCCCTCAATGTCGAGCACGGCAAGCACACCTCTGCCCGCTTTTACGATTTTCTGGAGTCCGTCCCGGCGCACCTCCTCGTACCGTCGCTGCCGCAAGCCGGTGCTCAGTCTGACCTCGTCATCAGCGTCGTCCCGTACAGCATCGAGAAGGATCGGCTGCTCTTTGCCATCGCCGATTACGACCTCGGCTTCCACAACCGCATCGATTAGCGCATGTCTGAGCTTCTGCTAGAGTTGTTCTCCGAGGAAATCCCGGCGCGAATGCAAGCCCGCGCGCAAGCGGATCTTGCCCGTCTGCTCGGCGACAGACTGAAGACCGCCGGGCTCGAGTTCGGCGACATCAGGACCTTCTCCACGCCGCGCCGTCTGACGGCTGTGGTCGACGGCCTGCCGAAGCGTTCGCCCGATGTCAGCGAGGAGCGCAAGGGCCCGCGCGTCGATGCGCCCGAGCAAGCCGTCAACGGCTTTCTCAAATCGGCGGGGCTCTCATCCGTCGACCAGGCGGAAATACGCGAGGACAAGAAGGGCAGCTATTACGTCGCGCTGCTGGACAAGCCGGGGCGCCCGGCCGCCGATGTCGTAGCCGAGATCGTGCCGGACATCGTGCGCAACTTCCCCTGGCCGAAATCCATGCGCTGGGGCTCCGGCAAGCTCCGTTGGGTGCGACCGCTCCAGTCGATCCTCTGCCTGCTCGACGGCAAGGTTGTGGACTTCGACATCGATGGCTTGAAGAGCGGCAAGGAAACGCGCGGCCACCGCTTCATGGCGCCCAAGGCCTTCGTGGTAAAAAACTTCAAGGATTATGCGGAGAAGCTGCGCGCGGCATTCGTTATTCTCGATGGCGATGAGCGCGCCACGCTGATCGCGATGCACGCCCACAAGCTCGCCGGCAAGCAAGGTCTCTCGCTCATCGAAGATGAGGCGCTGCTGGCTGAAAACGCCGGGCTCACCGAATGGCCCGTGGTCCTCATGGGCGAGTTCGACGCCGACTTCTTGAGCGTGCCGCCGGAGGTGCTGGCCACCTCGATGAAGGCGCATCAGAAATGCTTCTCGCTCACCAAAGGCGATGAGCTCGCCAACCGCTTCATCCTGGTCGCCAATCTCGAAGCCAAGGACGGCGGCCAGAAAATCACCGAAGGCAATGAGCGGGTGATCCGCGCGCGCCTCGCCGACGCTAAGTTCTTCTATGACCAGGACCGCAAGGTCTCGCTCGAAGACCGTGTGGTGACGCTCAAGGACATTATCTTTCACGAGAAGCTCGGCAGCCAATATGAGCGCGTGCAGCGCATCTTCCGCTTGGCGCGCGAGCTGGCCCCCTTGGTCGGCGCCGATCCCGACGATGCCGAGCGTGCCGCCATCATCGCCAAGGCCGATCTTGTTACCCAGATGGTCGGCGAGTTCCCCGAGCTGCAAGGGGTGATGGGCCGCTATTACGCGCTCGACCAAGAGGAACGCCCGGTGGTGGCCGACGCGATCGCCGCCCACTACAAGCCGCAAGGTCCCACCGATGAGGTGCCGCGCGATCCGGTGGCCATCGCCGTGGCGCTCGCCGACAAACTCGACACGCTGGTGGGCTTCTGGGCCATCGATGAGAAGCCGACCGGCTCCAAGGACCCTTATGCCTTGCGGCGTGCCGCGCTTGGCGTCATCCGCATCATTTTGGAAAATGGCATCCGCTTGCCGCTGCTAAAGCAGTTTCGCGGGCAGCTGCCTGGCGATGGCAAACAGAACGAAGCAGTTGCACAGAACCTCCTCGACTTCTTCGCCGACCGCCTCAAGGTCTACCTCCGCGACCAGGGCGCGCGGCACGATCTGGTTGATGCCGTATTCGCGCTTGGTGGCGACGACCTCTTAATGATCGTGGCCCGCGTCGGCGCGCTCGGCCGCTTCCTCGACACCGAGGACGGCGCCAATTTGCTAGCCGGCACCAAGCGTGCCGAGAACATCCTGCGCATCGAAGAGAAGAAGGACGGCCGCGCCTTCGCTCAGGCACCAGACCCTGCACTTCTGGAGCAGCCCGAGGAGAAGGCGCTGGCCAAAGCCGTTGACGAAGTAGAGACGGCGGCGGCCTCGGCCATCGCCAACGAAGACTTCGAGGCAGCCATGACGGCCATGGCGCTGCTTCGCGCGCCGGTCGACGCTTTCTTCGACCGCGTCACGGTCAACGCCGACGATCCCAAGCTGCGCGAGAACCGCTTGCGTCTCTTGAACCGCATCCGCGCTACCACGCAGACCGTTGCCGACTTCTCCAAGATTGCTGGATGATCCGACGCGCGGGTTGTCATGCCCGGACTTGATCCGGGCATCCATGCCGCTACATCTCAGCAGGCTGAAGCGCTATTGGAATGGATTGCCCGGCCAAGCCAGGTATCCTCGCCTTATCCCCGCCCATAAAACTTCGCGTACACTTCCACCACCTCGTCCAGTGAAGGGGCGCGCTCATGAGGCGTCTTGAGATGCGGGACGGGGTGCGGCGCCTGCGGGCTTCACACGCGGTGAGGCACTCGGGCGGCATCGGGGCTCCCCCCGGGACCACTATGAGTCCCCGCCAGGAGCTGGCAGTTAGATCCCGGACAGACAGTCCGAGGTTGAAGCGGGGCCCGAGGCCGTATGCACGTCCGCAAATAGCATGCGCTACCGGCCTTCGGCCTACAGATGCGCGTGTGGCGCGCCGGAAGGCGCACGCCGCGATTCCCGAAAGGGAATTGCGGACACCAAAAGGATTGCGCTTTGCGGCGCGCCATCCCCCTCGGGGGGCCATGCTCTTTGACACGAGCCGGACGCGTCACGCGCCGCGGCAACAAGCAGGCACGCCCATAAAACTGATGTGATCGGGCTTGATCCGGGCCTCGCTGCCGCGACATGTCAACGAGCTGGACCCGCACAATGAGAATGAAAATGTCACCGCATATCAGCATGATCACCCTCGGTGTTGCTGACATCGCCGAGGCGACGGCTTTCTACGAACGGCTCGGTTTCGTGAAGTCGAGCGCCAGCCAGGAGGTGGTCTCCTTCTTAACGGCCGGCCCAGTCGTGCTTGGCCTGTTCGGTCGGGATGAGCTCCATGAGGATGCGCAAGCGGGTTCGCTATGGACCGGCAATGGCGGCATCGCCGTCGCATGAACTATGCGAGCGAGGCCGAGGTCGACGCCATGATGGCCAAGGCCGAAGCTGCGGGCGCACAGCTCTTGAAGCCGGCGGTCAAGGTGTTCTGGGGCGGCTATAGCGGCTATTTCGCTGACGCCGACGGTCATGTCTGGGAGGTGGCCCATAATCCTTTTTGGCCGCTCCACGAGAATGGCGGTATCGATCTGCCCGAATGAACGAGCCGAGCCATATCTTCGTCTACGGCACGCTACGCAGTGAGAGCGATCACCCAATGGCGCGGCGCCTTTCGTCCCAGGCGCGGCTCGTGGGTAAGGGAAGCGCGCCCGGGCGCCTCTACGATTGCGGCTGGTACCCTGCCGCCATGTTCGATGACGCCGAGAAGCGCCTGATCGTCGGCGACGTGTTTGCACTCAAGCCCGGCGGCCGGCTGCTTGCCGAGCTCGACGCCTATGAGGCCGGCGATCCCAACTATGTGCGCGTGCCGTTGGAGGTGAAACTTGCCGATGGCGGTACGGTTACCGCCTGGGGCTATAGTGTCAGCACCGCACCGCAGGCGCGTCTCATTCACAGCGGCGACTTCATCGCCCACAAGCGGGCAAAGACGCGGCGCCCCATTCGCCCTTAAGCCTTCCCCGTCACCCCGTTTGTGTGAAGCCTGCCGGAAGGCTAAAAGGGCGGAACTGGCGGGAGAAGCATGGAACGAACAATGACCGAGGCCGGACAGCCCGAGGAAACACCACTGAAATGGGTGTTCACCTTCGGCGATGGGCGTGCCGATGGCTCGGCTGAGGATAAGGACCTCCTTGGCGGCAAGGGCGCGTACCTGGCCGAGATGTCGCGCATCGGCCTGCCCGTGCCGCCCGGCTTCACCATCTCGTCGGATGCCTGCGCAGCTTATTACGAGCTTGGCCGCAAGCTTCCCGATGAGCTGAAGCCCATGGTGGACGCGGCGCTCGACGAGATCGGCAGAATAACCGGCGCGCATTTCGGTGACGTGGACGATCCGCTGTTGGTGTCGGTACGCTCCGGCAGCCGCGCGTCCATGCCGGGCATGATGGATACCGTGCTCAATCTCGGCCTCAACGATCAGACCGTCGAGGGCCTGGCGCGGCGCACGTCCGAACGACGCTTCGCCTATGACACCTATCGCCGCTTCATTCAGATGTATGCCGACGTGGTGCTCGGCATCGATCACGGTCTGTTCGAAGAGATTCTGGAGAACTACAAGAATCTGAAAGGCTTCGAGCTCGATCCCGAGCTTGCCGCCGACGACTGGGCGGAGATTGTCACCCGCTACAAGGCGGTGGTCGAGCGGGAGCTGGAAAGACCCTTCCCGCAGGACCTGCATGAGCAACTATGGGGCGCCATCGCCGCTGTGTTCGGCTCCTGGCAGAATGCGCGCGCCATCGCCTATCGGCGGCTCCACGACATTCCCGACGATTGGGGCACTGCGGTCACCATCCAGGCCATGGTGTTCGGCAACCGAGGCGACAACAGCGCCACCGGGGTCGTCTTCACCCGCAACCCCTCCACCGGCGCCAACGAGCTCTTTGGCGAGTTCCTGCTCAACGCCCAAGGCGAGGACGTCGTGGCGGGCTTGCGCACGCCGCAACCCTTAACCAAAGCGGACAGCGGCGCATCGGGCAACGGCAATTGGTCCTTCGAAGCTCTGCTGCCGGAGGCCTTCGCCGAGCTCAAGCGGTCATGCGCGGCGCTGGAGAAACGATTCCGCGACATCCAGGACATCGAGTTCACAGTGCAGGAGGGCAAGCTCTTCATGCTGCAGACGCGTTCGGGCAAACGCTCGACGCAGGCCGCGCTGAAGATCGCCGTCGACATGGCGAAAGAGGGGCTAATCAGCCGCGAGGAGGCGGTACTCAGCCTCAATGCCAACCAGCTCGACCAGCTCTTGCATCCGACCCTCGATCCCAAGGCCGAGATGACGGTTCTTGCCAAGGGGCTGCCCGCCTCGCCGGGCGCGGCCTCCGGCGAGCTCGTCTTCGATGCCGACGAGGCAGTGCATTTGAAGGCCCAAGGTCACACGGTGATCTTGGCGCGCGTCGAGACCTCGCCGGAGGACGTGCAAGGCATGCACGCCGCCGTCGGCATCCTCACCACGCGCGGCGGTATGACGAGCCATGCGGCCGTGGTCGCCCGCGGCATGGGGCGGCCATGCGTGGTCGGCGCCGCTGCAGTGCATATTGACCTCGAGCGTGAGACATTGGAGGCCGCCGGCGTGCTGCTCCACAAGGGCGACATCGTCACCATCGACGGCTCGACCGGCAAGATCATCAAGGGCCGCGTGACCATGCGCGAGCCGGATCTGTCGCCGGACTTCACCACGCTGATGGGATGGGCCGACGGATTCCGCCGCTTGCGCATCCGCGCCAATGCCGACACGCCAGACGACGCGCGCCAGGCCCGTGCCTTCGGCGCCGAAGGCATCGGCCTTTGCCGCACCGAGCATATGTTCTTCGAGGAAAGCCGCATCCTCGCCATGCGCGAGATGATCCTCGCCGAAAACCCGGAAGGCCGCCGCAAGGCGCTGGCCAAGCTCTTGCCGGCGCAGCGCCAGGATTTCATCGGGCTGTTCGAGATCATGGCGGGCCTGCCCGTGACCATTCGTCTGCTCGATCCGCCGCTGCACGAATTTCTCCCCCATGGCGAGGACGCCATCGCCGGCGTCGCCGACGCCATGGGCGTGAGCCTGGAGCGGCTGAAGCGGCGCATCGGAGTGCTAAAAGAGTTCAACCCGATGCTCGGCCAGCGCGGCGCGCGGCTGCTTGTCAGCTATCCGGAAATTGTCGATATGCAGGCGCGCGCCATTTTCGAGGCGGCAATCGAGGCGGGCAAAGCGCTGCATGATCGGGTGACGCCTGAAATTATGGTGCCGTTGGTCGCGGTCAAGGCCGAGCTCGATCTCGTCAAGGAGCGCATCGCCGCTACCGCGCGCGCCGTCGAGAAGGAGCGCGAGACCAGCGTCGCCTTCCAGGTCGGCACCATGGTGGAACTGCCGCGCGCCTGCCTGATGGCGGGTGAGATCGGCCGCAGTGCCGAATTCTTCTCCTTCGGCACCAACGACCTGACCCAGACGACCTTTGGCCTCAGCCGCGATGACGCCGGGCGCTTCCTGAACGAGTATGCCGACAAGGGGATCATCCAGCACGATCCCTTCGTGACGCTGGATGAGGCGGTGGGGGAGCTTATGGAGATCGCGGTGGAGCGTGGCCGCGCCACCCATCCGGACCTCAAGATCGGGCTCTGTGGCGAGCATGGTGGCGACCCGGATACCATTAATTTCTGCGAGAAAATTGCCCTGAGCTATGTCTCCTGCTCGCCCTACCGCGTGCCCGTGGCGCGCCTTGCGGCTGCCCAAGCGACTCTCAAAAACGTAGCGCTAACGGATAATTAGCCCTTAGCAGACGAAATAGGCGGTCGTTGCCGATAACCACAATTTGCCCTAAATTCTCGGGCAACGTTTACGGTAACAGACGGGACTCCGGGCTATGTACCGGTGGGGGACTTCCGAGCTAAGACGCTGATTTCCCACCAATTTGCCTGGTTTATAAGGGGACGCCTTGCCGACGTGGGCTTTTGCCGCGCGCTGGTAAGGTAAATGTGGGGGACGTCCGGTGTTGCCGGCGGGTTCCCACGGTTTTGGGGACCTGGAGGGATAATGGGCCGACGCTCGTCTCGTCGGATTTGGCACGCTGTTATTGCGCTCGTGCCGCTTCCCCTCATTGGCTTGGGATATTTTGTTGCCTTTCCGGGCAATCCCCTCGCCACCGAGGTCCATATCTATTTGTCGGACCCCGGCGCCGTGACCACGGCTACCCGGACCGCTGATGCATCCGCGACACCTAGCCAGATCCCGAGCCAAGCCGGCAAGCTGTTCATCGACGGTGGCAAGGGGCCGCGCGCCGATCGTTACCTCACCGCCCAAGCCGCCACGGACGGGGGCAAACAGCTTGTGAGCGCTAGCCTCGCCGGCGGCCCCAGTCTCGTCGGCGGAGCCAGTCTCGCCCATGCCGTTTCCGCCGTAAGCCGCGAAGACAAGGGCGACCGCTTGAAGGCCACCACCGAAGTGGCGCTCAAAGTGCCGCCCGCGGGACGCTCCGAGAATTCCCTCTTCTTGAACGCCAGCTATTCCTCGCCGTTCAATGCCGACTTCCAGGTGGATGCCTTCCGGCCGACGCAGGACGAGATCGCCTACCAGGCGAGTTCGGATGCGCTCGACTTCCGCTACAAGGGCGAGACGCAAGCCGAGTTCGAGGACCGCGAGCGCCGCTGTCTCTCCACCGCCATCTATTTCGAGGCGCGCGGCGAGCCGAAACGCGGCCAGATCGCCGTGGGTCAGGTGATCCTCAATCGCGTGCGCAGCCCGCTCTTCCCGGAGACCATTTGCGGCGTCGTCTATCAGGGTCAGATGCGCAAGGGCTGTCAGTTCTCATTCGCTTGCGACGGCCACACCGACAATCCGCGCAACAACGAGCAATGGGCGCTGGCTCAGGATCTCGCCAAGCAGATCATGTCGGGCGATGAGTGGCTTCCCGAGGTCGGGTATTCCACCTTCTATCATGCGAATTATGTGAACCCCCGCTGGGCGCGCAGCATGAGCAAGATCGACAAGATCGGCCGGCACATTTTCTACAAGAAGCGCAACGAGAAGCCTTATGTGGTCGAGGCCTCGGCCGATACGGCTGACAGCGAGGACGACTCGGACGAGCAAGGGTATCTCCTGACGCCGACGCTTTCCCTGGCCTCCGCGGTCAGCGCCGTTACTGGCTCAGTGAATGCCGTGACGGATTCGGTGACCGGCTCGGTCAGCGCCGTCGCCGGCACTAGCACCCAGGCGCCCACTCCAGTGATGAGTCTAGGTTACGCGGCGAGTGAGTAAGCGCGCCGACCGAGATTAAGTCGACTCCCGCCGCAGCGATTTTTCCAACCGTCTCTAGTCTGACGCCGCCCGACGCCTCGGTCAGCACTTTGCCTTTCGCCAGCACCACGGCCTTGGTGAGCGTGGCGACATCCATATTGTCCAGCAGCACCGCATCGATGGGGAAGCGCAAGGCCTCCTCGAGCTGTTGCAGCGTATCGACCTCGACCTCGACCTTGACCATGTGGCCCGCGCGGGACCGGAGCAAGGTCAGCGCCGCCTCGAGCCCGCCCGCCGCGGCGATATGGTTGTCCTTCACCAGCACCGCGTCGTAGAGGCCGAAGCGGTGATTGACACCGCCGCCACACCGCACCGCGTATTTCTCGAAGGCGCGCAAGCCCGGCGTCGTCTTGCGGGTGCAGGCGATACGCGTGCCCGTGCCGGCGACAGCTGCCACATAGGCGGCTGTCAGGGTGGCGATACCGCTCAAACGGCCGAGGAAGTTGAGGGCGGTCCGCTCTCCCGTGAGCAGCGCCCGCGTGCGCCCTTGGACCTTGGCGATGGCGCCGCCGTCCTCCACCGTGCCGCCGTCGTCCACCACCCGCGTGACCACAACCTGCGGATCGAGCGTCTTAAACGCAGCCTCGGCGAGATCGAGGCCGGCGACCACGCCGTGTTGTCGTGCCACGATTGAAGCCTCGCCTTGTGCGTCCGGCGGAATGATGGGGTCGGTGGTGATATCGCCGGCAAGCCCAAGATCCTCGGCCAGCGCAGCGCGGACCGCATGGTCCACGAGCAGGGCAGGGAGTTCGAGCCGGGGCGATGCGGCTTTCGTCACTGGGCGACCACGCGCAGGCGCGGCGGGCTGGAGACGCCTGCCGCCTTGCGGGCGATGTCTTCCGCTTGCGCTAGCGTGAGGAAGCTGCGCCGTGCTTGGGTGTCGTCCGCTGCCGGATAGTCGCTACGGAACTGCGCGCCGCGGCTCTCCGTGCGCGCCAGCGCCGCCGCTGCGATCAGCTTAGCCGTGGTCAGCATGTTGGTGAGCTGCGGATCGTCCTCCGTCTCACGTTCGAGCGAAATGATTGTGGTCAGCACATTCGTCAGGGATTGGGCGTCGCGCACCACGCCAGCCTCGGCCGCCATGGCGCGGCGCAGTGTCTGCTCGGCCTCCGTGTTGTGCGTGGGCGCGGCGTCACGCGGCGTTTCGGCCGCGATCTTTTGGGACGGCAGCGGGGGCACGGTAGTCGCAATGTCGTGGGCGACGCGCGCCCCGAATACGACCGCCTCGAGCAGCGAGTTTGAGGCCAGGCGATTGGCGCCATGGGCGCCGGTCGAGGCCACCTCGCCACAAGCCCACAGCCCGTCGACCGTGCTGCGGCCTTGGGCATCGGTGAGGATGCCGCCCATATGGTAGTGGGCCGCCGGCGCTACCGGGATTGGCTGAGATGTCGGATCGATACCGGCCGAGCGGCAGGTGGCGACAACGGCGGGGAAATGATCCACCAAGGCAGGTCCCACGGGACGGCAATCGAGGAAGGCGCCACGGCCGCCGACAACCTCACGATGGACGGCGCGCGCCACCACATCGCGGGGGCCGAGCTCGGCGTCCTCATGCACAGCGCGCATGAAGCGCTCGCCGCGGCCGTTGATCAGGAGCGCGCCTTCGCCGCGCAACGCCTCTGTGGCGAGCGGCGCGGGGTCTCGACCGATATCGATGGCGGTGGGGTGGAACTGCACGAATTCCGCATCGGCAATTACGGCGCCGGCCCGCGCGGCAATGGCCACGCCTTCGCCGCGGGCTTCATGCGGGTTGGTGGTGATGGCGTAGACTTGGCCGGCACCGCCGGTCGCCAGCACGACGGCGCGCGCCGGCAACGTGAGACCCTTCTTGCCCGCCTCGCCCTCGGTGGGGGCGAGCGCAATGCCCTGCACTCGGCCGTTGCGGACGATCAGATCGCGGGCGGTGTAGCCTTCCAGCACGGTGATGGAGGGGATCGCGCGCGCGGCCGCGGTGATCGCGCCCATGATGGCGCGGCCAGCGGTGTCTCCCTTGACGTGGAGAATGCGGCGGCTGCGATGGGCCGCCTCGTGGCTCAAACTCAAACGGCCTTCGAGATCTTTGTCGAAGGGGACGCCGTAGCGCAACAGATCCTCGATCCGCCCGCGCGCTTCTTGCGCCATGAACAGGGCGACGGCTTCATCGACGATGCCGGCGCCGGCGCGAACCGTGTCGGCGGCGTGATCCTCCGGCGTATCGCCCTCGGCCAGCGCCGCGGCGATGCCGGCTTGCGCCCACAGGCTGGACGCACCCTCGCCCAGCCGCGCGGGCGAGATCACGGTCACGGCGAGGGGCGCGAGCTTCAGCGCGGTGAATAAGCCGGCCAGGCCGGCCCCCACCACGATGATGCCGTTGCCTGCGCTCAGTGCGTGTGTTGGCGTCTTGCCGAAATCGGTCAAGTGAGCTTCGCGCCCAAAGGACGCGCCCTCATTAATGGTTGAGATTGATCATGCGCTCGACCGCGGCGCGGGCCGGGCCGGCGACTGCCGGATCGATCGTCACCTCGTCCTTCATGAACACGAGGCTATCGAGGATCTTGGGCAAGGTGATGCGCTTCATGTGCGGACAGAGATTGCAAGGCCGCACGAACTCGGTGTTCGGCGCATCGACCGCGACGTTGTCGCTCATCGAGCACTCAGTCACGAGCAGCACTTTGGAGGGCTGGTTATCCTCCACCCACTTGATCATGCTGGAGGTCGAGCCTGTAAAATCCGCCTCGTCGATCACGTCCGGAGGACACTCGGGATGGGCGATGATTTTCACGCCGGGATCGGCCTCGCGATACGCACGCAGCTCCTCCGCCGTGAAGCGCTCATGCACCTCGCAATGGCCCTTCCAGGTGATGATCTCCACGTCGGTCTGGGTCTGCACCCATTTGGCGAGAAACTCGTCGGGGATCATGATGACCCGCTTGGCGCCCAGCGATTCCACGACGCGCACCGCATTAGACGAGGTGCAGCAGATGTCGGACTCCGCCTTCACGTCAGCCGAGGTGTTCACATAGGTCACCACCGGGGCGCCGGGATAGGCTTCGCGAAGGGCGCGCACATCGGCGCCGGTGATCGACGCGGCCAGCGAACAGCCGGCGCGGCTATCGGGGATTAGTACCGTTTTGTCGGGGTTCAGCAGCTTCGAGGTCTCGGCCATAAAGTGCACGCCGCACTGCACGATCACCTCGGCGTCGGCCTTGGACGCCTCGCGCGCCAGCTGCAGGGAATCGCCGATCACGTCGGCGACGCAATGGAAGATCTCTGGCGTCATGTAGTTGTGCGCCAGGACGACCGCGTTCCGCGACCGCTTCAGATCGTTGATGGCCTTGATAAAGGGGGCGAAGTTCGGCCACTCGATCGGCGGGATCACCCGCTTGACGCGCTCGTAAAGATGCGCGGTCTCGGCCGCCACCTCGGGCGTATAGGCGAGATCGGGCAGAAGCGCGGGCGGCAAAACGGCCTGCGCCTTCGCTTCCCATTCGGGGGTGCCGGTCTGAACTGTCGCCATGGGGCCAAGGCCTCCTGTAGATATAATGCTCATAATGAGTATATATGGGGTCTAAAAAGGTCCGGCACAAGGCCGGCTCACTCCCTATCCTCAACTGGAGTATAGGCCATAAGGTTCCGGCATCAAGGGTTGCCGCGCGAAGCTTTGCTGGCGCGGGGCGAACCCCAAACGGCGGAAATGCGCCAAAACTGGGCTTTATGGTTAACGCATAGGCAATTCTAGGTGGCCGTGGGCGCCTCTTGCGACTAACCTATGGGCTACGAGCGGGGTAGTGGGATGCGTGGACGGCCCTTAGTCGCGATCCTTGGTGCGGCAGGTGTTTTTGTACTTGTTGCGGCGCTGGGCTTGTGGCTTGCCGCCAGCAACCAGCCGCAGACGGCCGCGACGATCATCGACATCCCCGACAACCCCGCGGCACTGGCCGCGACCGAGGCGCAAGAGGCGGAAGTCGTTGCCAGCCTGCCCAGCGCCGCCGACGAGACGCCGGCCGTGGCCGCCCAAGACCCGGCGCTCCCAGAGAAACTTTTCATCGCGGACACGATCCGCCTCAAGTTGAACGACCCGGCCCTACGCAGCGGCGCCCATGCGGATGATCTCGCGGCGGTCGAGGCCTTCTATGCCGGAAACAGCGGGCCGGCTCTGTGGGTGACGAGCGCCGGGCTTACTCCGCAAGCTCAAAGCATCATTGGCGAACTCGCCAAGGCCGACGAATGGGGCCTCGATGCGCGCGCCTTCGCGGTGCCGCCGCCAAGCTACCAGCCGACAGTGGCGGAAGATCAAGCCGCCGCCGAGATCGCAGTCAGTCTCGCCGTTTTGAAATACGCCCGCCAAGCTCGCGGCGGCCGCGCCAAGCCGGCCGCGCTCAGCCCGCTGATCGACCAGACGCCTCCCTTGCGCGATCCCACGGTCGTGCTAACCGAGATATCGGCGAGCGACACGCCTGACACCTATCTCACCGGGCTCCAACCCAAGCATGAACAGTTCGAGCGTCTGCGCCAGGCGCTGCTCAAGGCGCGCGCCGGTAGCGACGCTGACCCCAAGCAGGTCAAGAAGCTTTTGGTCAACATGGAGCGCTGGCGTTGGATGCCGGAGGATCTTGGGCGTTACCACGTTTGGCTCAACACGCCCGAATTCATGATGTATGTGGTCAAGGACGGAAAGACCGCCCACTCCGAAAAGATCGTCGTCGGCAAGCTGGTCTACGCCACTCCGATATTCTCCGCGGACATGAAAACCATCGTGTTCAATCCGGAGTGGACCGTGCCGCCGACTATCGTTCGGGAAAACCTGCTACCCAAATTGCGCGGGGGCGGCGGCGGTTGGTTCAGCAGCAACACGTCGATCCTCAAGCAGCACGGGCTCAAGGTGAAGTACAACGGCAAGCCGGTGGATGCCAGCAAGGTCGACTGGAACAACGTGAACATTGGGGCGGTCAGCTTCCACCAGGCGCCGGGGCCGACCAATGTTCTGGGTAAGGTGAAATTCATCTACCCCAACAAGCACGTCGTCTACATGCACGACACCATCAAGCGTGATCTGTTGAAGAATTCGGTGCGGGCCGAGGGGCATAATTGTCCCCGCGTCGACAATCCGGGCACGGTGGCGGCGGTCCTGCTTGCCGAGGATAAGGGCTGGCCCAAGGCTAAGGTCGATCAGCTTCTAGCCAAGGGTTATGACGCCACCATCAGCCTTGACCGGCCGATTCCCGTGCATACGACCTACTTCACCGCCGTGGTGGATGCGGACGGCAAGGTGAAGACCTTTGTCGACGTCTACAAACTCGACGGCGTCGTGGCCAAGGCGATCATCGGCAACACGGGGACCGCGCCGGCGGTGGCCCGGACGGCGCCGGTTCCGCCGCGCAAGCCGGCAAATGGTAGCCTCGCCGCGTCGGCGCCCTGACCGAGCCTTCCCAAGCGTTGGCTACAGAGATTTTCCTGCGTACGGCTCATGAATCGTTGATGCCAAGCAGCGCCGGTTTGGCTAGGCTTGAAGCCGCCGAAGAGGAAGGGGCGCCCATGCAGTCGCAGTTCACCGTCGGCATCAATCTGGAGGGCAGGGGCGACCGCATCGTGGTCAAAGCCGAGGACGCCTTGATCGCGGCGCTCAAGGTCAAGGCCGAGCGCCCCGAAGCGATGATCACCTATGTGCGCCGGCTTAATCGCCGCGGCGATCAGCGCCATCCTCCTCACCGGCTTGCCGACACTCGCTAACCAGCGCCTGTCAGCCGGTCTCGTCGTCGTCGACCACGCGCATTTCCCCGCCATTCCGCACTCGCATTGCGACATAGATCACGAAGCAACCGACCAGGAGCGCCCCGGCGATCGCCGGGGCGCGCCAGTCACCGGTTGAGACGCGCACCACGATGAGGCTGACACAGACGATTGCGCCGAGCGCCGGCACGAACAGGGGCACCTCGAACCGGCCCGGCTTCTCGCCCTTGCGCCGCTTCAGGATGAACAGCGACCCATTCACCACCGTGAAGACGGCGAGCAGCAGCAGAACGGTCGCCGATGCAAGCTCGGCGATCGTGCCGGTGAGGGCGAGCGGCGCCAGGATGAGGAACAGCACCGCAATGGCGATATGCGGCGTCCGCCGGCAGTCATGGACCTTGCCGAAGAATGCCGGCAGCATGCCTTGGCGCCCCATGCCGTAGAGCAGCCGTGAGGAGGTAACGTAGTTCACGAGCCCCGTATTGGCGACCGCGAATAGCGTGATTGCCGTGAAGAGGACTGGCGGGATAAATGGCGCGGCCCGTGCCACCACCTCGGTGATGGGCCCCGGGGCCACGGCGAGCTCTTGCCAAGAGACGACCGAGACCGCCGTGATCGCCACCCCCATATAAATGATCGCGGCTGCGACCATGGCGAGGATCAGCCCTAGCGGGATCGTGCGCTGGGGATCGCGGACTTCCTCGGCGACGTTGTACATGTCCTCGAAGCCGATAAAGGCGAAGAAGGCGAGC
Organism: Methyloceanibacter sp.; assembly: GCA_035528655.1. Classification (GTDB taxonomy): domain Bacteria; phylum Pseudomonadota; class Alphaproteobacteria; order Rhizobiales; family Methyloligellaceae; genus Methyloceanibacter. The sequence continues at coordinate 84,423 of DATKYG010000006.1, forward strand.
ACGGCCCCTTGCACCACGACCAGCCAGGTCTGCGCGTCGACCGGACCTGAGGGCGTTTCGAAATAATCGACCGACCCCCAATAGGAGAAGCCCACCGCGATCACCAAAATGAGGCCGCCGGCCTCGACTAGCGTGCACACCACATTGACCCACATCGACTCGCGAATGCCGCGGAACACGATGCCGGTCATGACCAGGAGGAAGCCGAGCGCCAGCCATGCGATGGGAAAGCCTTGGATCCCCAGAAGATCGGCGAGGTTTGCCGCGAACACACGGCTCTGGGTGGCGATGGAGGTGAGGCCGGAGCACACGAGCGCCAGCCCGACCATGAAGCTGAGCAGTGGGAAGCCATAGGCGCGCTGGGTGACATAGGCGGCGCCGGCGGCCCGTGGATAGCGCGAGCCGAGCGAGGCATAGGACAGCGCGGTGAGCAGCGCGGCGATGAGGGCGACGATGAAAGCGAGCCACACGGCGTTGCCGACCTGTCCCGCCGCCTTGCCGATCAGGCCGTAAATACCGGCACCCAGCATGCTGCCGAGCCCGTAAAGGGCCATCTGGGTCGGTCCGATTGAGCGCTGGAGCGTCGGTTCGCCCGCCGATTCCTGCGTGGCGCCTGTTTCGATTTCGTTAGCCATGTCACCCCCTTATCCGGCCCGAACCACGCCTCTACCACGGCTTGGCGTTTCAGCCTTGTAAAGGCCACGCTTTGCGCTTATGTAATGATCATCGACATTTGGCCGGACAACATAATGTGGCCGTCGCGCGATGGCGCACGTTCAGACCCTCCCAAACATCGACAATCACGCTTCAGCCTGGGCAAAGCGTCCGGGTTTAAGCACTACTGTACTGACTAGACGAAAGGACTACCCGATGACCACGGGCACTGTGAAATTCTACAATACGCAAAAGGGTTTCGGCTTCATTGAGCCGGATGATGGGAGCAAGGACGTTTTCGTCCACGCGACTGCGCTTGAGCGCGCTGGCATGTCCAGCCTGGCCGAAGGCCAGAAGGTGCAATTCGACACCGAAGTTGACCAGCGCAGCGGCAAGACCGCGGTTGCCAACATTAAGGCCGCGTAGTCGTAAATCGACAACGCATGCCTTGACGAAAAAGAGCCGCCCCTTCGGGGGCGGCTTGTTAGTTTTGAGCGCCGTTACTGGTCCGCCTCTCGTCCGAGTTGGGGATCAGCCAAACCGTGATGCTGTCTGGATACGCGTTGGCGTCCACCTCGACGGCCTCATCCCTCAATCGAATCCAGATCGTTTCTTCGTCTGCGCTTGCCTCGCGGGCGATGATTTCCGTATGGCCGTTCCAGATGCGCCGTCCGCCGCTCTCGATTTGCTCGAGCCGGCGGCGCATGACGGCATGCACGTCAAGCCACGCCTGTGCCGACGTATCGCTGAACGCGCGAAACGCGAAGATCGCGCGGCCGTCCATCTCGGCAACATAAGTTTTCATCAGGGCATCCTCCCGCCACCTGCCCGAGCACAGATGCCGCGCCGAAGGCGTCAACCAATCTTAGTCTGAAGCTGGGCTGGGCTGTTGGAACCGGGCGGCCGCGCTTTAGGCGCGCTTGGCGGCGCGCTTTGGCTTCGCGCGTGGCGACCGGGCGCGGGCAAAATCGGCGCTATCATACAGGCGACGGATGCCGCGGCTGTCGAAGCGCTCCTCGTCGACCTCAAGATAGGTGCCGAGCAGGCACTCTGGCGGCAACTCTTCAATGGCAAAGCGAACCGCTTCGGCGGCGTCTGCAAACCGCTTGTAACTGATGCCGCGCGACCTGGCCTTCCAGCTTCTTGCAGGGAAGAGCTCGGCTGATGCGGTGAAATCGATTGACGACATGGCGTATAGCTTTCACTGGGTACAAGAAATAACGGAGAATATTGCGGGCCGGCTAATCCAAACCACACAGCATATATAGGCGGTTTCACCGTTAAAAACTAGGTGTGTGGATGCGTTGAATTGCTGCATCGGTCTTCTAAAACCGGTCTTTGGCCGAAAACTTGAAGTTTTCCCTTACAGAGCCGTAAGTTGAACGCTTCAGCTGTCTTCACCATGATCCGGACGCATGGCGTCCTATGAAAACGCCCTTGGCATCGTCCAGCGCGGCCGCGCCTCGGGGCATGCCGCTGCCGCCTAGCTCTTCAGCCGGTAGCCGGTCTTGAAGATCCACCACACGAGGCCGAGGCAGATCACGAGGAACAGCCCTATCATGGCCAGGCTGAGTTCTATGCTCACATCCGCCGTGCTGTAGAAGCTCCAGCGAAAGCCGCTGACCAGATAGACCACGGGGTTGAACAGCGACACGGTCTGCCAAAAGGGCGGCAGCACGTTGAGTGAGTAGAAGGTGCCGCCGAGAAACGTGAGCGGCGTGATGATGAGCAGCGGCACGAGTTGCAGCTTCTCGAAGCCGTCGGCCCAGATGCCGATGACGAAGCCAAGCAGGCTGAAGGTGATGGCTGTCAGCACGAGAAAGCCGATCATCCAAAATGGGTGGTCGATCTGCATCGGCACGAACAGGGCGGCGGTGGCGAGGATGATGAGGCCCAAGATGATGGACTTGGTGGCGGCTGCCCCAACATAACCGGTAACGATCTCCACATACGAGATCGGCGCCGACAGAAGCTCGTAGATGGTGCCGGTGAAGCGTGGGAAGTAGATGCCGAACGAGGCGTTGGCGACGCTCTGGGTGAGCAGCATCAGCATGACGAGTCCCGGCACGATGAAGGCGCCATAAGGTACGCCCTCAATATCGTGGATACGCGAGCCGATGGCCGAGCCGAAGACAACGAAATACAGCGATGTGGCGATCACCGGCGCCACGAGGCTCTGTAGTAGCGTGCGCCCCCACCGCGACATCTCGAATTTATAGATCGCTCTGATTGCAGGGAAATTCATCGGTCCCGCCTCACTAAATCCACGAAAATGTCTTCAAGCGAGCTTTGCGTCGTATCGAGATCCTTGAACCCGATTTCCGCTTGCGCGAGGTCGGTGAGGAGGCTGGTGATACCGGTGCGCGGACCTTGGCTATCGTAAGTATAGACGAGCTCGCTGCCGCCATTGGCCAAACTCAGATGATGCGCATTGAGCGACGCTGGAATCTCGGTAAGCGCGTCGTGTAGCTGGAGCGTCAGCTGTTTCTGCCCCAGCTTGTGCATCAGCTCGCGCTTGTCCTCGACCAGGATCAATTCGCCCTTATTGATCACGCCGATCCGGTCGGCCATGTCCTCGGCCTCGCGGATATAGTGGGTCGTAAGGATGATGGTCACCCCGGAATCGCGCAACTTGCGCACCGACTGCCACATGTCCTTGCGCAACTCGACGTCGACGCCGGCCGTGGGCTCGTCGAGAAACAGGATGGTTGGCTCGTGCGAGAGCGCCTTGGCGATCATCACCCGGCGCTTCATGCCGCCCGACAGCGTCATCAGCCTGGAATCCTTCTTGTCCCATAAGGACAAATCCTTGAGCAGCGTCTCGATGAAAGCGGGATTGGGCCATTTGCCGAACAGGCCGCGGCTGAAGCACACCGTGGTCCACACCGTCTCGAACATGTCGGCCGTCAGTTCCTGCGGCACGAGCCCGATCATGGACCGGGCGGCGCGGTAATCGGTGACGATGTCATGGCCGTCGACCGTGACAGACCCTGAGCTGGCCGTGACGATGCCGCAGATGATGCTGATGAGCGTGGTCTTGCCGGCTCCGTTTGGTCCGAGTAGAGCGAAGATCTCACCCTTGTCGATGTCGAGGTTGATGGCCTTGAGCGCCTGAAAACCCGTAGCGTAGGTTTTCGACAGGTTTTTGACGGAGATGATTGGCGGCATGAGCTTTGCGGGTCTGGTCGGGCAGGGGTGGGGGAGAGCAGGACGGGCAGCTTCAATCGGCTGCCAGTACGGCAACAATGGGGTCCTGGTCGGGGTTACGGCCGATGTCAGTCGGGAGCGACTTCTAGCTTAAAGTGATCCACGACGCTTGGTTGAATCAAGCGTGCGTGAAGTGTGAGCAGAACCAGCCGGGCGTCTAAGCTGGTGCCGGCCGCCAGCGCCGCATCGATCCGCTGCTCGACCGCGTCCGCGGGCCCGGCGCCGTTCGCTCCGGCAAAGGCGTCGGCACCGAGCAAGCAATAAGCGACAATCTCAGCGGCGGCCTGCGTGACCTCGGCGCCCGGATCGTCTCGCCCTGTTTGCTCGATGAGCATCTTCACCGCGGTGAGCTTGACCGCTTCGGGCACGAGATTGGGGTGCAGGTCAACTTCACGCAGCGCCGTGTCGAACGCGCGCAAGGAGGAAGATCGGCCGAAGCGTCCAAAAAAGCCGATAGACAGGGCCGGACTCACGGATATTCCGGAGAGAGGCGCAATACCTTGCCGTCGTCCTCATCGGTGAGCGCGTAGACTGCGCCGTCGGGCCCTTGGGCCAGGTCGCGGATACGCGCGTCCATGGCAATGCGCTCCTCGCCGATAACCTTTTCGCCGTCGAGCTTGAGCCGCACGATACTTTCCGACGACAGCCCCGCGATCAGGAGATTGCCTTTCCAGCTCGGAATTGTGTCGGCTGTGTAGAACGTCATGCCTGACGGTGAGATCACCGGCGTCCAGTGACGAATGGCGTCGGCGAATTCGGGATGGGTCGGCGGGTTCGGAATGTCCTTGCCGTCGTAATGGGCCCCCCAGCTCACCACTGGCCAGCCGTAATTGGCGCCTGCCGCCGAGATGTTCAATTCGTCGCCGCCCCTGGGGCCGAACTCTGTCTCCCAGAGCTTTCCGGTGTCCGGATGGATGGCGGCGCCTTGAGGGTTGCGATGACCGTAGGACCAAATCTCCGGCTGCGCGTCCTGCTGGCTGATAAACGGATTATCCGCCGGGACCGAACCGTCCGAGTTGATGCGTACGATCTTGCCGAGATGGCTAGTGAGGTCTTGTGCCGGCTCGAATTTGAAGCGCTCGCCGAGCAACACAAACAATTTTCCGTCCGGCGTGAAGGCGAGCCTGCCGCCGAAATGGTTGCCGCCGCCGACTTTGGGTGTCTGGCGGAAAATCACTTGGACGTCCGCCAGTCCATCATCGGTAAGTCGTCCGCGCGCAACGGCCGTGCTGGCGCCGCTAGGGCCTGCCTCCGCAAAGGAGAGATAGACGAACTTGGTCTCATTGAACTTGGGGCCGATGGCGACGTCGAGCAGGCCTCCTTGGCCCTTGGCGACAACCTCCGGCACGCCTGCAAGCGGATCGGACAGCGCGCCGTCGCCGGTGAGAATGCGCAAATGGCCCGTCCGTTCGGTCACCAGCATGCGTCCGTCGGGGAGGAAGGCGAGGCCCCAGGGATGTTCCAGGCCGCTCGCGAGTGTTTCGACTTTGATCTTGCCGATTTCGGTGTCGATCACGCGCTCTTCGGCCGAAGCGGACGTGGGCGCCAGCAACAAGAGCGCCGCCATGAGCATGACCGGGGCGGCGCCTCGCCTAGGCGGCAGCCGGCTCAGACCGTGTCTCGCCTCGATGCGCATGATGGGTCTCCGCTGGTGGCTCTATCTTAATCTTACGTCGGCGATGAGGCTGGCAACGCATGAAACGTACTCAACCGCTGCCAATGATCCGTCTATTGCAACAATTCTAGCGTTGCCTCCAAGGGTAAGATTATCGTACCCCTACCGGCCAATGGCGATTTCGAGCTGCGCCCGACGGTCTAACTTCGCCCGGCCTTCACGCGCAAGCCCGGGGCCGGGCGCTCCAGGACCACTTCACGGCGGAAGCGATGAAGCCGGGCAGGGCGCCCGCCGGTCTTGGTCGACACATTGCCCGTGGGCTCGACCAAGCCGCCCTTTTCCACCAGCCGGCGGAAGTTCTGCTTATGCAGCAGCGTGCCCGAGATGGCCTCCACCGTCTTCTGCAGATCGTAAAGGGTGAACTCCGGCGGCAGCAGCTCGAACACCACCGGGCGGTATTTCAGCTTGCCACGCAGGCGCCCCATGGCGGTCGCCAGAATGCGCCGGTGATCCAGCGCCATAGGCCGGCCAAGCTCGGGCAGGTCGCTCCATTGCCCTGCCGCCGAGCGGTCGTCGCGTTTGGCCTCTTCGACCAGCCCGGCCTCATAGAGCAGTTCGTAGCGCTCCAGCGCCTTCTCCTCGTCCCAGCCACCGCCGATGCCGAAGCCGATTTTGAGCCGCTCGGGCCGCCGCAGGGCCCGCGCCGAGTCGTTGGGCGATGGCGGCCGCTCGGCCCATTCCTTCAAGCGCGGTTCGATCTCCTCGGTCAGGATCGCGGGCTTGCCCTGGCGCCAGTCCTCCCAAGGCAGATAAGCGTACCAGGGCGACCAATGTGCTCCCATCATCTCCTCGCCCGCCCCGCGGGTGAGAGCCAGATAGCCGACGGAGAGCGTATGCGCACCGCCCGGCTCCGCGTGCCGCCCGCGGTCGCCAAATGTGTAGAGTTGCTCCACATAGCCGAGCTCGATGCCGGTCTGCCGCTTCACCCATTCGCGTAGGCCGATCTCCAGCGTCCGGTGCGCGCGCGGCGCGAACGGGCCGAAGGGGAGCGCGTCCCATGTGCCCGGACCCGCCGTGCCCGGCCGGGCCACGAGTATGTGAGGCTGCTGGTTGCGCACCGAGACGATGGCGGCGTTCAGTCCCAGCTCGATCTGAGGATCGCTTGCGGGGTCCGCGTCGGCCACTTCGTTGCGCCCTGGCTTGGCCATGGCCTAAGCGGCGTGCCGGGCCGATAGCGAAAACACCTGGCCTTCTTCGGCGAACGTGCCGCGGCCGATTTTCTCGACGGCGGCCGTCATGCGTCCTTGGCGCGCCAGCACCTTGTCCGCCAGCGCCACGAGACGGCTGTTCGGCGTGGCGGTGGGTGAGGCGCCGCGCAGCGTCCGGGCCAACGCGCCCTCATCCGTTTCGGGGTTCAGCGCGCAAAGCGAGATGAAGGCGGCGGCGGTCGACCGGCTGATTCCGGCCCAGCAATGGATTAGGAGCGGCGCCTGCTGATCCCAATCTAGCGCGAACCGGATCAGCTCGGCGACATGATCCTCGCATGGGACCACGAGCCCGTCTCGCGGCTCGCAGATGTCGTTCATGGAGAGCCTGAGATGCCGGTCCCGGCCGATGCTGGGCGGCGTATCGATCAGGGTTTCGCCGTTGATCAGAGTCACGAGATGGCTGACGCGCGCGTCGGCGACCGTGGTCTGAACCAGGCTGAGCGGAGATACGAAGATGGTTTCTGGAGACATGGCCGCCGACACCTTAGCCCGATCGCGTTGAGAAATCAGCGTGTCCATTGGGCTTAGCCTTCCGAATCAGTTTCTGCGTTTCCGCACTTCATCTGGCAAGCTCATGAAACCGTTTCAAGAACATCGCCTCTCCCAGTGCCGCAGGAAGCGGGCTTAACTGCGACAGCCTGTTGACAAGAGCGGGACTTAAGCCACGCGGCTGGCCAAAAAACCGGCGTGCCTCCTCACGGGCAAATCCCGCGAGACCAACGGCCTCGTAGTAAGCCGCGATCTTGTCGGCGCGCTTGATCAGCTTGTTGGCGCTCTCCGGCAATTCGACCGGTAGTCCGAAGCGAAGATGGATGGCGGCCAGCAGGCGCGCCTCGAAGGCCTTGTAGTCGAGCGAAAGCGCCGCCTTGAACGGACTGATGAGGTCGCCGATGACATATTCCGGCGCGTCATGCAGCAGGGCCGCGAGCCGAAACTCTTGCGGTAGGGCCTCATCGAGGTCGCCGGCGATCGCCTCGACCAGCAGGCTGTGCTCCGCCACCGAGAATGTGTGGTCGCCGTTCGTCTGGCCGTTCCACCGGGCGACGCGCGCTAGCCCGTGCGCAATGTCCTCGATTTCGATGTCGAGCGGCGAGGGATCTAGCAGATCGAGCCGCCGTCCGCTCAGCATGCGCTGCCATGCGCGTGGCGCGGTATTGCCCGCGGAGTTACTCATGATCGTCCAATCCTCGTCGAGCAATGGCAAGACACTGAGTGATCGATTGCGAGCAAGTCAAATGACTCCACTAGAAAAAACATGGACGCCAAGCTCTGTGAGTGTCATTCATACATGGTCTCGTTTGAGTAGAGGCAATCTCAATCAGACTCGGGAGAACGCACAATGGCAAGGCTGCCCAAATTTTCCCTCGCCCACAACGACAAGAACAAGAAGTGGGAGTTGAAGCGAGAGGGTTCAGGAGAAGTCATCAAGCGGTTCAAGACCAAGGCGGCGGCCACAAAGGGCGGCGTTCTGGAAAGAGCCGTCAAGAAGCTTGGCTCGGTCAGGATCAGAAAGCGTGACGGCAAGATCCAAGAAGAGCGCACCTATCCGCGCAGTGCGGATCCGCGCGGCCGGGGCTGACGTCACGATCATGCGAGGCCGGCGCAAGCGGCGTGACGATGACATGTCGTCAGATGGTCATTGACCATACCGGTCGCTTGCATGAAGGCGTAGACGATCGTCGGCCCGCAAAACTTGAAACCACGCGACTTGAGTTCCTTGGAGATGGCGCGCGATAGCGCCGTCTCCGCCGGCACTTGGCCCATCGCTTGGTGGCGGTTGACGATCGGCTTGCCGTCGACGAAGTCCCATAGGAATTTCGAGAAGCCGCCGCCCGTCTCCATGATGTCGAGCCATGCGCGCGCCGAGGCGACCGCGCCGTCAATCTTCATGCGGTTGCGCACGATGCCCGCATCCTGCATCAGGGCTTCCACCTTCTTTTGCGGGTAGCGGGCGATTTTCTCCGGCGCAAAGCCATCGAAGGCGCGGCGAAACGCATCCCGCTTGCGCAAGATGGTGATCCACGCGAGGCCCGCCTGGAAGCCGTCCAGCACGAGCTTCTCGTAGAGCGCCCGGTCATCATACTCGGGCACGCCCCATTCCTCGTCGTGATAGGCAACGTAAAGCGGATCGGTGCCCGGCCACGGACAGCGTTGCGCGTCGGCCGCGCTCATGCCGGCACGGCCATGGGCACCTCGAATTTGACGAAGCCTGGACGGCGCAGCGTGATTGCGGTCTCGCCCGCCATGAGCGGTGTGCCCTTGGAAACGGCGTCCGCTACGCGGTCGAGCCGGACCAGGGCGAGACCGGAGGCGCCATCCACCGAGCCGATAGGCCCGATCGGCAAGCCGCCGGCTTCGATCTCAGCGCCTGACGTCAACGGGCCATCGCCCTCCACCGGCAGGATGCGCTTGCGCGCCGTGCCGCGGTGCTGCATGCGCGCGACCACCTCTTGGCCGACAAAGCAGCCCTTCTTGAAGTCGACGCCATTGAGCTGATCGAACAGAGCATCATGCGGGAAGGCATCGCCGAAGACGTAGTCGCGGCCGCCTTCCGGGACCCCGAGCCCGATGCGCGTCGCGTGGTAGTCGTCCTCGCTTGCCGGCTCGCAGCCCAGATCGGTGGCGCCTTCATCACTGGCCAGCAGGATGCGGACCCCAAGTTCGGCCAGCCGCGGATCGGCATAGGCGACGGCGCCGGCGGGCAGACGCGGCTCGCCGTTCCACGCCGCGGCCACCGTGAACTCCGGCGCCTCGGCGATTTCGACCTTGGCGCGCAGACGGTAAAAGCCGAGCCGCTTCACCAGTTCGGCGGCCTGGTCGCGGGCGACCTCGATGAGAAAGCCGTCCCCTGCCGCCACCACGAAGAAGTCGAACAAGATCTTGCCTTGCGGGCTCAGCAGCCCGGCATGGATCGCGGCACCGTCTTGGGTGCGGTCGATATTGTTGGTGATCACCCCTTGCAGCATTTTATGAGCATCTGGGCCAGTGACGCGCAGCACGCTACGGTCCGGCAGGCGTGCCGCTCGGCAATGGCTCATGGGACATCCTTCTGCTAACAAGGCGAACGAATCTAGGAGTGTGGGCGCGAGCCTGCAAGGGAAGCAAAGCCGCATCATGGCCGAGACCTTCGATATCGTTTTCAAAGGCGCCACGCTCGTCAATCACGCGGGCGAGGGAGGGGCCGACCTCGGCATCAGGGATGGCCAAATCCGCGCCATAGGCGATATCGGCTCTGGCCTTGCCGGCGAGACGGTCGACGCTAAGGGTCTCCATATCCTGCCGGGCGTCATCGACACACAGGTCCATTTCCGCGAGCCGGGAATGGAGCATAAGGAAGACTTGGAAACCGGCAGTCGCTCGGCGGTGCTCGGCGGGGTCACCGCCGTATTCGAGATGCCCAACACCAGGCCGCCGACCACCAGCCGTGAGGCGCTTGCCGCCAAGGTCGCCGCAGCCACGGGCCGCATGTATAGCGATTTCGCCTTCTTTGTCGGCGCCACGCGCGACAATGTCGATGAACTCGGCGAGCTGGAACTCCTGCCGGGGGCCGCCGGCGTCAAAGTGTTTGCCGGCTCGTCCACCGGCGATCTTCTCGTCGACGACGAGGAGACGCTGGCCCGCGTACTCGCCAATATCAGGCGCCGCGCCGCTTTTCACTCCGAGGACGAGGCGCGGCTGAACGAACGGATGTCTCTGCAACGGGAAGGCGATCCGTCCAGCCATACCGAATGGCGCGATCCGATTGCCGCGCTCGCGTCGACCGAGCGTCTGCTGCGCCTGGCTGGCGAGGCGGGCAAGCGCATCCATATTTTGCATGTCTCGACCGCCGCCGAGATGGAGCTGCTGGCGCTCCATAAAGACGTGGCCAGCGTCGAGGTTACGCCGCAACATCTGACCCTGGCCACGCCAGAGGCCTATGAGACGCTCGGCACGCGGGCGCAGATGAACCCGCCGTTGCGCGACCATACCCATCAAGACGTGCTGTGGTGGGGCCTGGCACAAGGCGTGGTCGACGTGCTCGGCTCCGACCATGCGCCGCATACGCTTCAAGAGAAGAGCGGCAGCTATCCGGCCACGCCGTCCGGCATGCCCGGCGTGCAGACGCTGGTGCCGGTGATGCTCGACCACGTCAATGCCGGGCGCTTGAGCCTCGCTCGCTTCGTCGATCTGACGAGCGCCGGGCCGCAACGCCTGTTCGGTATCGCCGGCAAGGGCCGCATCGCCGTCGGTTACGACGCGGATCTCACGATCGTCGATCTTAAGGCCGAGCGCGTCATCGACGATGCCTGGATCGGCAGCAAATGCGGCTGGACACCGTTCGCCGGACGCAAGGTGAAAGGCTGGCCGGTCGGCACGGTGGTACGTGGGCGGCGCGCCATGTGGGAGGGCGAACTCGGTTCGGCCTGCGGCGCGCCCATCCGTTTCGGCGAATCGCTGCCCAAGACGGCGGCTTGAAGTCCTATTGGATGAAGTAGTGCCACACCCCGGCGGGTGAGATGCCGAGCCGGTAATAGCTGTACTTGCCGGTCTTCTTCATGGACGCCGCGAGATGCGGCGGCACCGCGCGGTAGAATTCCACTTCCTGGGCCGGCGTGAGCTTGGTGATGTCGACCTCGGCGAAATAGGGCCAGACATAAGTCGCGTCACGGCCTTCGCCGCTGAGCACGAAGCCAGAGGCGAGCATGTTCAGTATGACGGCCAACACGTCACGGCCGGTGCCGTCGGCCGAGTGCTTCTTCCAGTAGGCGATCGGATCGCTCACAAACTCCGCGGCGACCATGGGCCTGATCTCGCGAGACTCGAGCACGGGCCGCATCGCCTCGATGTCGCCGGTCTCTGCGGTGAAAATGATCTCGGTCAGCGTGCGCTGCACCGGGTCCGGGAGTGCTGCGAGGTCGTACAGCACCTTGGGCGCTTGGGCATCCTTAGGGGCCTGGGCTTCGTTCGGGGCTTCGGCCTGAGCGACCGCGGCCTTGGGTTGAGGAGTCGCGGCCTGCTCGGCGCCCTGAGCGTAGACAAGGGCGGCAGCGCTCGCTACCAATGCGGCCAGGGCAATCATGATCAAGTTTTTGTGGCGATTCATGCATCACTCCATGAGTGCTCAATCAATCTCGCAGAACGGCGAACGAGCGCAAGTCCAGGTCTCGATTGGGCAAGTGCGCCGGGGCGGCGTTTCCGTCCCTCTCGTGACCGGCGAATAGGCCAAAGGCTTTGCAAGCAGGCGCCCAAATTGTGCTCTCCGGCATCCAGCTCGTGCTTGCCGGGCTCGGTATCGGCGTGTTGATGGCGGCCCCCATCGGACCCGTCAACGTGCTCGTCATTCAACGGGCAGTGTCGCGTGGGTTCTGGGGCGGTCTTGCCGCGGGGCTGGGCGCGGTTCTCGGTGACGGCGTCCTCGCTGCCATCGGCGCCTTCAGCGTCGCCGCTATCTCGGACGTGATGGTCTCCTATGGCGATGCCATCCAGTATATTGGCGGCTTGCTGCTGATCGGCTTCGGCCTCGCGCTGCTCATGTCCCGTCCCGTCCTGGCGGCGCCGGCTAACGAGCGGTCCCATCTCTTCGAGCATGCCGGCATCATTCCGCAGACCTTCGCTCTGACGGTGACCAATCCCGGCGCCATTCTCGGCATGGCGGCGATGATTGGCGGCCTCGGCTCGCTCATCGGCGGCCTCAACACCAATCTCGAGGCGTTGATTCTCGTCGCCGCCATCATGGGCGGCAGCCTGCTGTGGTGGCTCGGCCTTTCGGAACTCATTGCCACGTTTAGGCACAAGCTCACCGAGGCTCGGCTGAATGTCATCAACCGCATCGCCGGCATTGTGCTGTTTGCGTTCGGCGTGGCGCTGATTATCGAGGGATTGTTGCGGTATTTCCGCTAGCGGCGCGGCGCTATTGCGCGGTGCGCCTCAGGGTGAACTCGCCGTGCTGAATACGGCGCGACAGGCCCGAGGTCATCTTTGACACGGCATCCTCGCCATAGACGTCGACCAGATCGGCAAGGGCGGCATAAAGCGCCGCGTTGGCAAGCATCTCCGGCTCGATGCCGTCATGGAGCGCTTCCTCCCAGGCATCGAGGATATAGCGCAGCGCCGCCTGTTTGTGGGCTTCGCCGGCCAAAGATTGCAATGGTTGCTTCGTCGTCCGCACTTTGTGTGCCCCTTTTTGGCCGCAGAAACTCAGGTGTCACAATTACACCTCTGGTCTGCCGCCCGTGGCACAGAGTGAACTAACGGTTAACTGTTACGCTTATCGGGACGCGGCTAGTCGGGCGGTTCAGGGTCGGCGCCGGTCTGGCCCGGCGTGGCGCCGGTGGTATCCGTGCTGGTCTCGACGGCAGGAGCCTCCGTGTCCGGCGAAGCCTCGTTCTGGATCTGAGCCTGCGGGCCGCTGGCGAAAACCGAGGTTTGGGCAAGCGACGCCGCGATGGTGGCGCCTTCGGTGGAGAAGCGCCTTGTGGCCAGCGTCGCCGATTGGGTGCAGGTGCGGTAGGTGCGGCGGTAGCCTCGGTAACCGTCGTTGAAGCTGTTGACCAGTTTGGCGCGGCGCACGGCGGTCGTGCCCTCGTTCCTGAGGATGTCCTTCATCTGCCCACGCCACAGCTGGCCTTCTTCGGCGCCGCACAGCTCGCGCAGGTAGTGGACCGCGCCCAGGATTTCGGCCAGCCGCATCAGCTTGTTGTCATAGGGCCGGTCGTCCGGCGGCGGCGGCGCGCTGCTCTCCCGTGGCACGATCGGGGGGAGGTCGTCGCCGGGCGGCTTCGGCTTTACGGTGCGTTGCTTCTTCTTGGCGCGCGGTTGGTCGAACCACCAGAAGAACTGCGCTTGAGCGACCGGCGCGAACGCCATGGTGGCGGCGGCCAGGAACAGCACCGCGAAGCCAAGCCAGAAAGCCCTTTTTGCGCGCAGGATCATGGGGTCTCACTACCCCCAATTCGTGGTGAAATCTAGCCGGCGGGAGGGGCTGGCGCCGCGTGGCGCCGCCGGGGGCTTGGGCTGAGCAAGGCCCCTAGGCCGAGCGGGTGCCGAACAGCGCATCGATGGCCGCCTGGCCGCCAACTTCGCCCTGCTCCTCGGTCTCGCTGCGCTCGGCCACGATCTCGCCATTGGCGATGGCGTTGGCCTCGTCGATCAGAATGCGTAAGCGCGAGGCGGCCTGTTGGCAGGTCTTGTCCAGGCTCTGACCGCTATTGAGCGCGGCGCCGACGCTGCCGACCAGCGTGAGCGCTTCGCCATGCAACCGCGCCACCGCCTCGTCGAAGTGGGCCCGGACCTTGGACGGCGCGCGGCGATAGGCGGCGATCGCCAGGTTCTTGTCCCGGAACCCCGACTGGGAGAAATGCTCTTCGTAGGTCAGCGGGCGCCAGGAAAGAAGGTCGTCGGCGAATCCTTGCGGCTCGGAGGACAGCGCCTCGAGCAGCATCACCAGCTCATGGAAATGATTGAGATAGTCGCTGGCGAGCAGGGTCGATTCGTTGATGTTGGTCCCCGGAATATGCGAGCGGAAATGGCCGACCATGGCCGAGCGGAAGGCCGAGACGATATCCTCTCGGCTCACATCTTCCTGGATTTCCACCGCTTGGGCGTTACGATTTTTTTCGGGGAACATTGGCGTGTTACCTAGGGCCTCAACTAGAAGCTGCCCTATCATGATTGCCAAAGGGTTAACGAAGGCGCTGGCATGTGCTCTCGCTACAATCTGACCTCCCCGCCTGAGGCCGTGCGCGCCTGTTTCGGCTATTCTGACACGCCGAACTTCCCGGCGCGCTACAACATTGCCCCGACGCAAGCCATTCCCGTTGTGTGCCTCGATAGCCAGGGTTCCCGCCGTTTCCGGCTGATGCGCTGGGGGCTTCTGCCGTCCTTCGTCAAGGACCCGAAGCGCTTCCCCGCCCTCATCAACGCCCGCTCCGAGGCGGTCCTGGACAAGCCCTCCTTCCGCCACGCCGTGCGCCGGCGGCGCTGTCTGATCCCGGCCGACGGCTTTTACGAATGGACCGGCGAGAAGGGCAAGAAGCGGCCGTTTCACCTGCGCCCGCGCGAGCCGCGCCTGATCGCCTTTGCCGGGCTCTATGAGAGTTGGCAGGACCCGCAAGGCGGCGAGATCGATACGGTCACGATCCTGACCTGCGACGCCAATCGCACCGTTGCGGCGCTCCACGACCGGATGCCGGTGGTGCTTGAGCCGGATCAGTTCGAGGCATGGCTCGACGTCGCTGGCGTGACGGCGGAGCAAGCCCTTGCCATTGTTGCCCCCGCCGCCGACGATCTATTCGAAGCGGTCGAAATGGACCCGAAGATCAACGATTCGCGGACAGACGAGCCCGGAATCCAAGAGCCGCTCCAGCTCTCCCTGCTCTAGAGGAGCTGTGGGGAGAGAAAGAAAACGAGGGGGGACAATGCTGCCATCCAAAATCATCGAGCGCTTTCGCGTCACCAATGGTGACGGCTTCAGGCTCAAGGACTTCCATCCCAGTGACGATGGCGATGTCGACTTCGACAAGAAGGACGGCAAGGAAATCCTCGAGGTTGGCGTCAAGCGCCTCGCTAAGCTCCAAGAGCGCCTCTACGCAGAGGGGCGCTGGGCTATCCTCATGGTCCTGCAAGGCATCGACACCGCCGGCAAGGACGGCGTCATCAAGCACGTGCTGTCGGGCGTCAATCCGCAAGGCTGCTCGGTACATTCCTTCAAACAGCCGAGCCATCTGGAACTCGCGCATGATTTTCTCTGGCGCTGCAATCTGGCGCTGCCCATGCGCGGCCATATCGGCATCTTCAACCGGTCCTATTACGAGGAGACCATCGTGGTGCGCGTGCACCCGGATCTTCTGGAGAAGCAGAACATTCCGCCGAAGCTCGTCACCAAGGACATCTGGAAAGAGCGCTACCAGGACATCAATAACTTCGAGCAGCGGCTCGCGCGCAGCGGCACCGTGCCGCTCAAGTTCTTCCTCAACATCTCCAAAGAGGAGCAGCTTAAGCGGCTGTTGGCCCGCGTCGACGATCCCGACAAGAACTGGAAATTTTCGCCCTACGACGTGGTCGAGCGCAAGCTGTGGGATCAGTATCAAGAGGTCTACGAGGATACGATCCGCAACACCGCGACCGAAGGAGCCCCGTGGTATGTGGTTCCCTGTGACAAGAAGTGGTTCGCCCGCTTGGTCGTCGCCAGCGCGCTCGCCGAACACATGGAGGCCCTCGATCTCCGATTCCCTAAAGTCGGCGAGGACGAGATGAAGGCCATCGAGAAAGCCCACGCGGAGCTGCTCGCCGAGAAGAAATAGGTGGGAGCCGGCCTACACGTCTTTGACGAGCACGATAGCGAGCCCGTCATGGCCTTTGTTGCCGACGGTTTGGAAGGCCGTTGCCGTCACGCGTGGATCGGCGGCGACGCGCGCGTAGAAGCCGCGCAAGCCTTTGACGTGCACATTCTCGCTTTGGGCAGCGAGCACGGCGCCTTCCCGCACTACATTGTCGACGACGATCAGGCTGCTGGGCCGCGCGAGCGTCACCGCCCAGTCGAAGTAATCCGGCGTGTTCGGCTTGTCGGCGTCGATGAAAATTAGATCGAACGGTCCGGCGCCGTCCGCTTCCAGCTTTTGCAGCGTGTCGAGCGCCTTGCCGACGCGGATCTCGACGCGGTCCGCTAGCCCGGCAATGGCGATGTTGCTCCGGGCAATCTCCGCATAGTCCGGGTTCATATCCAGCGTGGTAACACGACCGCCTTCCGCCACGCCGCGCGCCAGCCAAATGGTGCTGTAGCCGCCGAGCGTACCGATCTCCAGAATCTTGCGCGCGCCCATGGCCTTGGCGAGCATCATCAACAGCTTGCCTTGCAGCGGCGCCACCTGGATCGCCGGAAGTCCCGCCGCCTCGCTGGCCGCGAGTGCCGCACTTAACGCCGGGTCCTCGTCGAGAAAGTTCTCGGCGATATACGCATCGACCGCGTCCCAGTTTGTGTCCTGGGTTCTGTCCCATGTCTTGTCGGTCATAGAAGTTTTCCGGGATTGAGAATGCCGTTGGGATCGAAGCTCGCCTTGATCTTGCGCATCAGCTCGAGCGCCAGGGGATCTTTGGCATGGGGCAGGAGATCGCGCTTCATGCGGCCGATGCCGTGCTCGGCGCTGATCGAGCCGCCGAGGTCGAGCACGATCTCATGCACCGCCGCGTTGAGCGCTTCCCAGTTGGCCAGGAACACGGCCTTGTCCATGCCCGGCGGCTGGCTGACATTGTAGTGGATGTTGCCGTCGCCGAGATGGCCAAACGGCACCGGCCTCGCCCCGGGGATCATCAGCTCCACGAGCTGGTTGGCCCTGGCGATGAGTTCCGGCACGTGCGCGACCGGCACGGAGACGTCGTGCTTGATGCTGCCGCCTTCGTACTTCTGCATCTCGCTCATCAGCTCGCGCAAACGCCACAGCTCTCCCGCTTGGGTCAGCGACGAAGCGATGGCCGCATCGGCGATCTCTCCAGCCTCGATGCCGTCCTGCAGCAGGGACTCCGCTATGGCCCGCGGTTCCTCGCTCGCCCGCGGGCTGGAGAACTCGAACAGGACATACCAAGGATGTGGCGCCGACAGCGGATCGCGGGTGCGGTCGGCGTGTTTCAGCACGAACGCGATGCCGATGCGCGGCAGGATCTCGAACGCCGTCAGCATCGGCCCGGCGGCCTCATAAGCCCTGGCGAAGAACGCGGTCGCCTGTTCCAGCGCGTCGACCCCGGCAATACAGGTCACCCGCTCCACCGGCTTGGGGAACAGGCGCAGCACCGCCGCGGTGATGATGCCGAGCGTGCCCTCGGAGCCGATGAACAGGTCCTTGAGGTCGTAGCCGGTATTGTCCTTGCGCAGGCTGTTCAGCCCGTGCAGCACGCGCCCGTCCGCCAGCACCACTTCGAGCCCCAGCGCCAGATCGCGCGCGTTGCCATAGGCGAGCACGGCCATGCCGCCGGCATTGGTGGCGAGCACCCCGCCGATCTGGCAACTGCCTTCCGAGGCGAGACTGAGCGGGAAGAGCCGGCCGGCGCTCTCGGCCACCTGCTGGGCGACCTGGAGCACCAGCCCGGCTTCGACCGTCATGGTGTTGGAGGCGAGGTCGATGTCTCGCACATGGGTGAGGCGCTCCAGCGACACGACCACCTCGTCGCCGCTCTCGAACGGAATCTGCCCGCCCACCAGACCCGTATTGCCGCCTTGCGGCACGATGGCGGTCAAAGTCTCGTTGGCGCATTTGAGGATGGCCGAGACCTCGTCCGTCGAGCCGGGTTTGAGCACAAGGGCCGCCTTGCCCTGGTAGCGGTCGCGCCACTCGGTGAGATAGGGCGCCATATCCGCCGCGTCGCGCACGGCATGCGTCTCGCCGACAATGCGCGCCAGCGCATCCAGCGTGTCAGCAGAGGGGGGGCGAAGCTTCGAGGTCTCGCTCATGGGGGAGGGCTAGCCCGACTTGGCTGCACGCTGCAAGCGGTCGTTGATGGCCTCGCCGAGGCCGTGGTTCGGGATCGGCATCACGGCGATGGCCGACGCGCCGCATGCGTCGAGCTCCCGCAGCGCGGCGAAGAGGTTTGCCGCCGCTTCCGCGACATCGCCCGTGGGACTGAGATTGACGATTGTAGACGCCCCTTGCGGCGCGCCTGGCCCGAAGGCGAGTAGGGCTTCACCGGGACGGATTTCGGTCGCGCCCAGCCGCAACGGCGTATTGGGCGCGTAGTGGCGCTCGAGCTGGCCGGGGGAGGCAATGGCGGCGTCCTCCTTCGCTTGCGGCAGCTTTGCCCCCAGCACCACCTCAATCGCTTCGCGCGGCACGGTGCCAAGGCGCAGGAGAATGGGTGCCTCGCCCACTACGGAGACCACCGTCGACTCGAGCCCGAGCGAGCAGGGGCCGCCATCGAGGATCACGGCCGGGACTTCGCCGAGCTCCGCCGCCACATGCGACGCTTGGGTGGGACTGATCCGCCCCGACCGATTGGCGCTCGGCGCGGCGATGGGCAGCTTGGCGGCGGCGAGCAGCGCTTGCGCGACCGGATGATCAGGCACGCGCAACGCAATCGTGTCGAGGCCGGCGGTGACCAGGTCGGCGATGCCGGAACCTGGGCGCAGCGGCAGCACCAGCGACAGGGGGCCGGGCCAGAAAGCTTGCGCCAGCTTCCGGGCGGTGGCGTCGAACACCGCATGCCGCTCGGCGGCGGCGAGATCCGGCACATGCACAATGAGCGGGTTAAAGCGGGGCCGCTCCTTGGCTGCGAACACCTGGGCCACGGCGGCGCCGTCCAGCGCATTGGCGCCGAGCCCATAGACCGTCTCTGTGGGAAAGGCGACGATATCGCCTCTCGCTAGCGCTTGCGCGGCTTGGCCTATGGCCTCTTCATTGGCGGGAAGGACGGGCATGGTCGGTCCCCATTTCGCGTGTTACCAGGGACCGGTCAAGCGACAGTCCCGATGTCAGTGAACCGAAATCCGCCCCGCGCATGACCACGCTGCTTCTGACCCATCCCGCCTGCCTCGAGCATGACACCGGCGTCGGCCATCCCGAGCGCGCCGAACGCTTGCGCGCCATCGACGATGCGTTGGCCGTCGAGGCGTTCGCGGGGCTGAAGCGCGAGCAGGCGCCGCGCGCCGAATTGAGCCAGATCGAGCGCCTGCATCCCAAAGCCTATGTGGAGATGGTCCGCGCCGAGATCCCGCAGGAACACCACAACTGGCTCGACCCCGATACGGTGGTTTCGCCGGGGAGCTGGGAAGCGGCGCTGCGCGCCACCGGCGCGGTCATCCACGCCGTCGATCGGGTGGCCGCCGGCCATGTTGACAATGCCTTCTGCGCCATCCGGCCGCCGGGCCATCACGCCGAGCCGTCCCGCGCCATGGGCTTTTGCCTGTTCAACTCGGTGGCCGTGGCCGCGCTCCATGCCCGCGCCGTCCACGGGGCCAAGCGCGTGGCGGTGATCGACTTCGACGTCCATCATGGCAATGGCACCCAAGACGCTTTCTGGACCGATAAGGACCTCTTCTACGGCTCCACCCATCAGATGCCGCTCTTTCCCGGCACAGGCGCGCTGGACGAGACCGGTGTCGGCAATATCTGCAATGCGCCGCTCAAGCCCGGCGATGACGGCGTGGATTTCCGCGCGGCCTATGAGGAGCGCGTTCTGCCGGCGCTCGATGCCTTCGCCCCGGACTTTCTCCTGGTTTCGGCCGGTTTCGATGCCCATCTGAGGGACCCTCTGGCGCAGCTCAGGCTGCTTGAGCCGGATTTCGCCTGGATCACCGAGAAGCTGCTTGAGGCGGCAGCCAAACATACCGGCGGCAAGCTCGTCTCCACCTTGGAGGGCGGTTACGATCTCGAGGCGCTGGCCGATTCGACCGCGGCGCATGTGAAGACGCTGATGGGCGGGGGCTAGCCCCTTGATTGTTTTCAACGGAAGGGGCTAAGCCAGGCCATGGCCAATCCGACCGACAATACCGACATCAAATCCATGAGCTTCGAGCTGGCGCTGAAGGAGCTTGAGACCATCGTCGACCGCCTGGAGAAGGGCGATGTGGAGTTGGAGGCCTCGATCGTGATCTATGAGCGCGGCGAGGCATTGCGCGCCCATTGCGATGGCCTGTTGCGCCAGGCGGAAGCCCGCGTGGAGAAAATCTCCCTCAACCAGGCCGGTGAGCCGACCGGTACCGCGCCGCTGGACGTCGAGGAATAGGCCTCAGCTGCTGGCGGCAGCTGGGCCTCTCCGCTATGGTCGGCGGCCTCACCCGGGCCTGTGAGCCATCAATGGGCCATAGCAAGAGTTGCCAGCCCAGCCCTTGGCCGATTAGGGTGCATTAACATGCTGATCCTTCGAATGTTTTTTCCTGAAATCCAGCAGGTAAGCGAATGAGCGACGACACTTCCACGCCCCTGCTGGACCAGATCCGGACGCCGGAGGATTTGCGCAGCCTCGACGACGATCAGCTGAAGCAGGTCGCCGATGAGTTGCGGCAAGAAACCATCAGCGCGGTCTCCGTCACCGGTGGCCATCTCGGCGCCGGTCTCGGCGTTGTCGAACTCACCGTGGCGCTGCATCACGTCTTCGACACGCCGCGCGACAAGGTCATCTGGGACGTCGGCCATCAGGCCTACCCGCACAAGATTCTCACCGGCCGCCGCGACCGCATTCGTACGCTGCGCCAGGGCGACGGGCTGTCGGGCTTCTGCAAGCGCGCCGAGAGCGAGTATGACCCGTTCGGCGCCGGCCATTCGTCGACCTCTATCTCGGCCGGTCTCGGCATGGCCGTGGCTCGCGATCTTGCCGGCGGCACGAATAACGTGGTTGCCGTGATCGGCGACGGCGCGATGAGCGCCGGCATGGCCTATGAGGCCATGAACAACGCCGGCGCCATGGATTCGCGCTTGATCGTGATTCTCAACGACAACGATATGTCGATCGCGCCGCCCGTCGGCGCCATGAGCGCGCACTTGGCGCGCCTCATCTCGGGCGGGACCTACCGCAGTTTCCGCCGCTGGATGAAGCAGCTCGCCCACAGCCTGCTGCCCAAGAGCTGGCAGCGGCGCGCGGCCCGCGCCGAGGAGTTCACGCGCGGCTTTTGGACCGGCGGCACCCTGTTCGAGGAACTGGGCTTCTATTATGTGGGCCCGATCGACGGTCACAATCTCGACCATCTGCTGCCCGTGCTGCGCAACGTGAAAAAGATGCAGAACGGACCGATCCTGGTCCACGTCGTTACGCAAAAGGGCAAGGGCTACGGCCCGGCCGAAGAGTCCGCCGACAAGTTCCACGGTGTTGGACGCTTCAACGTCGTCACCGGCACGCAGGAGAAAGCCGCACCCGGCGGGCCGCCGAGCTACACCAAGGTCTTCGCCAAGGCCCTCATCGCCGAGGCGCGCGCCGACGACAAGATCGTCGCCATCACTGCGGCCATGCCGTCGGGCACCGGGCTCGACCAGTTCGCGGCCGAATTTCCCGACCGCTGCTTTGATGTCGGCATTGCCGAGCAGCACGCCGTGACATTTGCCGCCGGTCTGGCCGCCGAGGGCCATAAGCCCTTCGCCGCCATCTACTCGACCTTCCTGCAGCGTGCATACGATCAAGTCGTGCATGACGTCGCCGTCCAGCATTTGCCGGTACGCTTCGCCATCGACCGGGCCGGGCTCGTCGGTGCCGACGGCCCGACCCATGCGGGGTCGTTCGATGTCGCTTATCTGTCCTGCCTGCCGGGCATGGTCGTCATGGCCGCGTCAGACGAGGCCGAGCTCATGCACATGGTGGCGACCGCCGCTGCCATCGACGATGGGCCGTCGGCTTTCCGCTATCCGCGCGGGGAGGGGAGTGGCGTTGTGCTGCCGTCCCGCGGCACGCCGCTTGAGATCGGCAAAGGTCGCGTCGTGCGAGAAGGCTCCGCCGTGGCGTTGCTGTCATTCGGTGCGCGCCTTACGGAGTGCCTGGCAGCGGCCGACGAGCTTGCCGGCTTCGGCCTGCCGGCCACCGTGGCCGATGCGCGCTTCGCCAAGCCCCTCGATATGGATCTCCTGCGTCAGCTGGCGAAGAATCACGAAGTGCTTGTCACCGTGGAAGAGGGCTCCAGCGGGGGCTTCGGCGCGCAAGTGCTCCAGGCGCTGGCGGCGGAAGGTCTGCTCGATCGCGGCCTTAAGGTGCGGACGCTCACGCTTCCCGACCGCTTCATCGAGCAGAACAAGCCGGCGGCGATGTATGCAGAAGCCGGCCTCGATGCGCGCGGCATTGTCACGTCGGTGTTTGCCGCGCTCGGCAAGGACGCGCTCGGCAAGGACGCCCGTCCCGGGGCCGTGCGCCTCGCTTAGTCCAGACTGCAATCCTTGGCGAACTGCTCGACCGCCTCTTTGCGGCCGTGAATGGGAAGCTCGGCGCTCACCGCGCCCACTTTGACCGTTACCGGGCCGTCCGTGCGCAGCACATTGACGATCGGCTTCACTGCGATAGCTGTTGCTTCGCCGTAGATGGGGTCGCCGGGCTCATCGCGTCCGGCTTCAGCCTCGACAGGCGCCGTCAATCCATCCGATGTGAACTCGATCGCAAGCGGCGTGCCGAGCTTCATATCAGGCAGGTCTGCGTGCACGTTGAGCACGGCGATGCCCATGCTGTTGAAGCAGGCAATCATCACAAGAGGACTCGTGTCCGGGTTGAGTGATCCATAGGTCAACGTGACGAAGTCGCCGTTCACCTTAGCGGTCCACACCGAGGTCTCTGCCGCCGAGCCCGCCGCTGGCAGCGATCCCGCGATCAGACCTGCAGCGAGAAGGGCGCGCACCGTATGGTTGAATGTCATGGGAAGCTCGCTGGCTTTCCCGCGCCCCCGAAACAGGGGAAAGCGGGCGGTTCAAGGGCGCTCCTGCTTAGTCCACGAGGCATCACTTGGCAAACGCGCCGACCGGTTTGCAAGGGTGCGGTTAATTAATATCTCCGGTCCGGCAAGCGGAAAGCCGAAGCCGGCTCTAGGGCGAGCCGGCGTGGAGCGCTGCGTCGTGCGGTGCCCCGGCGCGGCCCTGCAGGAAGCCCATGAAGCTCGGGTCGAACTCATGATAATTACAGGTGATCTCGTCGCCTTTGGCGATGTCGATCAACGCATAGCCCTTGTCGAAGATGCGAAAATCGGTGTTCGGCGCAAGGTTGTGATTCATGAAACGGCCGTTGTCGGCGTCAACGACCCGGTAGCCTGGCCGATCCAGATGCGGATAGCTGAATCGGGCAATGAAGCCCCGCATATGAGGCGGCAGTGCGCCGATCTCGGTTTCATGAACGAAGATGTCGAACTTCGGATTGAGACTCCAGATCAAGCTTCCACACGGCACAAACTCGTCCGCGAACACACCGAGCCCCTCGATAGGACTCTGGGCCACATAGGTACTGATGAGCAGCATGGTGCGATCCTAGGATTGTCGAAGTGAGGGGAGAAAGTGAGGCGCCTTCCGGCGCCCGGGACAGTCGCCGGGTTTCATCGGCCACCGACACCGCTACGGGTTTCGCCCACGAGGGCGAGAACCCCCTTCCGCCTTGGCCGCCGCGAAGCGTTCTCGCGCCGCAGGGCATCGATGCGCCGCTGAAGGTAAGGCGAGAAGTGGTCGGCATAGCGTTCCCACAGAGCGGGATTGCGCCAGTCGTCACCCGTTACCTTGCCCCGGCAGATCTTTGAGCCGCAGCCGCAGTCGAACTCGTCGTAAGGCGAGCCATCGCACATGGCGTAATCGATGGTCACCTCTTCGCCGGGTAGAATATGCCGCAAGGAGACAATGGCGATTTGGCCGTCGAGCCCCGCGTTTGGCTCGCAAGAGTGGTTGATGAAGTCCGGCGGTGCGTCCTCCTCGGTCGAGGCGAGATAAAGCGCCTCCTCAATCTGTACGGTGTGACGCCGGATCGCGACGGGCAGCGTGTCGAGATGGTCGGCCGTAACGATACGGCCGCTCCACACGCCAATAAGCTCGCCGGGGTCGATGACCTGCCGGGCGATGACGGAATATCCGCCAGCTACCTCACGATTTTTGACTTCGCATTTGTCGGAAAGGTAAGCCGTCGAGTCTGGGCTCACGAGACCTCCGCGATCACGCGCCGAGCGGGGCGCTTCGCAGCATGTATATTGGGCGGCGCCGGCCGCTCCCGGCCTTCGTCCGCGCGCGAGGATTCCCGACGCGACGCGAGCATATGAGAACCGGATTTGGCCAGCTACAAAAAAAAGCGCATCGACCGACGATTGGTGGAGCTGGGGCTTGCTCCCACCCGCGCCCGCGCCGCCGACCTGGTGCGCCGGGGCTGCGTCACCGTGGCGGGCGAGGTGGTGTGCAAACCTGCGGCCCTCGTGGCGGACGATGCAGGCCTTGCCGTGGCGCCCGGCGCCGGCAGCTACGTCTCCCGCGGAGCCCTGAAGCTCGAAGCGGCGCTTTCAGCGCTCGGCCTGGACCCGCACGGCCGCGTGGCGCTCGATATCGGCGCTTCGACCGGCGGCTTCACCGAGGTGCTGCTCAGCCAAGGGGCGGTCAAGGTCTATGCCGTGGATGTGGGCCGCGATCAGCTACATGCCAGCCTTCGCGCCGATCCCCGCGTGGTGTCCCTGGAGGCGACCGATGCGCGCAAGCTCGACACACAAGCCATCTCCGAGCCTGTGGGCGTCATCGTCGCCGATGTGAGCTTCATCAGCGTAACGCAGGCGCTGCCTGCGGCGCTGAAGCGAGCGGCGCCGGATGCTTGGCTCGTGGTTCTGGTGAAGCCTCAGTTCGAGGCCGGGCGCGAGGCCGTCGGCAAAGGCGGCATCGTCCGCGATGAGCAGGACCGCGCGCGGGCGGTTGAGCGGGTGCGCGGCTTTCTTGAGAGCGAGGGCTGGACCGTGCTCGGGATCATCCAGTCTCCCATCGAGGGCGGCAGCGGCAACGTGGAATTCCTGATCGGGGCGCGTCATGGGTCTTGCGATGGATCTTGCGATGGCGCTTGAGGTCACTATTGAAAAGCTCGGTGCTCAAGGCGACGGGATCGCGGAGGGCCCTGACGGCCCGATCTTCGTGCCGTTTGCGCTGCCCGGCGAGCGTGTTCGCATCGAGCTTGACGCAGACGGTACGCATGCGGACCTGCTCGAGGTTCTGGCGGCGGTGCCTGAGCGCATCGCGCCCGTCTGCCCGCATTTCGGCGCGTGCGGTAGCTGCGCCCTCCAGCATATAGAGGAAAGCGCCTATCTCCGCTGGAAACAGGAGCAAGTGGAGCAAGCGCTGTGGTCACGCGGGCTCGAGGCGGAGGTCGAGCCGGTGCGCCCCGTGCCGCTCGGCAGCCGCCGCCGTGCCACGCTGACCCTGGGGCGCGACCACCAGGGGTTTGCGCTCGGATATCGCCGCGCCCGCTCCCATGATGTCATCGACATTGAGGTCTGCCCGATCCTGTCGCCTGGGATCGTCGCGCGCCTGCCAAAGTTCAAGGCCATGCTGGCGCCGCTTCTCGGCAGCAAGCGCGAGGCGCGCGTCGGCGTGACGGAGACCGCAAACGGTTTCGATGTGGTGGTGGAAGGCGTGCGTCTGAAGCAGGCAAGCTTGGCCGGGCTGGCCCGCCAAGCCGCGAGCCTCGGCGTGGCACGCCTGACCGTGGACGGTGACAGCCTATTGCCCGGCGCGCCGCCCGTGATGCGGTTCGGTCCAGCCGAAGTCCGGGTGCCGCCTGGCGTATTCCTTCAGGCCGCATCTGAGGCCGAGGCGGTTTTGGTTGGACTGGTGCGCGAAGGGGTTGGGAAAGCGAAGCGCCTCGCCGATCTCTTCGCCGGTCTCGGCACCTTCACCGTCGCACTAGGCGAGATAGCCAAGGTCGATGCGTTTGAGACCGACGAGGCCGCCCTTGCCGCTCTTGAAGAGGCCATCCGGCATACCCCGAAGCTGAAACCCGTGCGCTGCGTCCCCCGCGATCTGTTCCGCGAGCCGCTCGGCCCGAAGGAGCTCGAGCGCTATGACGCCGTGGTGTTCGACCCGCCGCGTGCAGGCGCTCTGGCGCAAGTCCAGCAACTGGCCAAGTCCAAGGTGAAGCGGCTCGTTGCCGTGTCCTGCAATCCCGGCACCTTCGCGCGGGACCTGCGCCTTCTGGTGGATGGCGGCTATCGGATCACCCGTCTGGTCCCGGTGGACCAGTTCTTGTTCTCGGCCCATATCGAAGTCGTCGCCCATCTTGAGCGCTAGCCGCGCAGCAGTGTCTCCACGAATGCCGGCACCACCTCGGTCGCCGGCCCGTAATGGGCTTCCGCGAATTGCCTGGCGCCATCCGACGGGTCGAGATTGAGCTCGACCGTATGCGCCCCGGCTTGGCGCGCTTCCGCCACGAAGCCTGCGGCCGGATAGACCGAGCCGCTGGTGCCGATCGACACGAACAGATCGCACGCGCCGATCGCCGCGGAGATGCGGTCCATCTCCCGCGGCATCTCGCCGAACCACACCACGTCTGGCCGCATAAAGCCTCCCTTGTGGCAGACGGGGCAGGCGGTCGTGAGCGACAGGCCCTGCGTCCACGGCAAGCTCGTGGCGCAGCGGGTACACAAAACCCGCCCGAGTTCGCCATGCATATGGATCACGCGCCGGGAGCCGGCGGCCTCGTGCAGTCCGTCGATATTCTGGGTGACGGTCAAAACCTCCCCGCCATGCGCCTGCTCGAACCGCGCCAGCGCCAGATGGGCCGCGTTCGGCTTCGCGGTCTTCAGCCAGCCGCGGCGCATATTGTAGAAGTCGTGCACCTTCGGCGGATTGCGCGCGAAGCCTTCCGGCGTGGCCACCTCGTCGAGATTATACTGGTCCCACAGCCCGTCCTGCCCGCGGAACGTGCCAAGCCCGCTCTCGGCTGAGAGCCCGGCGCCGGTCAGGATGACGATACTCTCGAACGGCATTGGACGGCGTGTCAGCCTTGGCCCGTCTGGCCGCGATGGCGGAGATAGTGGTCGGCCAGCACGATAGCCATCATCGCCTCGCCGATGGGCACGGCGCGGATGCCGACGCACGGGTCGTGGCGGCCCTTGGTGGAAACCTCCGTATCGCTGCCGTCGGTCCCCACCGTCTTGCGCGGGGTGAGGATTGAGGAGGTCGGCTTGACCGCGAAGCGGGCGACCACAGGCTGACCCGTGGAGATGCCGCCCAAGATGCCGCCCGCATTATTGGACAGAAATTCGGGGCGGCCGTTCGGGTGCATGCGCATCTCGTCGGCGTTTTCCTCGCCGGACAGCGCGGCGCTCGCGAAGCCCGCGCCGATCTCCACGCCCTTGGCCGCGTTGATGCTCATGAGGCCGGACGCGATGTCCTGGTCGAGCTTGCCGTAGATCGGCGCGCCAAGGCCGGCGGGCACGCCGTCGGCCACGACTTCGATCACGGCGCCGGCCGATGAACCCTTCTTGCGGACTTCGTCCAGAAAGTCGGCCCACACGCGGGCGGTCTTCGCGTCGGGGCAGAAGAACGGGTTGTTGTCGATCTCGTCCCAGTCCCAGTTGGCGCGGTCGACCTCGTAAGGGCCGACCTGCACCAGCGCACCGCGCACGCGCAAGCCCGGCACCACTTTCCGCGCCACCGCGCCGCCGGCGACCCGCGCCGCCGTCTCCCGCGCGGACGCGCGCCCCGACCCGCGCCAGTCGCGCAGGCCGTATTTGAGGAAATAGGTGTAGTCGGCATGGCCGGGGCGGAACTTGTCCTTGATGTCCTCGTAATCCTTGGACCGCGCATCCTGGGTCTTGATCTCGAGTGCGATGGGCGTGCCGGTGGTCATCTGCTCGCCGCCCTCGCTTTCGAACACGCCGGAGAGGATCTCGACCGTGTCGGGCTCCTTGCGTTGGGTCGTGTATTTCGACTGGCCGGGCTTGCGCTTGTCGAGATAGGTCTGGATCTCGGCCGCGGTCAGAGGAATGCCGGGCGGGCAGCCATCGACCACGCAGCCGATCGCCGGCCCGTGGCTTTCGCCCCAGGTGGTGATCCGGAAAAGATGGCCGAAACTGTTGTGCGACATAGGTTCTTTTAGGGGCGTGAGTTCGTTGCGTCTAGTTGCCCGATCCTAGCAGCCCAGTCGGCAACAAACCCCTTCGTCCTTTTTTTCCTTCCTCGCTTCGTCATTGCCGGGAAGTCTCACGTCGTCATGCCCGGACTTGTTCCGGGCATCCACTGGGGCCTAGCGGCGATGGCTGACTCCCAATTGGATTGCCACCCGGGTCCGGCTTCGTCGGCCCGGGCGCAGGCTCAAGACAAGCCTGGCAATGACGCAGGAGAGTGAAGGCACGCCTCATCGCTACCGCGGCGCCAGGGGCGTCCGGCCTTTGTCAAAGAGCCCCCTCGGTGAGGGGGATGGCGCGCCGAGAAGCGCAGTCCGTATTGGTGTCGTGTCCCTTGGCGGGGACACGCGGGTGCCTCGCGGCGCGCCACATGTGCTCAAATAGCGAAGCGATAGCGCATCAAAAATGCGCGGCTGCAACGACCCCAAGCGCATGCCATTTGCAGCGTCTTTCCAGCGTCGGGCCCCGCTTTGCCTTGTCCGTCGCACTTAGTTGGCCGCCAGCCCGTGAGCGCAACAAACGCGCTCAAGGTGGCCGAAGGCCGGTAGCGCAACGAACACGTCCCAGCCAGCTCCTGGCGGGGACTCCTAGTGGTCCCGGGGGGAGCCCCGATGCCGCTCGAGTGCTTCACCGCGTGTGAAGCCCGCAGGCGCCGCACCCCGTCCCGCTGTCACGCACGCCTCGCGAAAGCGCCCCTTCAAGTGGACGAGGTGGTGGTATTCTACGCGCGCTTTAGCCCACGGGGATAAAGCGGGGACGGGTTCTTGGTGCCGCGTGCGACATGGCGTCTCTCCAGCGGCTTGTCGTCGAGGGCGCGTGAAGGGTCAAACGGCTGGAACCTGCGGGTTTTGCCCGGTTGAGCCCGCTTTGGTGGCGGCCGGGCCCCCAAATGGACGCCTCGGGGCCGCGCCCAGGGCGATTTTTCGTCTTATTTTTCCATAGGTTGACTGCACGCGCCAAGGCGCGGACCGGCTTGAATCGTCGCCGGTTCTTCACCCCCCCCCACAATCAGTAATGGAGTAGCCGATGCGTCTTACGCACGCGTTCTTCACGATGTTCACTGTCCTGGTCCTGGCGAGTTCGCTTGCCGCTGTCCCCGCAGGAGCCTTCCCGTCGCCGTTTGCGGACGGTGCCTCGCAGAGGCCCGCCAAGGCCTCCAAGGCCGCACACTTCAATATCGGCCCGAAGCCGGCGCGCTGGTGCGGCTGGTGGATGCGGACCCAGAAGGGCGGCGGTCCCGAGCTCAACCTTGCGCGCAACTGGGCCAGTTGGGGGCGTCCCTCCAACGCGCGTGTCGGCGCCGTGGTGGTGTGGTCGCACCATGTGGGCATGATCACCGGGCGCACGAAGGACGGTCAGTGGATCGTGAAGTCGGGCAATGACGATGGCCGCGTCCGCGAGCGTCCGCGCTCGGTCGCCGGTGCGGTGTTCCGCGTCGGCTAAGCGTCAGACTGAAAAGGGACGCGGGACTCTGTCCCGCGTCCCAAGCCATTTAAGTGCGTTTATTCCTTCCCCACGGAGACGTCGGGTGCGTCCTCGGCCTTCATGCCGACCACGTGGTAGCCGGCATCGATATGCAGCACCTCGCCGGTGACCCCGAGCCCCAGATCCGACAGCAGATAAAGCCCGCCGCCGCCGACTTCCTCGATGGTCACCGTGCGCCGCAGCGGCGAATTGTTCTCGTTCCATTTGAGGATGTAGCGGAAGTCGGCGATGCCCGAGGCGGCCAGGGTCTTGATCGGACCGGCGGAGATGGCGTTGACGCGGATCCCCGTCTTGCCGAGATCCATCGCCATATATTTCACGCTGGCCTCGAGCGCCGCCTTGGCCACGCCCATCACGTTGTAATGGGGCATCACCTTCTCGGCGCCGTAATAGGTCAGCGTCAGCAGCGAGCCGCCATTCGGCATGAGCGCCTCGGCCCGCTTGGCGAGCGCGGTGAAGGAGTAACAGGAGATCAGCAGCGTCTGGACGAAGTTCTCCTCCGTCGTGTCCACATAGCGCCCATCGAGCTGCTCCTTGTCGGAGAAGGCGACGGCGTGAACCAGAAAATCGATGGAGCCCCATTCGCGGCTAAGTGCGTCGAACACCGCATCAACGGAAGGCTGGTCGGTGACGTCGCACGGCAGCACGAGCTTCGAGCCAACCTCCTTGGCGAGCGGCTCGACCCGCTTCTTTATCGCCTCGCCCTGATAGGTGAGTGCGACCTCGGCGCCCTGCTCGGTGATGGCCTTGGTGATACCCCAAGCGATGGAGCGGTTGTTGGCCACGCCAAACACAATACCGCGCTTGCCAGCCATGAGATTTCCGCGCTCGCCCATTACCCCTCCTTGATGCCTGAAGTCGGGGCTTTATACATGCCGCGCGCGCAGGGCCGGAAGGATTTTCACCCCTGAGAGCCCGGGGTTGGCGGCCGGGACGGCAGATACGGGAAATCGGGGAGGGGGTGGATGCGGCGGGGAGATCGCTATCCCACTCCCGGACGGGGAAGGATAGCGATCTGAGCCTCAGATGCGCCGCGCTTTGGGTCCATGGTCATTTGGGCACCTTTCGCCCCCAGGTCTGAGCAAAATGAGACATCGGAACCCGGCACAAAAAAAGGGGCCGCTCAAAACGGCCCAAGGTCTAGGGATTGGGGGACAACTTTAAGTGCCTCCAAGACTCTCTTAGGCCGAAGTGGACAGCTTTTCCGGTCAATTCTATACACGCTGGCCGAATGCCCGCGCTGACTGACCCGGCGCCGCAAGAAAATGCGTCCCCCTGGCCGAGCCGGCCGCGCGCCTTAAGTTTGAGGGCGCGGTGTTGGGATCAGGCGGGACAGGGCCAGTTCCCCGCGGGTCTCTTTCTTCAGGGCCCGCGCCCGCAACACATGGCTGCGCAGCGGCGTGAACCGCAGGCTTTGCCCTTGAAGGTCGCGGTCCTTGCCGTTGGGCAGGGTGGATGGCACATCGGTGCGCGTCTGGGAGCCGGACATGGGAACCCCTCTAGCCTGCGATCGCCCAGCGGCCGTCTTGTTCACGGCAGGCGACGCCCTCGATCTTCTTTTCGTAAGCGCCGAGGGCGAGCGAATAGAGCACGTGGCGGCAAATGCGCCCCTGATCGTCGCGGAACGCCGACACGGGCTTGATTCGCCCCGCGAGCTGGCTGGCCTGGCGGCGCCACACCAGCGTCACCCCGTCGCCGAGCTCGGTGAGAGCCATCTGCAACGCCTGAAGCGCGACCTTACGGTCACTTTGATTGAGGCTGGATTTCAGTAGATTGAGGCCTTGCGGCGCAGTTTGGCCTTGCGGTGCAATGTGGCCTTGCGGTGCAATGTGGCCTTGCGGTGTATGACCGGTGGTCACCGCCGCAACATCTTGTGCCCCATTCTCCTCGGCCATGAGAGGAGATGGGGTGGGCAACAATACTGACAACACTAGAGCGCCCACCCCAATGATAGGGGCGTTCCTATGGAACGTACGCATAACAACTCGTCCCCAAACTCTGACGCGGATACTGTATTGCCCCACGCCCACTATCAACTGACCTCATGTTGGCCTATCAGAGTGAGCAAAACGTAAATGCCCGTGTCCGGACGGGATTTTTTTTCGACGACGAGCGAGCAAGTGATGATGGACGGTCAGACACGGAAAACCGCGGATTTCACTGCCGCCGAGGAGCCCTTCGCCCTGTTCCGGCAATGGTTGGCCGAGGCGGAAAAGTCCGAGCCCGCCGATCCCGAGGCCATGGCGGTCGCCACCGCGGACGCCGACGGCCTGCCGAATGTGCGGATGATTCTGTTGAAGGGCGCCGACGAGCGCGGTTTCGTCTTCTATACTAATTGCGGCAGCGCCAAGGGGCTAGAGCTTGCCGCCAACCCGAAGGCGGCGCTGCTCTTCTACTGGAAGAGCCTGGGGCGCCAGATCCGCATTCGTGGCCCCATCGAGCCCGTGACCGAGGCCGAGGCGGATGCTTATTTCGCCACGCGCCATCGTGAAAGCCGCATCGGCGCCTGGGCATCGAGCCAGTCCCGGCCGCTTGAGAGCCGCGCCGCCTTGGAGGAGGGCGTTCAGCGTCTGACCGAAGAGTTCGACGGCGGCGAGGTGCTGCGGCCGCCATATTGGCGCGGCTACCGGGTGATACCGCTCGAGATCGAGTTCTGGCAGAGCGGCAATTTCCGCCTGCACGACCGAATCGTGTTCCGCCGCGCGGGTCCGGAGGACGCCTGGACCAAGACGCGCCTCTATCCGTGATCGGCGTTCAGTCCTTTGCCGCCATCACAAACCTGCCACGGCTTCCATTTAGCGATTAGACTATGGGCAACGGCGGATTTCAGCATGAGGATCGGCTGACGTGACGGCGAGCTATTCCATGGACCGGTATTCGACCGCGCGCTTCGAGATCAGGGAGGCGCGCGAGGCTAAATGGGCGCGGCGCATGGCGCTGTTCTTCCTGCAGCTCCTCATCCTGACCGTCACCCTGCACCGCTTCTTCGGGCTGGGCACGCCGGCGGCCATCAATCTGATCGGCGTCTCGATGGTCGGCATGCTGATCGCCGTCATCATCGCCGTGGCCTCGCTCATTCGCATCTGGTTCGGCGGCCAGACTGGCGCGGCGCAGGACTTCGGCGCCATCGTGCTGGGTCTGATCGGGCTGGCGCTGCCGGTGTATTTTCTTTTCAAGGCCGTGCTCTTGCCCCCGCTCACCGATGTGCAGACGACGCCGGCCGATCCGCTTCAATTCACCGTCCTGGTGAACGAGCGTCTCCGCGACGCCAATCCGCTCGTCAATCCCGACGCCGAAAAATCGGCGATGCAGGCCGAGGCCTATGGCGATATCGGCCCCATGTATCTCGAGCGTTCGGCGCCGGAGGTGTTCGTTCTGGTGAATGAAGCGGTCGGACGCCTCGGCTGGACGGTTGTCGTGAACGAGACTCCCGGCGAGAGCGGCATCGGCCGTATCGAGGCCACCGACCGGAGCATGATCATGGGCTTCACCGACGACGTGGTGGTCAGGGTCAAGGGCGACGACGCGCACACGCTGATCGATGTTCGCTCGGCCTCCCGCTACGGCATGCATGATTTCGGCGCCAACGCCGATCGCATCCGGGCGCTCTACGGCGAGGTGAATGCCGCACTCGAGAAGGGCGAGAAGACGGTGCTGGAGCAGGCGGCTCCGAAGAAAGAAGAGGAACCAGTCGCCGCGCCGGCCAAAGAGGTTACGAAGAAGGCCCGGCGGCGGGGCGCACGTAAAAGGCGCTAAGCCCGTCGCGGGCGCCTTCCGCGGTCACCATGTCGCGGGCGATCAGATGCTCGAGATGGGCCAGCACCGAAAGCGCGGCCGCCTCTTTGAGCTCGGCGTCGAGCCCGCCATAGAGCTTGGCCACGATGCGCGGGATCGTACCGAGCCCCTCGTCGAGGCAGGCGAGAATGCTCTGCTCCCGCCATTTCCGATGGGTCATATAAGCGCGGACCACGCGCTGCGGCGTTTGGATCCGCCCGCCGTGACCGGGCAGAAAGGTTTTGTCGTGGCGCTGCATCAGCTTTTCCAGCGAGGCCATGAAGTCGGCCATGTTGCCCTCGGGCGGCGCAATCACGGTGGTGTTCCAGCCCATCACGTGGTCGCCGGTGAACACCGTGCGCTTGCCCACATGGGCGAAGCACAGATGGTCCGGCGCATGTCCGGGCATGTGCAGCACGTCGAGCGCGAAGCCGTGTCCCTTCACGGTGTCGCCGTCTTCCACAGGGCGGTCCGGCGTGAAAGCGGCGTTGACGAAAGTGTCGCCGAGGCCCGTCGTGCCGGCGCCGCGTGCCGCGCCGGTCGGACCAAAGGCGACGATCTCGCCGCCGAGCATCGCCTGCAACGGGAGAGCGCCGTCGCAATGGTCGCGATGGCTGTGGGTGATGAGAATATGGCTGATCCGCTCGCCCCGGGTCGCCTTGGCGATCGCCGCGAGATGGGCCGCGTCGGCCGGTCCCGGATCGATCACCGCGACCTGGCCCGAGCCGACGATATAGGTGTTGGTGCCGAGAAAGGTGTAGGGGCCCGGATTGTTGGCGACGATGCGCCGGACCTCGGGCGCGACCTCCTCGGCCACGCCGTAGTCGACGTCCACGCTACGATTGAATGCAAGCTCCGCCGACATGGTCTCGAATTGTTGTTGGTCTTCTGGTGAACCCGCGCGGCATCTTAGCGAAGCGGCGGCCGGGCAGCAGCGCTACCTATTTGGCAGCGTTAACGGTCTCATGGATTCTTGCGCAAAATGTGACTGGAAGAGTGGGATTGAGGGCGCATTTTGACGCGTTTCGCGGGCTTTGCGCACCGTTTCAGCCAAGCACCGCCATCCAAGATGGTGGTCGGAGTGGCAGGATTTGAACCTGCGACCCCCTCGTCCCGAACGAGGTGCGCTACCAAGCTGCGCCACACTCCGCTTAGCTGAAGACGGACGGTATATAGACGGCAAGGCGCTAGCCCGCAAGAAAGGCTGTGAGGCTCGGTGAGGGGCGGGCGGTTCCCCGGTCCTCGCGCCACGAGGGCGCATTGTGGCAATTTGCCCAGCGGGCTATCCCCAACATCAATCCGCCAGGCTTTGTCTCGATTTGCTGCCACGGGCAACCGCCGCAAGCTTATGCTCGCCCCCCGGGGCCCGTGGTCCTGGCCTCGTGCTGTTTCAAATGTGCCCCACATATGAGGGAGGCCTCCTTGAGGTCCAAACGACGGCACGGCCCGAGTTTCGCCGAACTCTACACGCCGAAACTCGTCACGGTGCTGCGCGAAGGCTATGGCCTGAAGGACTTCCGCGCCGACGCGGTCGCCGGCCTGACGGTCGCCATCGTCGCGCTGCCTTTGTCCATGGCCATCGCCATCGCCTCCGGCGTCGGCCCGGAGCGGGGGCTGTTCACGGCCATCATCGGCGGCTTTCTCGTCTCGGCGCTTGGCGGTAGCCGCTTCCAGATCGGCGGCCCGGCCGGCGCCTTCATCGTCATCATCGCGGCCATTGTCGAACGGCACGGCTATGACGGGCTGGTGCTCGCCACCCTGGTGGCGGGACTGATTCTCATCGCGGCCGGATTCTTGCAGCTCGGCACCTACATCAAATATATCCCCTTTCCGGTGACGGTCGGCTTCACCGCCGGCATCGCCGTCATCATCTTCGCCAGCCAACTGAAGGAGTTGCTTGGCCTCGACCTCGCGAGCGAGCCCGCCGCCTTCCTGCCCAAGCTCAACGCCATGTGGGAGGCGCGGGCCACGGTCAATGGGCAAGCGCTGGCGATCGGCGCCGTGGCCCTTGGCATCATTGTCGGTTTGCGGCGATGGCGGCCGACATGGCCGGGCTTTTTGATCGCGGTGATTGCCGCCGCGGGGATCGCCTGGGCCCTCAATCTCGACGTCGCCACCATCTCCTCCCGATTCGGCGCGCTGCCGCGCAGCCTTCCCGATCCGTCGCTGCCGTCCTTCAGCCTCGCCAAGCTCCAGGCGGTGCTCCCTGACGCGGTGACGATCGCGCTTCTCGGCGCCATTGAGTCCCTGCTGTCCGCGGTGGTCGCCGACGGCATGTCCGGCCGGCGTCACCGCTCCAATTGCGAACTCGTGGCGCAAGGCGTGGCCAATGTCGGCTCGACCGTGTTCGGCGGCATTCCGGTGACTGGCGCCATCGCCCGGACGGCCACCAATATTCGCGCCGGCGCCAAGGGGCCGGTTTCCGGCATTCTGCATGCTGGCTATCTGCTCGTGTTCATGCTGGTGGCGGCGCCCCTTGCCGGCTACATCCCGCTTGCCGCCTTGGGCGCGGTGCTCGCCGTCGTCGCTTGGAACATGTCCGAGCGTCACGACTTCATCGCCCTGCTGCGCGCTTCCGGGGGCGACCGGCTCATCCTGCTCGCCACGTTCCTGCTGACCGTGTTCGTCGATCTCACCACCGGTATCGGCGTGGGCGTGGTGCTCGGCGCCTTCATCTTCCTTCACCGCATGGCCGAAAGCGTGGAGGTGGCAGGCGAGGCGCCCCTGATCGCCGAGGACAGGGCCGATGATTACGCAGGCCGCACGTCCTATGACCCGGCGGAATTGGCCGACCGGGATGTCGTCGTTTACCGCATCAGCGGGGCGTTCTTTTTTGGCGCGGTTGCCGCCGTCAGCGGCGTCCTGGAGCGGATTGGCTCGCGCCCGCGCGTGCTTGTGCTCGACTTTTCCGAGGTGCCGATGGTCGACAGCACCGCGGCCAAGTCTCTGCTAAGATTCGCCGAAAAGCTAACCAAGGCGGGCGCCCTGGTCTTCCTCGCCGGCGCGGCGCCGGGCGTGCGGCGCGAGCTGTTGCAGGTGGGGCTCAAAAAGCCATTGGTGCGCTATGCCAAGTCGGTCGAGCAGGCGATCGCCCATGCTCCGCCTAAACCGGTGCCGGACTGAGGCGTGGGGCGCGCGCGCGGCGTTGCTCCGCGGGCCCGATACTGGTAGGAGGGCAGCCGCTCGCCATATGTATGAGAAGGCGAGGGGCGCTCTTTTAGATGCGCGCGATATTGGGGCGTAGCCAAGCGGTAAGGCACCGGGTTTTGATCCCGTGATCCCAGGTTCGAATCCTGGCGCCCCAGCCACGTTAACTCACTGATATAGAAGTATTTTCATCCTCTGGTGAGGGAGCCGACTTCCCCGCGGAATCCGGCCATTTTTCGACCCCACGGACTCTGTTTGAAGTGGCAGAGACGACGTTTCATCGAATTCGCCCGTACCCTGCCTCGAAAATCTCTCGGGGGGCATTTGGGGGTCAACATTTTCGTACGAGTGCATCAGACAGCATCGCGCAGCAACGTGCGCAAAACTCGCACTATTGCCGCTGAAACCCGAGCCGCTTTCGCTGTTCGGCCCAGTCGACGGGCAAATGAGCCGCCAATCGCATCAGCTTCTTCGCCGTGAGCTGAGGCGGGTTCTTGCCGTTGATGATGGCCGTGATGATATCGGGCGCCAGCGTAGGCAGTCGCAGAAGGCGAGACAGGTACCCGATGGAAAGGCGCTCATGGTTGGCTATCGCGGGCACGGCCAAATTGGGGTCTTGCATCAATCGTTCCTGAAAGTCGTGCGCGCGGGCGATGACACGGAGCAGCCCAGGATCGGCTGACGTTTCCCCGTCGGCGTTTTCCACGAGCATTTTCATCTCGCGGCCGACGCGCTGCAGTCGCGCTTTCACCGTCAGCATCAGCGTGTCGTCGGATGCGCTATCGGGTGTGCCGGCTGGTGCGTCTGCATCCATCGATTGCGCATGCAGGAGTTCGATCAAGTTCCGCCGATAGACTTTGATGTCGATGCGGTCTGCTCTGATGTCGACGCGGCTGAGGAGCGCCATGAATATCGCTCGGGTCTTGTCTGGTGCCAGGGACGTGAATTCCTCTGCGATCCGGCGCCCACGCCCAATCAGTCGCTTCAGTCCAGTTCCATCTGCGTGTTCATCGCGGACGACGTCCAGGATCGCGCCTTCATCTGCGAAAAGACTTCGAATCCTGCTGATCACGAGGCCCTCGAGACTACCGGCTGGAATCCGCCGCCCTGCTGAATGGTCCTTGGCTGTCCCGACGATGAGGGACCTCGAGACGTAATATCGATACCGGGTACCCTTCTTGACGGCGTACGTGGGCGTCAATCGCTCGCCGGTCTCGTCAAAGGCTAGACCGGCAAGCAGACTCGGATATTTTGCGCCCGACCCGGTGTCGCGCTCGACGCGATTCTCAGCAAGGATGGCTTGAACCTTGTCCCACAGGGCTTGGTCGACAATCGCAGGATGCTCTCCGGGGTACGCATTGCCCTTGTGCGTGATGTTGCCGCGATAGATGCGGTTCTGCAGCATCAAATAGAGGGCGCCCCGGGACAGCTTCTGACCGCCATAGGCTGTCCCGTCCGCCAAGATGCGCCGCTTGCTCCTTATCCCCGCGACATCGAGTTCTGCCTGGAGAGCGCGCACCGATCTGAGCTGAACGTAGCGCCGAAAGATGTGGAGGACGGTAGTAGCCTCCTCGTCGTTGACGACCAGCTTTCGGTTCTGCACATCGTATCCAAGCGACGGCAGGCCGCCCATCCACATGCCCTTCTTCTTCGAAGCGGCGATCTTGTCGCGGATGCGCTCGCCTGCCACTTCCCGCTCGAACTGCGCAAAAGATAGGAGGACATTCAGCGTGAGCCGACCCATGCTTGTGGTCGTGTTGAACTGCTGGGTGATCGACACAAACGAAACCCCGCGCGCGTCGAAGGCCTCCACGATCTTGGCGAAGTCGAACAGCGAGCGCGTCAAACGGTCGATCTTATAAACGACAACCACGTCCACCTTGCCATCCGCAATATCGGCGAGGAGCCGCTGCAGGGCAGGGCGCTCCAACGTGCCGCCGGAGAAACCGCCGTCGTCATATTGCGGCGGCAAGACCCTCCAGCCTTCGTGTTTCTGGGAGAGAATGAAGGCAGCACAGGCTTCGCGCTGAGCTTCGAGCGAATTGAACGCCTGCTCCAGGCCTTCCTCGGATGACTTCCGTGTGTAGATCGCGCAGCGCAGCTTTCTGGCCCTCTGCGGCTCAGCCATTATCACCTCCCTTGGCCGCGCGTTTTGCGCCTGATCGCACGAAGCCAAAGAAGCGCGGCCCGGACCAGTGTGCCCCGGTGATTTTCTTAGCGACCTTGGTGAGCGATGGGTAACTTGCTCCGGCGTATTCGAAGCCGTTTTCCGTCACCGTGACGGTGTGAGTGCGGCCATGCCATTCCCGAACCAAACGAGCGCCAGGCTTGAGGCTAAGACCGGGATCGGGAGCCACCCGGCCGTCGGTCCGGAACATCTTCGCCAATGTCTTCAGCTTGCGACGCGTGGTCTTGCCGAGCCCACCATGCTGGAGCTCCTGAATTCGATATCCGATCCCCCGGACCAGCAACTCGCGACTGATCCTTGGGGGTTCGCTGTGGTAAAGGCGCCGCCATTCGCGGCGGAGCTCATCGAGGCTGGAACCGTCCGAGGCAGGCAGCGGCTCTGGTTCCGCATTCCCCACTCTGCTCTCTCGCTCTGATAGGGCGGAGGGACGCCCGCGCCGCCTCGGGCGCGGGCGAGGGGCCAAGGGCCGCGTTATGGACTTCAAGCCTTGGGCGATGCGACCGAGGCGATGTGGTAGCGGCGCAAGCCGTCCTTGCCGACCTCGGAGACGAGGGGAAGGTTGAGCTTCTTGCGCACGAGGCCGCTGAAAAAGCCCCGCACGGAATCCGGCTGCCACCCGGTCTTGGTGATGATGTCATCGATGCTGACACCTGATTGCCGCCGGAGCATCTGGATCACCTGGTCCTGTTTCGTCTGCGCGGACGCAGGCCGCCGCTTAGATGCGCTCGAGGACGCCTTCTCAGGCTTGCTACTGGCGGGCGCAGCGAGTTGCGTGTCTGTGAGCTTGGGAGTCGGTTGGGTCTTGCGCATCGGTACCTCCATCGTGGCGCGCCGGCCCTATGCCGGCGCTTCCACCGCCTAGAGCCCGGCCAAAAGGCCGGGAGAGGCGATGATGGAGGCGACATTCCGGTCACCCATCCACAAGCATGCACGCTCTCTTCTGCGACGAAGTCCAGTCAAACGTCTGGCAATTGTGGGCTACTTGCTCGGCCACAGCAGGGACTGGGCACAAGTCAACAGGTACTTGACGGCGCCACGTGACCGTCTTCTTCTGTTGGTAGGTTGATTCGGAGATTGGGTGAAGGCGGTGCCGGGGCCCAGACCGACGGAACGGTGTTCCCTTCGGAATCTCTATCTTCTACAAGCCGGCGGGCGGTGCCCCCAGACCAGCGCGGCGGTGCCGTTGTCTGGACGGTTCAACGTCGCCGGTGGCGACCAAGATGGCAGTTGATGCCGCGGTGCCATCACCGCCCGTAATCTTGGCCTGAATTCCTCAAAAACGTCTTCCTTGAACCCGTTCGGTGTGGTTGCGCTCGTGCGCCTGCCGATCCGAGCATGTGGAGGCTTTGATGCCAGACATCCAACCGGTGCCGCTCAGCACACTTAAGATCAATCCGCGCAACGCGCGTACGCACTCGAAAAAGCAGATTCGTCAAATCGCAGACGGCTTTGAAGCTGGCAAGCCCGGCCAGCCAATCGAGTCGCGCATCGTGACGACGCGCCTGATCGCGAAGCTCTTCCGTCTCGGTGGCAAAGGCTACCGCCTCATCGTGCAGCGCAATGATTCCTCCCGCGCGCAGAATCGCCTTGCGTAGCCAGCGCATGCCGAACAGGAGCAATAGGATGCCAATGACGAACTGCAGCAGGCGCAGCGGAATCCGATCCAGAAGTGGCCCGAGCGCAAACACTACGAATACAAGAAGTGCAAGGCCAGCAAAGGCACCGGTGGCCGCCGGTCGCCAACCGCGAACCGTGGTGACGGCGAGCACGATCGTCAGCGCCTCGACCGCGCGGGCGCGTGCCCGATCGGTGAGGTGTTTCCTCGTCCCAATCTGAACCCATTAGTTCCGTCTTCAATCAGACCCTAGCAGTTATAGACGCCAACCGCGCATCGTCTGACTGTCCTCCGAGCGACACCGGCAACGCTCACCGGCGTTAGGGGCCGTCCGACCCTGGCCTCGGCAGACGAGACGAAACTAGGCACACTGGAAACCGAAAGCCGGTCTGCAAGCGTGAGCCCGCAGAGCCCGACGATCCCGGCAACGAAAACGATCCCAAGCTTTTTAGACACGCTCATTGGGTGGCTCCTATCTCAAAATGATCCGGCAAATCACTCATGCCTTTGAGGTCTTTCAGATCAACCTCCTTTGCACCGGTCGAATTCTTGAAGTCGAAATCGTCCAATGCGACTTCATTGCCGGCTTTCCAGTTTCTGATCTGGATGGTGTACTGCGGTGAGTGGGGA
>DATKYG010000007.1:0-2407 GCA_035528655.1 Methyloceanibacter sp.
GTATTTGCAGTTGTTGCCCAGACGAGCTTTCTCATAGCCCACTCGTCCGGCAGGGGCAATCAGGCGGCCTGCTTCCTTTGGTCCGGCCCCCTTGGAGGCCCGGCAGGCGCGATTCTTGGTCTTGGCGAGCGGAATGACGGCTGTTTAAGCCGGCGCGGCGACCTCGCAGCAGGCCTCTACGTCGTCCGCGAACTTGGACAGGATCCAGGTGTGGCCGCCGTCGATCGATTCCCAGATATGGGATCCGACGATATAGGCGACGCCGCCAAGCGTCCCTTCGAATGGGCCTTCCCAAGCCATCGGCAACTCCCCACAGTTTCCGAATCGTGAGGGTCAGGATGGGTCTCAAACCTTTGACAGAAAGTTTATTTCAGGCGGAAAGGGGGCTGCGGCCGCGGCTCTAGCCAGCGCGATTAGGTGTGCCGAGGATGTGGCTGTCTGGCGGCAGCATCACCTGGTCGAAATCCTGCGTAAACATGGCCGCCGCGAAGAACGCGACGGCACGCAGGGTGTCCTTGCCGGTGTTCTCGAGGTCATGGCGCACGGGTGTCGGGATCGCGAACACGCTGCCCGGACCGACCTCGTGTGTCGATCCATCCTCCAGGTAGAGCTTGCCGGAACCGGTGACGATGTACTGCGTCTCCTCAGTCGCGTCCGTATGCCATCCGAGGTGGCCGCCAGGTTCGATCTCGTAGACAATCGTCGAGGACGCCGTCGCGCCGTGGCCGCCATAGAGGGCAAAGGCCCCGGCCCAGCGGACGGCGGGATCGCTCGCTCCCCAGACCTTAGCAAGGGGAAGGTTGAGCGAGGCAATGACGGGGGACGCGGCTTGGGCGGGCGCGGCATGCGGCTTTGCGGGTGCAAGGCTCATGGGATGTCTCCGTTCCGATCGTTGGAAGGAGGATAGCTTTGCGGACTTTCAGCGGCGCGCCGGTTCTCGAGCCGAGGTTAGAAGCGAGTTTCGGCTCCAGCCAACATTCGAGTCGAATGTGCGGGATGCTTCGCCTCGGGCGCCCTATTTGGTGATGACGCCGCAGGCGATGCGGGCGCCGGCGTCGCCGGCGGGGTCGGAGACGTAGTCGTCCGGGCCCTCGTGGATGACGATGGCCGAGCCGTCATCGTCAAAAAGACCCTCCTTCAAGAACACCATCTGGTTCAGCACCTCGATGTGAAGCGCGCCGCTCTCGGGGACATGGATATTGGGCATGTCGCCCCCGTGCGGGCCCGCCTCGTTCATGAGGCCGTGCTCGTCCTCTTCGAGATTGAAATGGCCGCCGGCCGACTTGAAGTCGGGCGCCTCGCATTTGCCGACCGCGTGGATGTGGAAAGCGTGGTCGCCGGGCGGCAGGCCGGTCAGGTCGGCATCGAGAATGATGCCGGTGGGGACAGCAATGAGCGTCACCTTGCCCACCTCCTTGCCGTCAGGATCCATCAGCACGGCGCTCGCCCGGTCGGCGGCGAGCGACGGCGTGCCGAACGCCAAGACAGCGGTCAACGCGCTTGCGAGCCAGAGACTGTTGCGTCCCATGAAGAGTCCTCCTGTTTCAGTTCCTCGCCTCAGCGGTTGCGCATCCTACCGCAGGGCTGAGGCCGTTCCGCCGCCTGAAACTTTGCCCAAGCTTCCTTATCAATTTATTCGGCCCCGGAACCAGCCGGTCTCAATGCTGCCCAGAATGAAGTGGCACGCTGGCGCCGCGTGAGTTTGTGGCTGGTTTCCGTCGTTTGGTTCGAGAGGAGCCTAAGTCATGTGGATCGCCGCGCTCGCTACCTCTGTCGCCCTTCTTCTCCCTGGCCAACTTGACACCGGGGCGCCTGTTACGCGCATCGCTTCGGCCGCTTACAACGCTTGCATCTATAACTGCGTGGCTGCTTGCGGCGAAGTTTATACGGATGTGAGGGCCTGCGAAAAAAAGCGACAGCTCTGTAAGAGAGACTGCATCATAAAATATCCCACCGAATTCACGGGCTGCAATAAGAGCTGGATGCCGACGGCCACCGGCTGCAAGTGCATCAAGCCATTGTTGAGCAATGGGATTTGTCCAAGATAGCGCCGATGCGGCGTTGCCAGCATGGGCGACGCCGCATAGATGGCTCGCCGCTAACGCGGCAGCGCCACCCAATAGTCCATGTCGAGGACGACGCTGTCCTCCAGCTTGCCGTCGGCCTTCAGGCCGGGGAAGTCGGCGCAATTACGGTCCTTTACGGCGAAGGTGCGCAAGCGCAGCGCGCCCAGGTCGGAGCGGCCGGGGAGCGCTGCTTTGTCGAGCACCTCGCTCCACGCGTAGATGGTGTCGCCGGCAAAGCTCGGCGCCGCGTGGCGCGCGCCGTTCAGGCCCAAGACATGGAAGGCGTTGGCAAGCCCGTTGAAGCTCAAGGAGCGGGCGATCGAGATGATGTGGCCGCCATA
>DATKYG010000008.1:0-42627 GCA_035528655.1 Methyloceanibacter sp.
GCCGGGCTTCTCCTTGAACTGACGGCGCACCTCCTCAACGATGGCGGAGGCTGCACGCCCGACCGCCGTCATGGCGATGCCACTGAACAGATAAGGCAGCAACCCGCCCAGGAAGAGCCCGACGACGACGTAGGGGTTGGACAGGCTGAAGGTGGCATCCACGCCGCCGAAATACGGGAACTTGTCGGCGTTGGCGGCGAAGTATCGAAGGTCTTCGGTATAGGCCGCGAACAGCACCAAGGCGCCGAGACCGGCCGAGCCGATGGCATAGCCCTTGGTCACCGCCTTGGTGGTGTTACCCACCGCGTCGAGTGCGTCGGTAGTCTTGCGGGTCTCCTCGGGCAGACCAGCCATCTCGGCAATGCCGCCGGCGTTGTCGGTCACGGGACCGAAGGCGTCCAGCGCCACGATCATGCCGGCCAGCGCCAGCATGGTGGTCACCGCAATGGCGATGCCGAACAGGCCGGCAAGGCCATACGCGACGATGATCGCGCCGATGATGACCAGGGCGGGCAGCGCCGTCGATTCGAGCGAGATGGCGAGGCCCTGGATGACGTTGGTGCCGTGGCCAGTGACGGAGGCCTTGGCGATCGACTGCACCGGGCGGTAATTCGTGCCGGTGTAATATTCGGTGATGACCACGATGAGCGCGGTCACCACGAGCCCGACAACGCCGCAGAAATACAGCGACTGGCCGGTAAAGCTGACGTCGCCGACTTTCATCGCCGTGTCCATGCCGACGATCCAGTCCGTGAGCGGCCAGAGCACGATGAGCGAAAGCACGCCCGTCGCGATCACGCCCTTATAGAGCGCGCCCATGATCGACTGGCTGGAGCCGAGACGGACGAAATAGGTGCCGATGATCGAGGTGATCACGCACACGCCGCCGATCGCCATCGGGTAGATCATCATCTCGGTGACGCGGTCGCCGCCGGCGAAGTAGATCGAGGCGAGCACCATGGTGGCGACGACGGTCACCACATAGGTCTCGAACAAATCGGCCGCCATGCCGGCGCAGTCGCCGACATTGTCGCCCACGTTGTCGGCGATGGTCGCCGGGTTGCGCGGGTCGTCCTCGGGGATGCCCGCTTCCACCTTGCCGACGAGATCGCCACCCACGTCGGCACCTTTGGTAAAGATGCCGCCGCCGAGACGGGCGAAGATGGAGATGAGCGAGGCGCCGAAGCCGAGAGCGACGAGCGCGTCGATGACTTGCCGC
Organism: Methyloceanibacter sp.; assembly: GCA_035528655.1. GTDB lineage: Bacteria > Pseudomonadota > Alphaproteobacteria > Rhizobiales > Methyloligellaceae > Methyloceanibacter. The sequence continues at coordinate 1,220 of DATKYG010000008.1, forward strand.
GAGGCAGGGCTATAGCCGAGCCACTGGGTGAGAACGAGGAAATAGACCGAGACGCCGAGAAGCGCGAGGCCGGCCACGAGCAGGCCCGTGATGGCGCCGGCGCGGAAAGCGAGGCTCAATCCATCGGCCAGACTCTTGGTGGCGGCCTGCGCGGTCCTGACATTGGCGCGCACCGAGACGTTCATGCCGACAAAGCCGGCGAGACCCGACAGGATCGCGCCTACGGCGAACCCGATCGCCTGCGGCAGGCCGAGCAAGAAGTAGAGCGCGATGAAAATCAGCACGCCGACAATGGCGACGGCCTGATATTGGCGGGCGAGATAGGCTTGCGCGCCTTCTTGAATCGCCGCGGCGATTTCTTGCATGCGCGCCGTGCCCGGGTCCGCCGCGAGAACGGCCCTGGTGGTCCAAACGCCATAGGCGATGGAAAGCGCCCCGCAAGCAATGATGAGGTAAAGAACCCAGGTCATGACAGGCTGTCCCCGTTGGTCGGCTCAGTTGGGATATGAGGGAGATCGCGGCCGCGAATAGCGAGACGGTGATCCGTGCTCGTGGCCTCAAAGCCCCCCGGAAAGACGTGGCCGTTAGGCCGGGCGGAAAATGCCAAAGTTGCGGCGCGGACGCAACAGATGCCTCTCGAAACGGCAATTTAGTTGGAGACGGTGCAAAATCGCCTAGAAGTGGCTGAATCCCTTATGTTTTAGCTCGATGGGCTGGCCCTCCCCGTCAAGCACTGTAAGCCCTTCATCCTCGCTGAGGACCTCGCCGATCAGCCCGAACGACGCGCCAATGGCTTTCGCCTCCGATTCGAAGCCGGCCGCGCTCTTCTCGGAAACAGCCGCCACGACCTCATAATCGTCGCCGGCTCCGATCAGAACGGGGAGAAGGTCGGGCGCCCGCGCCAGCGCCTTCTTGGCTGCCGGCGAGAACGGCACGCGGGCCGCGTCGATCTTCGCGCCGACATGAGACACGCGGCAGAGTTTCTCGACGTCACCCACGAGGCCGTCGGAAACATCGATGGCGGCTTGGGCGAAATTGCGGATGAGCAGGCAGAGCGCGTTGTTCGGACCGGGGCGCCGGTAGCGCTCGACAAGAAACGCCACGTCGTCTTCCGACAGGCCCCATGTCTTCGCGAGCGATGGATCGCGCAGCAGGCCGAGGCCGAGATGGGCATCGCCGATGGTGCCGCTCACATAGAGCCGGTCGCCGGGTTTGGCGCCGAGGCGCAGCACCGCGTGCTGATGCGACACGAGGCCGAGCGCGGTGATGGTGATCGTAATTGGCCCAGGCGTCGCCGTGGTATCGCCGCCGATCAGACTGATGCCGGTTTGGTCCTGGACCTCCTTCAGCCCCGCCGCGAATCCTTCGAGCCAATCGGTGGAGATTTCCGGCGGCAGCGCCAGCGACAGCGTATAGACGTGTCCGCGGGATCCCTTGGCGGTGAGATCGGACAGATTGACCGCTAAGGCCTTGTGGCCGACGGAGTCCGCGGGATCGTCTTTGAGGAAATGCACGCCTTCGACGAGCGTATCGCAGGTCACCACGAGTTCGTGGCCCTCGGTGACCATGAGAACGGCGGCGTCGTCACGCAGACCAAGCGCGCCGGTTTCCGTGGCCAGGGGGGCGAAGATGCGGGCGATGATGTCGAACTCACCCTCGTGCTTCTTCTTCACGCCCTCGACCCCATTGATCATTTGCCGGCCTCGCTCGCCGCGAACTCCTTGGGCCGCGCGGTATGGGCCAGCCGGTCGAGGATGCCGTTCACGACTTTGGGCTCGTCCTCACCAAAGAAGGCGTGGGCGATGTCGACATATTCGGTAATCACCACACGGGCAGGAACGTCGTCGCGGGTAAAAAGTTCATAAGCCCCCGAGCGCAAAATCGCGCGCAGGATCGAATCCACGCGGGTCAGCCGCCAGCCTTCAGCGAGCTGTTCGTCGATCTGCGGGTCAAGGCGGCGCTGCTCGTGGACCACGCCCTCGACGAGATTGCGAAAGAACTGCGCCTCGGCCGGGTTGTACTGGTCGCCCTCGATCTCTTGGCCGAGGCGATGGTCCGTGAACTCGGCCATGACCTGGTTCATGTCGATACCGGTCATATCCATCTGATACAGCGCTTGAACGGCGGCGAGCCTTGCCGCACTTCGCGATGCTGCACGATTTGACGTTGCGCCGCGCGGAGCCATCACGGCTAGCGCCGGCTCGCGGAAGAGAAATGCTGCTCGAGGCGCATCAGGGTGAGGCAGGCGCGCGCCGCGTCGCCACCTTTGTTGCGGCCGTCGACGCTGGCCCGCTCCCATGCTTGGTCACGGGTCTCGCAAGTGAGGATGCCGGACCCGATCGGCACGCCGTGCTCCACAGCCAGCTGATTCAGACCCGCCGCGGATTCCCGGGCCACGATGTCGTAATGGGCGGTCTTGCCCCTGATGACGCAGCCGAGCGCGATGCAGCCGCGATGGCGTCCGGCCCGGCCGACGAAGCCGTTGGCAAGCGCCAGGCTCAGAGCAAGAGGAATCTCCAGCGCGCCCGGTACGGCGATGCGTTCAAAATCCACCTGATTGCCACGCAACTCGTCCTCGGCACCGCGGGCGAGCTCGTCGGCGATGTCCTCGTAAAAGCGCGCCTCGATAATGAGGACTGAATTCGATCCCTTGCGGCTCATGACGCTGGCTCCAGGCTGCGCTGGCCCACGACCTTCAGTCCGTAACCTTCGAGGCCGACAATCTTGCGGGCCGGTGAATTGGACAGCAGCACCATCTCGCGCACGCCGAGGTCGAGCAGAATCTGCGCGCCGATACCGTATTCCATGAGCCGCTGCTGGCCCTGACCGCCGGCGTTTTGCTTGAGGCGGGAGGAAATGGCGTCGGAGCGCGATTCCCGGATCAGCACGATCACGCCGTGCTCCTCGCTGCCGATAATCTCCATGGCCTTGTGGATGGCCGAGTCGCAGCCCGAGCCGCAGGAGAGCACGTCGTCGAGCGTGTTCATCGCATGCACACGCACCAGCACCGGCTCGCCCGAGGACACATCGCCTTTGACCAGCGCCACGTGCTCGGCCGGGTCTACGGTGGTGGCGTAGACTTTCACGGTGAAATCACCGCCGAACGGGCTCGCCCTCGTCGTCTCGGCCACCACCTTGACAAGATGGTCGTAGCGCAGCCGATACGCGATGAGATCGGCGATGGTGGCGATCTTCAGCCCGTGGGTTTGCGCGAACCCGACAAGATCGGGCAAGCGCGCCATGGTGCCGTCATCGTTCATGATCTCGCAGATCACCCCGGCCGGGTTCAGCCCGGCGAGGCGCGCCAAGTCGACCGCCGCCTCGGTATGGCCGGCGCGGACGAGAACGCCGCCTTCCTTGGCCAGCAGCGGAAACACATGCCCCGGGGTGACGATGTCGCGATAGTCCTTGGTCGGATCGATGGCGACCGAAATGGTGTGCGACCGGTCATGGGCGGAAATGCCGGTCGAGACCCCTTCCCGCGCCTCGATGGACACGGTGAACGCGGTCGAGTGGCGCGATCGGTTGGAGCGCGACATCAGCTCTAGGCGCAATTGCTGGGCCCGCTCCGGCGTCAGAGCCAGACAGATGAGGCCGCGGCCATGCTTGGCCATGAAATTGATGGTGTCGGGCGTCGCCATCTGCGCCGGGATGACGAGGTCGCCTTCATTCTCGCGCTCTTCGGCGTCGACGAGAATGAACATGCGGCCGTTGCGCGCGTCCTCCACCACCTCTTCGATGGGCGAGAGGAACTGGCGATGCGGCGTCCGGCTCGACGGCTTACTCAAAACGGTCAATTGCTGCGGCCTTCAAATTGAGACAGGCGCGCCACGTAGCGCGCGAGCAGATCGACTTCAAGGTTTACCAGATCGCCGGGCTGGCGGTCGGCCCATGTGGTGTGGGCCAGCGTGTAGGGAATGATGTTCACGCCAAAGCGCGTAGCATCAACCTCGTTAACGGTCAGCGAAACGCCGTTTAGCGCCACGGAGCCCTTGGGCGCAATGAAGCCGGCAAGCGGTTCCGGTGCGTCGAGAGCGAACCTGACGCTGTCGCCGTCAGCGTTCCGAGCGACGATTTTGGCGCGACCATCCACATGTCCTGTGACGATATGACCGCCGAGCTCTTCGCCGAGAGCCAGCGCGCGCTCAAGATTGATGCTCTGCGCCGCTTGCCACGCGCCAAGAGTCGTATGGGATAAAGTCTCATTGGAGACCTCGACGGTGAAGACGGACTCCGCGTCCTTCCCCTTCGCCTTGGCGATATCGACGAGAGTCAGGCAGCAGCCATCGCACGCGACCGAGGCGCCCTCTTCCAGACTCTTATGCTTGAAGGGCGCGGCGATCACGAAGCGGGATCCGCGCCGCTCTAGAAGCGTGCCTAGGCCGCTGACAATGCCAGTGAACATGTTCGTATCCGCCGCCACCAAGTCATCCGGTCGGGTCCGAAGGCTCGTGAGGCAATTGGTGTGAAATGGCCGCTTTGCGTCAGCCGATCAAGTCCGTCGCCGGCAAACGGCGTGAGACCTTCGGCGCCCGCGGGCTCCGCGCCTTCGTAGATCACCGCCTCGTCCACGAGATCGGCGTCGAGGACGCTCCGCGCCACCGTGGGACCCCCTTCCACCAGCACGCGGGTGATGCCGCGCTCGGCCAGGGTCTCAAGGGCGTCTTGAATATCGATGAGGCCGTGGTCGTCGATCGCCACCGGGACGATCTCTGCCCCGTGCTCGTGCAACGGATCGGCGGCGGGGTGGCTCTCACCGTCGGCGCAGATCAGCCAGACGGGCACCATGATGTCGTCGAACAATTTGGCGTCCGGCGGCGTCCGCAGGCGGCCGTCGAGCACGACTCGCACCGGCGAGCGGCAGGACATGCCGGGCAGCCTGCAGGTGAGCGTTGGGTCGTCGGCGACGATGGTGCCACGGCCAACGAGGATGGCATCGTTGCGCGCGCGCAGGAGATGGCCGTGGGCGCGGGCGTCCGGTCCCGTGATCCAGACGGGCGCTCCGTGGCCTTGGGGAATGAGCCCGTCGGCGCCGACGGCAAGTTTCAGCGTCACCGCCGGGCGTCCCTGGGTGACGCGCATCAGATGGCCGAGGGTCACGGCCGCGGCGTCGGGCGCCAGGACATTCTCCTGCACGTCGATGCCGGCGCCCTTCATGCGCTCGATGCCGCGTCCGGCGGTCCGGGGGTCTGGATCGCGCAAGCCGATGACGACGCGTTTCGGCTTCGCCGCGACGATGGCGTCGCTACAGGCGATGCCGCGCCCCTCATGGGCGCAGGGTTCGAGCGTCACATAGATGGTGCTGCCATCGGCCTTGACGCCAGCCTGATCGAGCGCCACCGCCTCGGCATGGGGCCGTCCGCCCGGCGCAGTCCAGCCGCGTCCGGCGATGTCGCCGGTCGGCGTCACGACGATGGCGCCCACGGACGGGTTCGGCCAGGTGAGGCCGAGCCCGCGCCGCGCAAGCACCACTGCTTGCGCCATATGCTCCTCGTCGCTGGTACGCATACGATAGCCGCTTACCTAATCGTCGACGTCGGTTTCGTCGGCGTCCTCACCTTCGGTTCCGGCAAGCTCGCCGAGTAGCGCCTCAAAGTCCTTGGCCTCGCGGAAATTCTTGTAGACGGACGCGAAGCGGACATAGGCCACGTCATCGAGGCCTTTCAGCGCCTCCATCACCAGGCGGCCGATGGTCGCCGAGCCGATGTCGTTCTCGCCCATGTTTTCCAGGCGCCGCACGATGCCGCTGACCATGCGCTCGACGCGCTCCGGTTCTACGGGGCGCTTGCGCATGGCGATCTGCACGGACCGCATCAGCTTGTCGCGGTCGAAGGGAATGCGGCGTCCGCTGCGCTTGACGACGGTCAGTTCACGCAGCTGCACCCGCTCGAATGTGGTGAAGCGGCCGCCGCAGTCGGCACAGACGCGGCGGCGCCTGATCGTGGTGTGATCCTCACTCGGGCGAGAATCCTTCACCTGCGTGTTGGTGCTGCCGCAATAAGGGCACCGCATGGGCGATCGCCCTCCCCTTCCTCACCGTCACGCTTGGAGTCTACTCGTAAATCGGATGCCGCGCGCAAAGCTCGGTAGCACGCTGCTTCACGGCCTCCTCGACGGCGCCGTTGCCCTCGTCGCCATTGGCGGCGAGACCGTCAAGCACTTCGAGGATCATGCCGCCGATCGACTGGAACTCCGTGATGCCGAAGCCGCGCGTGGTGCCCGCCGGCGAGCCGAGGCGGATACCGGAGGTGACCATGGGCTTCTCCGGATCGAACGGCACGCCATTCTTGTTGCAGGTGATGTGCGCCCGGCCCAGCGCGATTTCGGCCGCCTTGCCGGTGAGCTTCTTGGGTCGGAGATCGACGAGCATCAGATGCGTGTCGGTGCCGCCGGAGACGAGCTCGAGCCCGCCCGAGACGAGCGTTTCACCCAGCGCCTTGGCATTATCGATCACCGATTGGGCGTAGAGCTTGAACGAGGGCTGCAGCGCCTCGCCGAAAGCAACGGCTTTGGCGGCGATGATGTGCATCAGCGGCCCGCCTTGCAGGCCGGGGAAGATGGCCGAGTTGATCTTCTTGCCGATGTCCTCGTTGTTGGACACCACCATGCCCGAACGCGGCCCACGCAAGGTCTTGTGCGTCGTGGTCGTGCAGACATCGGCGAAGGGCAGCGGGCTCGGATGGACGCCCGCGGCCACCAGGCCGGCGAAATGCGCCATGTCGACCAGGAGGTAAGCGCCGACGGAATCGGCGATCTCGCGGAAGCGCGCGAAATCGATGATGCGCGGATAGGCGGAGCCGCCGGCGATGATCAGGGCCGGCTTATGCTCCTTGGCCAGGCGCTCGACCTCGTCATAGTCGATGAGGTTCGTATCCTTGGTCACGCCGTACTGAACCGCGTTGAACCACTTGCCGGACATGTTCGGCGGCGCGCCATGGGTCAAGTGACCGCCGGCGGCGAGGCTCATGCCGAGCACCGTGTCGCCGGGCTTGATCAGCGCCAGGAACACGGATTGGTTGGCTTGCGAGCCAGAATGGGTCTGCACATTGGCGAAGTTGCAGTTGAACAGGCGCTTGGCGCGATCGATGGCGATCTGCTCGACGACGTCGACATACTGGCAGCCGCCGTAATAGCGGCGTCCCGGATAGCCTTCGGCATATTTGTTGGTGAGGAGTGTACCGGCAGCATCCAGCACCGCCTTGGACACGATGTTCTCCGAAGCGATCAGCTCGATCTCGTTCTGCTGACGCTCGTGCTCGTCCTCAATGGCGGCCCACACTTCCGGGTCGGCATCTTCCAAGTGCTTGGTAAAAAAGTCGCTTTCGCGCGTTTCGGCGCGCCGAATATCACTTGCCGTCATGACACACTGCTCCTCAAGCTTAGACAAACCCCAGCCGGCCTAGGCGACCTGCCCGCTTGGTTTTCCCCTCGCGAAGCGCAACGCTAGGCAGTTGCGCCCCTCTACCACATGTCGCACGGCCACGCCAGCAACGCCCCAACCATAGACCGGCTTGGATCAGCGTAGCCTGTACGCTAGGGAAAACCAACGGTCTTACAGTCTCTTAGACAGAGACTATAGGATATCGGGACTAGCTCGCGGCGATGAGCTTCAAGAGGCCGCTGCCCACGATATAGAGGCCTGTGGCGACCACCACGCCGGCGAAGAGGCCGGCAAGAGCACGCTTATGGCCGGCGAGATGGGCATTGGTGTTGGTGCCGATCAGGGTTCCGGCGACGCCGCCCAGGATCACGAGCGCGGCGATGCGCCAATCGACCAGGCCCGAAAACGCATAGCTCGTCGCCGTTGCGAGACCGAAAGCGGTGACGGCGAAAAGGGAGGTGCCGATGGCGTTTTGAAGTCCCATGCCGGTGGCAAGAACCAGCCCCGGCACGATAAGGAAGCCGCCGCCGATGCCGAAGAAGCCGGACAGAAGGCCAACGCCCGTGCCGAACAGGAGGAGCCGCGGCAGCAAGTGGCGGGCGGTCTCGGGTGTCAGGCGAACGTCCTTCCCGATGCTTTCAGGACGTACACTGATCATGTAGATGCCGATGCCGATCATGACCACGCGAACAGCGCCAAGAGCAGCGGACCGCCGAGTTGCTTGCCGAGACTGGCGCCAACGAAAGCGCCCACGACTCCGGCTGTCGTAAACACCAGCGCGCAAGGCCATTTCACCGTGCCGAGCCGCGCATGGGCGGCGAGCCCCCAGGCGGCGTTGGCGGCGACGGCAACGGCCGATGAGCCGATGGCGACATGGCCGAAGGGACGCCCACGAGATAGACGAGGAGCGGCACGGCGAGCACCGACCCACCGCCGCCGATCAGGCCGAGGCTCAGACCGACGAGCGCGCCGGAGCCCAGCAGCAAAGTAATCGAAAGGAGGCCGAGGGCCATCGGCATCAAACACCCGCCGCGTGGTTGCGGGGCATGACTAGTGTGACTTGGCCATGCCGAACCAGCCGGCGCCGCCGCCCAACGACAGGCCGGCGCCGGCGAACGCGGCCAGCAGATAGAAGGCTGGGGAAATGACGATGCCGAGCAGCACGCCAAGGAGAACAGCACTGCCGCCGGCGACCATCATGCGGCGGCCGGACGCCATCCGCTGGGTCTGGTCACTCACGACAGGGAGCCCTGCCCGCTTCCAGGCGTCGATACCGCCGGACAGGACATAGGCCTCGCAAGGTGCTGCCTCTTTCAGCTTGCCGGCATTGGTCGCCGTCCGCATGCCCGAGCGGCAGTGGAAGATAATCGGTGCGCTAACATCCTCGAACGAGTCGCCGCTTATCTGACTCAAGGGTCCGTGCTGTGACCCCGGAATATGCTCGCGAGCGCGTTCGCCCGTTTCGCGAATGTCGATGAGGGTCGCCCCTTGGTCGAGGAGACGCTTGGCGTCGGCTGGAGTGATGGTGGGCAGACTCATAGGGATCTCCGGGGTTCACGCACTGCAATAAAGTTTCTGGAGATAGCCAAGGATTAGCTCGGTGCGCGGCTCGGCAATGCGGTACCAGAGCGTCTGGCCCTCGCGCCGGAAGTCCACCAGCCCCTCCTCGCGCATCTTGGCGAGATGCTGGGACGTGGCGGATTGCGATAGCCCGGCCGCCTCGGCCAGGGACCCGACACTTGCCTCGCCCCATTCCACCAGCTTGCACAGCACCATCAGACGCCGCTCATTGGCCAGCGCGCGCAGGACGTCGGCAACCTTGGTGGCGTTGTTTTCGAAGACGGCCAGGTCAGCGGAAGCGCGGGGCATGGATCAACTCCTATCATCCATTAGGTCTTTCTAATTTAGTGAGTGCTAATATATTAGTCAACAATGATCATGCTGCGTCGAGGAGAAAGGAGCATTTCCCCATGTCCGGCACGCCTACCATCAAGGCCTTTTTCGACGAGCCCACCAGTACGGTGAGCTACCTGGTATCCGATCCCGGCACGAAGCGTGCCGCGATCGTCGATCCGGTGCTCGACTACGATCACGCCAGCGGGAAAGCATCGACCAAATCGGCGGATGTCATTCTCCAGGCCGCCACGGCCGACGGGCTGAGTATCGACTGGGTGCTGGAGACTCATGCCCATGCCGACCATCTGTCGGGCGCGCCCTATATCAAGTTGAAGACCGGGGCAAAGGTCGGCATCGGCGAGCATATTCGCGACGTGCAGAAGATCTTCCGCCCGGTGTTCAACGCGACCGATCTCAGCGGCGACGGCAGCGAGTTCGATCACCTCTTCGCCGACGGCGAGCTATTCCAGCTCGGTTCACTGGAGGTCGAGCTGCTGCATGTGCCCGGTCATACGCCCGCCGACATCGCCTACCGGATCGGCGACGCCGTCTTTGTCGGCGACACGCTGTTCATGCCGGATTACGGCACGGCCCGGGCCGATTTTCCCGGCGGCGATGCGCGCAAGCTCTATCGCTCGATCAAGCGCCTGCTGAGCCTACCGCGCGAGACGCGCCTGTTCATGTGTCATGACTACAAGGCGCCGGGGCGCGATTATGCCTGGGAGACCACTGTCGCCGAGGAGCGGGATCACAACGCTCATGTGAAAGACGGCATTAGCGAGGACGATTTCGTGGCCATGCGCGAGGCGCGCGACGCCACGCTCGCGGCGCCCGATCTGCTGATGCCCTCGATCCAGGTGAATATGCGCGCCGGACATTTGCCGCCGCCGGACGCGAACGGTGTCCAGCATCTGAAAATTCCGGTGAAGCTCTCCGCCTAACCCCCCAGGCGTGCCCTCTCCTCCCCGGCATGCCAAACGCAAGAAGGCCATCCGGTCGTAAGACGGGATGGCCTTTTTCGTCTATTGGCGTTTGGATCAGTAGGCGGATGCTGTCGTGGACCCGTCCTCGTTGTAGATGTCGGGCCGGAAATGGATCACGCCGTCTGGCGTTGCCCAGGCGCTGATATACGAGAAGTACACCCCGATCTTCCGGTTCACCTTCACGCTGATCTGCTCGCCGGTCTGCTTAAGGCTCATGATCCGACTGAGGTTCCAAGCCGGATTGTCATCGAGGATCCAGTCGGCAAGCTTGGCGACATTATGAACGCGCACGCAGCCATGGCTGTCGTAGCGGATCGCTTTGCCGAACAGACTCTTAAGCGGCGTGTCGTGCATGTACACCGCGTCCTTGTTCGGGAAGTTGATCTTGATAAAGCCGAGAGAGTTCTCCGCCCAGGGCCGCTGCCGGAAGTTGTACGTGTAGACCGCCTGGCCATTCCAGTCGATCTGGCGCGGGTCCAGCTGATTGCCCTGCTGATCGAAGGCCTCCATGTGATAGGCGGCGAGCATGTCCTGCCCACGCGCTGCGAACTGGCGGCCCTTCGGCACGAGATCGTTCTGGATGATGCTGCGCGGCACGTACCAATAGGGATTGAAGTTGACTTCCGTGACCTTGCTCTTGAGTTCCGGCGTCGGCAGTTCCCGCTTGCCGACAACGGTGGCGTGGCGCTGCGCGACGCGGCCGTTCTCCACCGCCTCGACCTGAGCCGCAGGAATGTTGACGAGGATGTAGCGGCCGCTCGCACCAGGCGCCAGCTTTTGCAGACGACGCAGATTGGCTTGCAGCTGGGCGAGCCGAACGACGGCAGGCACGTTCAGCGCGGCGATTGTTGCTTTGGAGTCGATCACACCCGTGGCGGGCAGACCGTGGCTCAGCTGGAAACTCTTCACAGCGGCGACGACCGCGCCATCGTATTCGTCCGGAATGCTCATGCCCACGAGATCGCCGCTAATCTCGAGGCGACGGTGCAGCGTGACGATCTCCTGACCGCGCTGACCCGGCTTCATCGCCACCGCTGGCAGGGTCGGCCATCCGCCTTGAGCCACGATCATCTCGTATTTCTTGATGGCCGCCTTGGTCGGACCAATATTGGCCGTCGCCAGCGTGGGCGTCCCGAGGGCCGGATTGGTGATCATCATGGCCTCGGGATCATCCCGAGCAAGCTCAGACGCCTGTGACTCATGGCTCGGCGCTGCGCTGCGGCCGCCGCCAAACAATCCGCCGAACAGACCGCCGCCATTGCCGCCCGACTGTGGTGCCGGCTGCGCTTGGGGCCGCTGCTCGTATTGACTCTGGTTGGGATCCTTGCCCTTGAACCAATTGAATGGCCCAGCACTCGCCGGCCCGGCACTGGCGACGAGAAGGGCCGCCATCAGACCCGCGGTGACGGCAAGCGTCCCGCTCTTGAATTCGTCGGTAAATTTCGGCATCTGCCGCTCCCCGTCTGCTGGCGGCTTCTATTCTGCTTTAACTATAGGCACTTTGTCTTCGCTGCTCTACTCGTTTCGAGCTCAACGAATCCTCACTTGGTGTCACAATTCTTTAACCAAGACTGAGGCGTCGAGATACGTCCCGGATCCAGCGACCACGTTACGCTGCGACTGATTGAGAAAAGCTTCCCCGCTCAGGCGCCCTCGCCGCACATCCGCCGGATGCGGCAGCGGGCCGAGTTGCAAGCTGCCTGAGAAATGGGGCGAAACTGGGCTGATCCGCCTGGCCCCAGCCCAAACGAAATGCCCCGGCGGAGAGCATCCACCGGGGCAGGACGATCGCAGTGATCGTGAAAGGTTTAGAGCTGGTAGCGGATCTGATCGGTCCAGAAGCGCTCAAGCCGGATCAGGGCCTTGTTGAGAATTTCCAGGTCGTCGTGACCGATGCCACCCACCTGCTCCAGCGACTTCAGCTGCCGTTGGAAGAGGCCGTTGACCACCTTGGAGACCTCTTGCCCCTTATCGGTGAGGCTTACCCGCACGGAGCGGCGGTCAGTGGTCGAACGCTGGTGGTGGATATAGCCGGCATCGACAAGCTTCTTGAGATTGTACGAAACGTTCGAGCCGAGATAGTAACCGCGGCTGGTCAACTCACCCGCAGTCAGCTCGGCGTCGCCGATGTTGTAAAGCAGCAGTGCCTGGACGCTGTTGACGTCGCCCCGGCCCAAGCGCTCGAACTCATCTTTGATGACATCGAGTAGCAAACGGTGAAGCCGCTCGACAAGCTTCAAGGAAACAAGATAGCGCCCTTTGAGGTCTTCTGCCCCGTCGGTGCCCGTCTGCGTCCCTATATTCAGGGCTACATTCATCGCCTACCCTCATTAGTTGTTGTTAATCCCCAACTTGACGATGACTATAGGCGGGCCAACCTAAGATGAGCTTAAGCGGGACGCTTAAGATTGCATGAAATTCTAGTATTAAGTTTTGATGATGTTGGCGCGCTTTGCGCAGGTCTCAAGGCGTTTTCGACCCTGCTAGCGGGCGTCGAGTTCCAGCTCGCCGTCGACCGGGGTCGCAAAAAGGCGCTCGATCTCGTCGTCGTCGACCTTGGCCAGGTTCGCCGGGCGCCAATTCGGAGTGCGGCCCTTGCCGGCGATACGGGCGTCGATACCCTCGCGGAAATCGTGCGTCGTAACCAGATGCGAGGCGAGACGGAACTCCAATTTTAAGCTTTCCGCCAGATCAAGTGACTTGCCGACCTGCATTTGCGCGAACGCAATCTTGAGCGAAGTGGGCGATTTCTTGCGCAACTCGGCCGCAGTCTCGCGCGCCCAGTCTTCGAACTCGCCCTGTTCGGACTCGAGGCCGGCGAGGATGTCCTCGACGGAGCCTGCGGAGAAGATGCGGTCAATGGCCGGGGTGAGCCGCACCAGCTCGCCTTCGCCCGGATCGCGATGCAGGCCGTCGAGCAGCCGGTCGATGGGATGGTTGTCGGCGAGCGCATCCTTGATGACCCCGAAATGAGCCGACGGGATGTAATGGGTCGCCAGGCGCAGGCGGTGGGCGTCGGCCGGGCCGATGACGCGGCCGGAGAGCGCGAGGTAAATGCCGGTCCAGCCCAGAAGGCGCGGCAGGAAATAGGTGCCGCCAATGTCCGGCAGAAAGCCGATGCCCACTTGCGGCATGGCGAAACGATAGCCTTCCGCCGCCACGCAATGGGTGCCGAACAGGGTGATGCCAATGCCGCCGCCGAACACGAGGCCGTTGATGAGAGGCACGTTGGGCCGGATGAAGTTCTCGATCAGCCAGACATGGCTATAAGCGGCGCGGTAGAATTCGCGAATCGTTTCGGTGGCGCCTTGCTGGCTTAGCGTGTTCAGGACTTTGAGGTCGCCGCCGCTACAGAACACGGTCGGGTGGGACGACTGCATCACCACGCCGTAGATATGCGGCGCCGGGGCCCAGCGCCGGTAGTTGGCGCTCAGCGCCTCGAACATTTCGAGGCTGAGCGCGTTTAACCTCGTCGGCCGGTCAAGCGTGACGATGCCTGCGCGGTCGTTCTCTTCGAAGGTGATGCCAAGCGCTTCGGACAAACGCGATGACCCCTGTTAAATCCATCCAAAATCCGGCCTTGCAAAGGCCCGGGGCAGCTAGCACTCAATGGCGCAAACCACAAGCGCCGGCAAAGAGGCACGTGGACACGATGCGCTGGGTCACGATGCCATTGGAAATCAAATGATCCGCGTACCGGTCCGCTTGCTCGCCCTGGCTTGCCTCCTGGCGCTGGCGTTGCCGGCCCATGGGCAGGAGACGTCGCCGTTGCCCGAGCAGAAGCCCGTCCCAAGCGAGACGACGACCGGCGAGACGACCGAGACGGCCGAGACGCCTGAGGTGAAACCCAATCTGCCCGGTGACAAGGCGACCGTGGCGTGGACCGACGCCGAAGTCGCCGCCGCCAAGGCGGCCTGCGCCAAGCAGCTTGCCGGCATCACCCTCGCTTACGAGCCGCTGCCGCCGATCAAGGAGGGGATTTGCGGCGCGCCGGCGCCGATCCTCGTCACGTCCATCGGCGATGTCGCCATCTCGCCGCCGGCGACCATGCGCTGCGGGCTGGCGGTCAAACTCGATGGCTGGTTGAAGACGCGCGTGCAGCCGAAAGCGAAAGCCACACTCGGCGGCGCCGTGGTCAAGATCCGCAATGCCACTTCCTATTCGTGCCGCAACCGCTATGGCGGCGCCAATACCAGGATCAGCGAGCACGCGCTGGCCAACGCACTCGATATTTCGGAGTTCGTGCTCGCCTCAGGCGAGCGCGTCACGGTGCTGAAGAGTTGGCCGCGCGTCGTGCCGCCGCCGGAGCCGGAGCCGGAGCAAATTGCCACCAGCGACACCACCGGGGCGATCGTGCCGGTGTCGAACAGGCGCACGGTGCCCAAACCGGCGAGCCAAATCGCCCGCCCGACCGTGGCCAAGTCGAAACCGTCGAGGAACCCGTTCGTGGCACAGGACGAGGTGGATGTGACCCTACCTATTGACCCCCGGACCAATCCGTTTGTCTCCCCGGTTTCGGTCACCGCGGCCGCGCCGCCCATGGCGCCGCCGGTCGCCACTCCCCCCCAAGTCAAGCCGCCCAAAGTCAAGCCGCCAGAGGTCACCCCGCCTGCGGCAGAACCGGCGGATGCCGTCGATCCCGTAGCAGAACGCCGGACGGCCTTCGTCCGTGGCGTCCACGCGGATGCCTGCAAGATATTCGGCACGGTGCTAGGGCCCGAGGCGAATGATGCCCATCGGGATCACTTCCACCTCGACATGAAGGCGCGCCGCCATTCCAGTTTCTGCGAATAGCGCGTTTCAGACGGCAAACCATGTTTGTCGCACTGCCTGGAAGCTTTGCGGTGTGGGTGGTAGCTTAACCGCACGTTTAGCCAAGACAACCTAGGATTTTCGCGTGGCCTCACCGTCCAAAGACCCGACCAAAGACGAGACCGTCTCGTTGGGCAGCGAGCGGGCAAAGCGCGCGGGCGCCAAGCCGGCGGACGCGGCGCAGCCCGGCTATCCGGCAACGCGCCTCAGGCGCAACCGGCGCGCCGACTGGTCGCGGCGGCTGGTGCGCGAAACCACGCTCAAGCCCGACGATCTGATCTGGCCGATCTTCGTGATCGAGGGCACGGGTCAGCGCAGCGCCATCGACGCGATGCCCGGCGTGGAACGCCTCTCCGTTGACCTTGCGGTGAAAGCGGCGGAACACGCCGCTACGCTTGGGCTCCCGGCCATTGCGTTCTTTCCCAACACCGAGCCCAGTTTGCGCGACGAAGCGGCAAGCCAGGCCTTCAATCCGGGCAATCTCGTGTGCCGGGCCGTGCGCGCCATCAAGGCGGCCGTACCCGACATCGGCATCATCTGCGACGTGGCGCTCGACCCCTACACCAGCCATGGCCATGACGGCCTCCTGGTCGACGGCGAGGTCCACAACGACCGCACCATTGAAGCGCTTGTCACTCAGGCCCTGGTCCAAGCGGAAGCCGGCTGCGATATCCTGGCGCCGTCGGACATGATGGACGGCCGCATCGGCGCCATTCGCTCAGCGCTTGAAGACAACGGCTTCCCGCAAACACAAATTCTGAGCTATGCGGCGAAATATGCCTCCGCCTTTTACGGTCCGTTCCGCGACGCGGTGGGCTCGGGCCAGCAGCTCAGCGGCGACAAGAAGACCTATCAGATGGACCCCGCCAACGGCGACGAGGCCTTGCGCGAGGTGGCGCTCGACGTGGCCGAAGGTGCCGACATGGTGATGGTGAAGCCGGGGCTCGCTTATCTGGACATCGTGTGGCGGGTGAAGGAGGCGTTCAAGCTGCCGACCTTCGTCTATCAGACGTCCGGCGAGTACGCGATGCTGGCGGCGGCGGCTGAGCGCGGCTGGCTCGACCGCGACCGTGCCGTGCTCGAAAGCCTGATGGCGTGCAAGCGTGCCGGGGCTGACGCGATCTTCACCTATTTCGCGCCCGAGGTAGCCAAACGGCTGAAGGACTCCAGCTAGCCTCTAGTCGGTGACCTTCATGTTGGTGAAGAGCACGCTGGCCTCTTTCTGCTTATCGAAATTGTCGCCCGACAATCCGAAGCGCCAGCTGCTCGACGGCGCCTGCCCCCTGAGCTCACGCACCTTCGTACCGTTGATGTAGAAGGCGAGCGTGTTGCCCTTGGCATCGACGCGCAAGGTGTTCGCTGCGCCCGGCGATGTCTTGATCGCGGGCGAATCCACATTGGCGGCGATGGTGCCGAGCCACGCGCCGTCTTGCTTGCGTGCGATCCAGTACCGCCCGTTGTTGAGAATGCCGAACTGGTAATAGGTCCGGTTGTTCTCGCCCCAGAACAGCAGGCCCGCACCCAGCACCGGCTGATCGCCGCCTTCGGGCCATACCGCATCGGCGCAGATATCCGCATCCTCGACCGTGAAGGTGATATTGAGGTTCGACTGCATGTCGTCGGCGGGCAGCTTGAAGATGAAGGACCCGCCCGTCACCTCGATCGAGTTCTTGATCGACCAGCCGCCGGCGTCGTTGTCGAACTTATCCTCGAACAGGATCTTGCCGCCGTCGCAGGCGCCCGCCTGGCCGCCCGCAGCGGCGAGCAGGGCCGCGATCGCAAGTCCCAAAAGAGATTTCCGCATCCTGGCTCCCCGAAAGCCGCGCCGTGCCCAACGAGAATCCTTAAACCGTCACCCCTGCCTCGGCAACCTACGGGCGCGTGCCGCGTTGCTTCCAAGCGCACAAGAGCGGTGTCAGGGCAACCGCGCTTGTGTCACGGGGGCCGAACGCCCATGTTTCTTTCCGCACACGGCCCCCCGATTCGGAGACACCATGACCGAGCATCAGACCCACCCCGCCCACGCGGGCGGAAGTTTTGGCGAGCAGCCGCACGCTTATAATCCCGTGACAGAGCCGCAGCTGTTCGACGCCGTGATCC
Source organism: Methyloceanibacter sp. (assembly GCA_035528655.1). Lineage (GTDB taxonomy): Bacteria > Pseudomonadota > Alphaproteobacteria > Rhizobiales > Methyloligellaceae > Methyloceanibacter. Next base: position 18,392 of record DATKYG010000008.1, read on the forward strand.
GCAAACGCTGCGTTGCCTTTATCATCGACGCCATCATCATCGTGGCGCTGACGGCCATCGCCGGTGTCGCCGTGGCGGTGCTCGGCGTCCTCACGCTCGGTCTCGCTTGGCTTCTGTTCGGATTGGTGTTTCCTGCCGTGAGCCTGGGCTACAACGCGTTGACCATTGGCGGCCCTAAGGCGGCCACCATCGGCCAGCGGATGATGGGGCTGACCGTGCCCATGTGGTACGGCGGCAAGGTCACCCCGCTGATCGCGGCCTTCCACGCGCTGCTGTTCTGGTTCTCGCTGGTGATCTTCTGTCCGATCCTGCTTTGGGCCTTTTTCGATCAGCGCAAGCGCTGCCTGCATGACATTCTCGCCGGTATCCTGATCATCAACCGCCCATAACTTTGAGTTATTCCAAGTTTTTGCCGCTTTATGACAGGCTTCGCGGATTGCGCGGCCCGCCCGTGATCCACTAAGCTTGTGGAAGGTTGGCTTGGATTCGCTTCAGGTCGGTGGCCCGTGACAGAACACAAGAGCAATTTTCCTGAGTTCTACATAACCGCGCCGCAGCCGTGCCCCTATTTGCCCGGCCGGCTCGAGCGGAAGCTGTTTACGCACCTGACGCGCGACAAGCCGGGCTTCCTCATCGACAATTTGCTGAAGGGCGGTTTCCGGCGCAGCCAGAACATCGCCTATATGCCCTATTGCGATGCCTGCTCGGCCTGCGTGCCGGTGCGCATCTTGGTAAACGAGTTCAAACCGCGCCGTTCGCTGAAGCGCATCGCCCGCGACAATCTCGATCTGGTCGCCACTCGTATGCCGGCATCGCCGAGTTCGGAGCAATACGCGCTGTTCCGCGACTATATCGAGGCACGGCACGCCGACGGCGGCATGGCGGAGATGTCGGTGCTCGACTATTCGCTGATGGTCGAGGACAGCGTGGTGGAGACTTTCGTCACCGAGTACCGCTTGAAGCCGGATGAGAACGGCGATGCCCCGCTCATGGGCGTGTCGTTGTGCGACCGGCTCAGCGACGGCATCTCCATGGTCTACAGCTTCTACGATCCGGATGTGCCGGCGCGCAGCCTCGGCACCTATATGATCCTCGATCACGTCGACTACGCGCGGGCGCAAGGCTATCCGTTCGTCTATCTCGGCTATTGGATCGAGGGGTCGCGCAAGATGCGCTACAAGGACCGCTTCCAGCCGCAGGAGCGCCTCACCTCCAAGGGCTGGGTGCGCGGCTAACCGCCCTCTTCGTCAGAACCGGTCGCCGAACTTGCCCGACTTGGGGAAGCCCCTGGGTGGGAGGCGTCCCGCTTGGGCGCGCGTGCCCCACCAGTCCCGCAGCTCGGCGGGTGAGAACATGTGGTTGCGCTGCGCCGCGTCCGTATAGGGCAGGCCGTCCTTCTTGGTGAAGGTCTTGGCGTCGGCCAAGTCGCCATCTTTGTAGCGCTGGAGGCGGACGCCCTTGCCGCGCGGCATCTCGGGCAACTCCTTCAGCGGGAACAGCAGCAGCTTGCGGTTGTCGCCGATGACCGCGACGCTGTCGCCGTCGACCGGCACGCACACGGCCGCCTCCTCGTCGCCGCGCACGTTGAGGATCTGCTTGCCCTTGCGGGTCATGGCGACGACCTCGTCCTCGGCGACGATGAAGCCGTAGCCGGAGGTCGAGGCGACGAGCAGTTTGCGCCCCGGCTCGTAGACGAACAGCTCGACGCTGTCGCCGGCATCCTCGATGTCGACCATGAGGCGGAACGGCTCGCCATGACCCCTGCCCCCCGGCAGCTTGTCGGCGGCAAGCGAATAGAACCGGCCATTGGTGGCAAACAGCAGCAGCGTGTCGGTGGTCTGCGCGCGCACCAGGCTCTTGAGCCGGTCGCCCTCCTTGAAGGACAAGCTCGCTGCTTCCGTGGCGTGCCCCTTGATCGAGCGGATCCAGCCCTTCTCGGACAAGACGATGGTCACCGGCTCCTTCTCGATCATCGCCTCGGCGAGTTCGATGTCGACGCCCTCGGGGGCGTCTTCGAAACTCGTGCGGCGGCGGCCAAGTTCGGTCTTCTGGCCGAATTCGGTCTTTAACTCCCTGATCTCATCGGCGATGCGCTTCCACTGCTTGTCCGTGGAGCCGAGCAGGGATTTCAGCTCCTTGCGCTCCTTGGTGAGATCGTCGTGCTCGCGCCGGAGCTCCATCTCCTCGAGCTTGCGCAAGGCGCGCAGGCGCATGTTGAGGATGGCTTCGGCCTGCACCTCGGTTAGATCGAAGGCCTTGATCAGCGCGGGCTTCGGCTCGTCCTTCTCGCGGATGATCTTGATGACCTTGTCGAGGTTCAAATAGACGATGAGATAGCCGGCCAGCACTTCCAGCCGATGGTCGATCTTAGCGAGACGGAACTTGGAGCGGCGGACCAGCACCACGAGACGGTGGTCCAGCCATTCGCTCAAGGCTTGGCGCAAGCCCAGCACGTTGGGGATCTGGCCCCGGCTCAGCACATTCATGTTGAGCGAGACGCGGGCCTCGAGCTCGGTGAACTTGAACATCTGCTCCATAAGCAGCAGCGGGTCGACCGTGCGGCTCTTGGGCTCCAGGATCAGACGAACGTCCTCCGCCGACTCGTCGCGAACATCGGCCAGCAGCGGCAGCTTCTTGGCCTGCAACAGTTCTGCGATACGGGCGACCAGCCGCGATTTCGGCACCTGATACGGAATTTCGGTGACGACGATCTGATAGGTGCCGCGGCCGGTGTCCTCTTGCTCCCAGCGGGCGCGTAGGCGGAAACTCCCCCGTCCCGTCTTGTAGGCCTCCACGATATTCTCGCGCGGCTCCACGATGATGCCGCCGGTCGGCAGGTCCGGGCCGGGCACGAGGTCCACGAGCTTTTCGGCTGTCGCGTTCGGAAACTTGATCAGATGAAGTGCGGCGTCACACAGCTCGCCGGCGTTGTGCGGCGGGATATTGGTAGCCATGCCCACGGCGATGCCGGACGAGCCGTTGGCTAGCAGATTGGGGAAATTCGACGGCAGGACCGACGGCTCCATCTCGCGTCCGTCGTAATTGGGGCGAAAGTCGACCGTGTCCTCGTCGATCCCCTCCAGAAGCCGCGACGCCACAGCGGTGAGCCGCGCCTCGGTGTAGCGGTCGGCTGCGGGATTATCGCCGTCGATATTGCCGAAATTGCCCTGCCCGTCGATCAGCGGATAGCGCACCGAAAAGTCCTGGGCGAGGCGCGCCAGCGCGTCGTAGATCGCCTGGTTCCCGTGGGGGTGGAAGTTGCCCATGGTGTCGCCGACGATCTTGGCGCATTTGCGGAACTCGCCTTGCGGCCCGAGCCGCAGCTGCTGCATGGCGAAAAGCAGACGGCGATGCACGGGCTTCAGCCCATCGCGCACGTCGGGAAGCGCCCGGTGCATGATGGTGGAGAGCGCATAAGCGAGATAGCGCTCCTCGAGCGCCACGCGCAGATTGACCGGCTCGATGGGCCCCGAATCAGGCGGCGAAACGCGTTTTCCCATGTCCCGCGCTTAGCGCATCGGTGGCGTCCGCTCAAGGCGTCTCGATGCGCGTGGGGTTGCGGTCCGGCAGGGAGGGCGTGGGCGCTGCGCCCTCCAGGCAGGATGTGTCGATGAACACCTGCACGGCGACGTAGACCCAGCGGTTGTCGCGCCGCCAGCCGGCGACGCCCACGCCGATCTCGTTTGATGCCGACCGCAGAGCGCGTTCATGGCCAGGCGAGCGTTTCCAGAACAGCATGGCCTTTTGCATGGCGGTGTCGACCGAAGCCCGGTTCGGCCGCGTCCAGGACTGGTGCCAATTCTCACCACGGAACTTGCAGAAGGCGATGCCGGCATCGCGCAGCCGCTCGGCGGGCCCTCGCCCGTCGGCGTGATGGCCGGTCTTGTCGTTGCGTGCCAGATAGTCGGCATAGGCTTGCGCCGCCCGATTGGCGCCAAAGCTTTCGCTCAACGGCGCGAGCCCCTTAGCCCGACGATAGGCGTTGGTGTCGCTGACAATGGCCGCCCGAGCCGCCTCCGACACGGCGAACGCCTGCGCGCCTGCCGGCACAGCGTGGGCGACGGCGCAAGCGGCGATCAGCAACAGGAGGTGCGCAAAGTGTGGCGCCGTCGGCATGGCTAGGCCGACAACGCTGTCGTCCGCCTCCTGGCCAGCAAATCGAGAAGACGCTCGCGGGCTTGGGGCAATTTGAGACCATGGGGCGCCAGCACGTCGCGCTCCAGGAAGTAGCCGGTCAGCGCGAAGCCGGCGGCGATATCGGCGTCCTCGATGGGCGCCGTCTCATCCAGCAGGAAGGCCGGCAGCGCCAGCAGCTTGTCAGCATAGGGTTCGCCGGCCGCCCGCGACACGGCGCGGCTTGAGCGCGGCGACACATAGACAAGGTCATCCGTGGCGCCGGTGGCGGCGCATTCGCTGAGGTCGAGGCCGAAGCCAAGTTCCTGCAAGAGCTGAAACTCCCAATGGACGAACAAAATCGGCCACACGTCTGATTCCGCGAAGGAGCGCAGCACATGCAAGGTTGCGGCGTAGAGTTCCGGGTGCGGATCGCGCTCGGGCAGCAGCTTGACGAAGCCGGCCAGCGTGCCGATGGCGGCAAGGGCCGCGGCATCGTCCAGCACGCGGGCGCCATGGGCCTCCATCATCTCCACATTGAAGCCGCCGAGATGCTCGGACAGGCGCGCACGCCAAGTGACGCGAATGAGATTGCCGGGCTGGAGCACCGGGCGAATGCGGCGGGAGCGTCCGCCGCGCACGAGACCGAGATGGCGGCCATGCTCAAGCGTCAGCAGCTCGGCGACGGCACTGGTCTCGCCCAATGGTTTCGCCGAGAGGAAGATGCCTTCGTCAACCCAATCCATATGTTAGCTTGGCCTATCCGACCGGGGTTTGCCTATCCTTTCGGATAGTCCAGGCCCATCTCGCGGAAGCGTTCGGGGTCATCGCCCCAGTTCTCCCGCACTTTCACGAACAGGAAGAGATGGACGGGCACGCCGGCGATTTCAGCAATGTCGGCGCGGGCCGCCGAGCCGATCTCCTTGATCATGGCGCCCTTGGCGCCCAGCACGATGCGGCGCTGGCTCTGGCGCTCCACATAGATGGTCTGCTCGATGCGGACGCTTTTGTCTTTCAGCTCTTTCCAGTCGGTGGTCTCGACGGTGAGCGCATAGGGCAATTCCTCGTGGAGCCGTAGAAACAGCTTCTCGCGGGTGATCTCGGAGGCGGTCTGGCGCAATGTGGCATCCGACAGCTGGTCTTCCGGGAACAGCCATGGCCCCGGCGGCATGGATTCCGCCAGATATGTCTTAAGCTTGGCAACGCCGTCGCCGGTGAGCGCCGAAATCATAAAGACCTGGTCGAAGGCTCTGAACGCCGACAGGTCGCCGATAAGCGTCAAAAGCTCCTGCTTCGCCACAAGGTCGATCTTGTTGAGGATGGCGATGGTGGGACGCCTGATTTGCGGCAGATGCTCGAACAGCGGGGTGAGCTTGCTGTCCAGCCCGCGTGCGGCATCGATCACGACCGCGACAATGTCGGCGTCGCCGGCGCGGTCCCAGGCGGATTGCGACATAGCGCGGTCGAGCCTGCGTTTCGGCTCGAAGATGCCCGGCGTGTCGACGAGAATGATCTGCGACCCGCCGACAAGCGCGAGCCCGCGCACGGGGCCGCGCGTCGTCTGCGCCTTATGGGTGACGATGGAGACCTTGGCGCCGACCAGCGCGTTGGTCAGCGTCGACTTGCCGCTATTGGGGGCGCCGATGAGGGCGACGAAGCCGCAGCGCCTCTCCGCGTTCTGCGACGCGTCGTGTTCGGTTTCAGACTCAGTCATCGGTTTGCGCACTCCAGACGCCTTCGCGCAGCAACATGACGAGCGCCGCAGCCTGCTCGGCTTGGCGCTTGTTGTCCCCCTGCCCCTGCTCCGGCGCCAAGCCCTCGACCTGCACCTCGGTGGTAAAGCGCGGGGCGTGATCCGGGCCCTCGCGGGCGATTTCCACATAGAGCGGCAGCGGCAATTTCTTGCCTTGGGCCCATTCCTGTAACACCGATTTGGCGTCCGGGGCGGCGAGCTCCAAGTCTTCCAGGTGAGGCTCCCAGTCCCGACGGACCACATCGCGGGCCGGCTCGTATCCGGCATCGGCGAAGATGGCGCCGAGAATGGCCTCGCAGGTGTTGGCCAGGATCGTCGTCTTGCGCCGGCCGCCGGAGCCGGCCTCGCCGCCGCTCATCACGATGTAATCGCCAAGTGACCAGCTTTGCGCCACTTGCGCGCACGTTTCGGTGCGAACCAGGTGATTGAGCCAGCGGGCCAGCTCGCCCTCGCTGGTGTCCGGAAAGCGCCCGGTCAGGAGCTCGGCAACGGCCAGGCCGAGCACGCGGTCGCCGAGGAATTCGAGCCGCTCGTTGTCCTCGTTGGGCTTGGAGTCGGCGCGCGCGCTGGCATGAGTCAACGCCAGCTTGAGCAGCGCGGAACTAGCGAAAGTATGTCCAAGCCGGGTCGAGAGCTGGCTGAGATCCGTGGTTCGCCGCTTAGGCAAGCTCAGCCAACCACCTGGAAGATGCGGTTCCAACGAACTTCCGTCGGCCAGCGCCAAAACTCCCAGAAGCTCGAATCCTCATCGATGGAGAAGAAGATCACTTGCGCCTTGCCGACCAGATTGACGAACGGCACGAAGCCGACCTCCGACAGGAAACGGCTGTCGGTGGAGTTGTCGCGGTTGTCGCCCATCATGAAGAAATGCGCCTCGGGCACCTTGTAGACCTCGGTGTTGTCGCCGAAGCCCTCATTGACGAGGTCGAGCACGGGATAGCTGACACCGTTCGGCAGGGTCTCTTTGTAACGCGCCATGTGCCGCTCGCGGCCCGATGGCTCGTTGACGACGAAATCGTCGACCTTCACCTTTTCGACCGCCTTGCCGTTGATGTGCAGGACGCCGTGGAGCATCTGAATTTCATCGCCGGGGAGGCCGATCACGCGCTTGATGTAGTCCGTCTCGCTGTCGCGCGGCAGCTTGAACACGACCACGTCGCCGCGGTCGGGGTCAGTCGCCCAGATCCGGGCGGCGAACAGGTTCACGCCGAACGGAAACGAGTAGCGGCTGTAGCCGTAGCTGTATTTCGAAACGAAGAGATAGTCGCCGACCAGCAGAGTCGGGATCATCGAGCCCGAGGGAATGTTGAACGGCTGAAACAAAAAGACCCGCACAATCAGCGCGAGGATCAGCGCGTGGACAATGACGCGGACAGTGTCCTTGGCGCTGCTTCTTGCTTCCATCTTATCGGCGTCCACGCTCATTGCGGAAGCTCTCCTCGTTTGTGCTCGGGCTGGCCCGGGTCTCTTTACCCGAATTCCGGGACAGGCGCCCCTATAGCCCCTCCTCAAGGTTCAGGCAAACGGCTCAATCGCGCGTTTCGACCTTCAGGGCGGAGATGATGACGATCGCCTGGGCGGTGGGGAAATCGTCAGTAATGGTCAAATCGATCCGGACCTCGTGTCCGCGCGGCGTCAAGCCTTCCAGCACCCGCGCGGCGCCGCCGGTGAGGGCCAGCGTGGGCCGGCCAGACGGCAAATTTACGACACCCATGTCACGCCAGAAGACGCCATTGCGAAAACCCGTGCCCAGCGCCTTGGCGCAGGCCTCCTTGGCCGCGAACCGCTTGGCGTAGGAGGCGGCACGGAGTGCCCTGGCATCGGACTTCCGGCGCTCGGTGTCCGTAAACACGCGCGTCAGGAACCGCTCTCCGTAGCGCTCGATGGTCCGTTCCACGCGCCTTATGTCGATGATGTCGTTGCCCAGGCCGATGATCATCACATCGTCCTCACATGGCCCTGGCCGCGGCGGGGCGCCGCCGCAAGGTCTCGCGTCCGGCATCCATGGCCGCGCGCATGCGGCGCACGGTCTCGCCAAGACCGACGAACACCGCTTCGCCCACGAGGAAATGCCCGATATTCAGCTCCACGATCTCCGGCAGCGCCGAAATGGTCTCCGCCGTGTCATAGTTAAGACCGTGCCCGGCATGGACCTCCAGGCCCAGATCATGCGCCAACCGCGCGCCGTCTTGAATGCAGCGCCATTCGGCGGCCGCGTCATCGTCACGTCCTTCAGCGAGCGCATCGCACCAGGCGCCGACGTGAATCTCGATGGCTGGCGCCCGCAGCCGCGCGGCGGCCTCGATCTGCCGCCGCTCCGCGGCAATGAACAGCGACACCTGAATGCCCGCATCGACAAGCTTGCCAATGACCGGCGCCAGCGTGTTGTGCTGGGCCACCACGTCGAGGCCGCCTTCGGTGGTGCGCTCGGTGCGCTTTTCCGGCACCAGGCAGGCCGCATGCGGCTTGGTCTTGAGCGCCATCGCGGTCATCTCGTCCGTCGCGGCCATCTCCAGGTTGAGCGGGCAGTCGAGTTCCGCCATCAGCCGGACAATATCGTCGTCGCGGATGTGACGCCGGTCCTCGCGAAGATGCGCGGTGATGTTGTCGGCCCCGGCGGCGACCGCCAGCTCGGCGGCGCGCACGGGATCCGGATGGACCCCGCCCCTTGCGTTCCGCAAAGTGGCGACGTGGTCGATATTGATGCCGAGCCTGATCAGTGCGGGGCTTGCGCCGCCACTTCCGGGCTTCGTCGCCGTCGCGGTCATCTCGTCTCCATGGCTTCACGGCTCGCCGTCAGCGCGCGGCGGCGGTGCTGATAGGCGTTCACCGTGGGCTTGACCAGAACATAGCTGAGCGCCGCCAGGCCGATGCCGACCGGAAAGGCGCCGAGCGTCATGGGCTTCACAAGCGGCCAAAGCTGATCGAGCGAACTCTGAAAGTCCCCACCCCATAGATCGGCGGGCGCCTTCAGTTTTTCGCCGCCAAGCATCAGATGCCCCACCTCATAGGTGCTGACCCAGAACAACGGATAAGTCAGTGGGTTGCCGACGAACGTGCCGAGCACGGCGGCGACCATGCTGCCGCCGATCACCCAGGCGATGAGCGCGGCCATGATGAGATGGGTCCCGAGAAAGGGTGTGGCTGACACGAACACGCCGGCGGCGAAGCCCAGCGCGACGGCGTGCGGCGTGGCGCTCAAGCGGCGCACACGATGCACGACATAGCGGGTCGAGCGGCTCCAGCTGCGGCGCGGCCAAAGATGCACCCGCAGCTTGGCTAGAAAGCTCTCCGCCTCGCGGCGCCTGAATAACATCGACAACCTCGTTCCAAGGGCAGGCAATCGTTGCCCGATTATGTCCGCCCTCCGGCGACAGGCCCTATCATATTTGGGCTAATTTTCTCTAGATGCCAGGGGTCAGTCGTCTTAACGCGAGGGGCTACCCTTCGGCCCGCGCCGCGGCGCTCACCACGTCTTTGGCCCGCAGGCCCGCCAGAATCTCGTTTAGATGCTGCAAGTCCCAAACCTCGAGATCGATCAACATCTCGGTGTAGTCGGCGACCCGATTGGTCATTTTGATGTTTTCGATATTGCCGTCGGCCTCGCCGATCACCGATGCCACTTGCGCCAGGCTGCCGGGTTCATTCATCGCCGTGACGGCGATCTTGGCGGGGAAACGCTGCGGATTGTCCTCGCCGATATCCCAGGTGATGTCGATCCAGCGCTCCGGCTCCTCGTCAAACGCTTTCAAAGCGTTGGCGTGAATCGGGTAGACGGTAATGCCCTGCCCCGGCGTGAGAATGCCGACGATGCGGTCTCCCGGCACGGCGCCGCCATCGGCGAAGTTCACCGGCAGATCGCCGTGCAAGCCGCGGATGGGGATCCCGCTTGCGCCTTCGGGACGCTCCTTGCCGCCTGAGCCGGGCCAGCGGAATTTGAGACCCATGACCTTGTTGCCAAGGCCGAACCAGCCTTCTTCGGTCCGCTTGACCTTGCGCCGCCGCTTGGGCGCTTCTTGCGGCGCCTCCTCCGGGAACACGGCGCGCACGACGTCGGCCGAGGCGAGCTCGCCCCGTCCCACCGCCGCGACAACGTCCTCGGCGGTCTTTTGCGACAACCGGCCAAGCGCTTGGCCGATGACCTCCTCGCTGAAGGTTCTGCCGCGCCGCTGAAAGGCCCTTTCGAGGATTTCGCGGCCGAGCTTGCCGTATTGCGCGCGCACCGCGTCGCGGGTGGCGCGCCGGATGGCCGAGCGCGCCTTGCCGGTGACCGCAAGGCTCTGCCAGGCGACCGGAGGCGCCTGCGCCGTGGAGCAGATGATCTCCACCTCATCGCCGTTCCGCAGGGCGGAGGCGAGCGGCATCGGACGGCCGTTGATCTTGGCACCCACGCAAGTGTTACCGACATCGGTGTGGACGGCATAGGCGAAGTCGATGCAATTCGCTCCGCTCGGCAACGCGATCAAGCGCCCTTTCGGCGTGAAGCAAAAGACCTGGTCCTGGAACAGTTCGAGCTTGGTGTGTTCGAGGAATTCCTCCGGATTGTCGCCGTCGAGCAACATGCCCACCAGGTGGCGCAGCCAGCGATAGGCGTTCGAGTCCTGCGAGAGGACCGCCTTGCCGTTGGCGCCGTTGGTGTCCTTGTAGAGCGCGTGGGCGGCAACGCCGTATTCGGCGATCGAGTGCATCTTCTCGGTCCTGATCTGCAGCTCGACGCGCTGATGTCGGGGACCGACAATCGTGGTGTGGACCGACTGATAGTCGTTCTGCTTCGGGTTGGAGATGTAGTCCTTGAAGCGGCCCGGCACTGCGTGCCACGTGGTGTGGATCACGGCGAGCGCGTGATAACAGTCGGGCACTTCGGGAACGACAATGCGGAAGCCGTAGATGTCGGAAAGCTGCTCGAGCGAAATTTGCTTCCGCTCCATCTTGCTCCAGATGGCGTAGGGCTTCTTCTCCCGGCCGGCGACGACGCCGCGGACCTTCGCTTCTTTCAGCTTGGTGGTGAGCGCGCCCTCGATCTCATTGATCAAGCCCTGGTTGCGCGCACGCAAAATCTTCAGGCGTTCGACCACGGCGGCATAGGCTTCCGGATTCAGCCAGCGGAAGGCGTGCTCCTCGAGTTCCTCGCGGAGCCATTGCATGCCCATGCGGCCAGCCAGCGGCGCATAGATGTCCATCGTCTCTTCGGCGATGATCTTGCGCTTCGCCGGCTTCATATGCTCGAGCGTCCGCATATTGTGCAAACGGTCGGCGAGCTTGACGAGCAGCACGCGAATGTCGCTGGAGATGGCGAGCAGCAGCTTGCGGAAGTTCTCGGCCTGCTCGGCTTTCTTGGTGACGAGGTCGAGCTTCTTGATCTTGGTCAGGCCGTCGACCAGCGTGCCGATCTCGGCGCCGAACATCGTGTCGATCTCGCTGCGCGTGACGTCGGTGTCCTCGATGGTGTCATGGAGGAGCGCCGTGGCGATGGTCGCGTCGTCGAGACGCATCTCGGCGAGGATGGCGGCAACTTCGAGCGGATGGGAGAAGTACGGTGCGCCCGATGCGCGCTTCTGATTGCCGTGCGCCCGCATGGCGTAGACATAGGCGCGGTTGAGCATCGCCTCGTCGGCCGTCGGCTGATAGCTCAACACCCGCTCGACCAGCTCATATTGGCGGGTCATGGCGCGATCCTTAGGCAGCGCGTTGTGTGCCCAGCAAACATTGGGGCGTGCCCGAAAAGGATCTGCGAACGCGGCACAATCGTCATCCCGGCTTGCGCCGGGATCCAGGTCAGCATGATCTGAACCGGTCTCTCTGGATTCCGGCATTCGCCGGAACGACGTCGCGGCGAGGCAATATCAAACGCGCCGCGCTCTAGGGTCTCGTCAGGCTCAGCGCGCGCGCGGTCCCGCATTCGAGCCATCCGAAGGTGCCTGTGTCGCCATGCGGCGCAACAGCTCCTCCTCGGTCATCTTGTCGATCGCCGTGTCGGACGACGGATCGTCTTGGGCGAGGACCGGCATTCTCGTATCGGACGACAACATCGGCACGGCTTCGGCCTCGGGCTCATCCACCTCGACATATTTTTGCATGGAGTGGATGAAGTCTTCCTTGAGATCGTCGGTGGCGATTTTCTTCTCGGCAATCTCGCGAAGCGCCACCACCGGATTCTTGTCGTTGTCCCGCTGCACCGCGATCTGGGCGCCGGCGGAAATGGTGCGGGCACGATGGCCGGCGAGCAGCACGAGCTCGAACCGGTTCGGAATCTTATCGACGCAGTCCTCGACGGTGACGCGAGCCATGAGGTGATCCTTTTGAAATTAGGCTGGATTTAGCCCCTGTTTATGGTATTCGCGCGGGGCTTGCAAGTCGCACGCGCGCTAAAGCTTTCGCATCACTTGACCTTCGCTGCCGCCTTCGGCCTGGCGCCACAGCGCCCGCGCGGTCGTTTTGAGCACCGGATGGCGCCAGTCCGGCGCGATATCGAGCAGCGGCCGGAGCACGAAAGGCCGCTTTTCGATCCAGGGATGGGGCAGAACAAGGGGCTTCGGGCCCGGCCGCGTGAACCGGGGACGACCCTTCCGCCAATGCTTAACGAGGCCTTTGTAGTCGAGAATGTCGATATCAAAGGTGCGCGGCCCCCACGGACTGCCGCCACGGCGGCCGGCGGCCCTCTCGATTCGCTTGAGGAGCCGAAGCAGCGCCTCCGGCGACATATGCGTCTCAAGCCGGGCCGCGGCGTTGACGTAAGGGGGCTGGCCAGCGCGACCGACCGCCGCAGTCTCATAATAGGCCGATACCGCCTCGACCGAGACGCCGGCGCGCGCGATTTCAGCCAAAGCTCGGGCGATCGTGTCGGCGGGACTGCCCCAAGGACCGGGACAATTTGCGCCTAAACCTACCAGTGTCTTGCCACGCGCCACCAATTGCGGAGAGCCCTCGTCACACTTGTGTTGTTTCCCAAGACCTTTATGCTTTTGCCTTTGACTGACGACCATATTTCCAGTGTTAGGACGCTCAATGAATTTTTATCCCAATGAGCGCATCGCGCTCTTTATCGACGGCGCCAACCTATACGCTGCCGCCAAGCTCCTCGCCTTCGACATCGATTACAAGAGGCTGCTCACGCTGTTCGGCAGCAAGGGCCAGCTCATCCGGGCGCTGTATTACACCGCCCTCATCGAGGATCAGGAATATTCGTCGATCCGGCCGCTCGTCGATTGGCTCGACTATAATGGCTACACCATGGTGACCAAGCCGACCAAAGAGTTCGTCGATGCGGCCGGTCGGCGCAAGATCAAGGGCAACATGGATATCGAGCTTGCGGTCGATGCCATGGAACTTGCCGATCATCTCGATCACCTCGTGATCTTCTCCGGCGACGGCGACTTCCGTTCGCTGGTCGAGGCCCTGCAGCACAAGGGCAAGCGCGTGACCGTGGTCTCCACGCTGGCCACCAACCCGCCGATGGTCGCAGACGAGCTGCGCCGCCAGGCGGATCAGTTCATCGACCTCGCCAACCTGCAGAATGAGATCGGCCGCGACCCGTCCGAACGGTCACACCGCGAGCCGCGGCGACGCCAAGACCCCGAGCCGCTCGACGAATTCGAGTCCGAGGATCTGATCGAGACCTGATCCGGGGCTGAGGTGCGAACAGCTGGCGCCGGGCTCTATGTGGCGCTAGGCATAGCCATGCCGCTTCCCGACGTTCCGTCACCCGTCCCCCCAGAGCCCGCTCCGGATTGTGCGCTATGCCCGCGGCTCGCAGGCTTTCGTCACGCCAACGAGACGGCGCACCCGGACTGGTTCAACGGCGCTGTCCCCTCATTCGGTGCGGACACGGCGCGCTTGCTGATTGTAGGGCTGGCGCCGGGGCTTAAGGGCGCGAATCGCACCGGGCGGCCGTTCTTCGGCGATCACGCGGGCGAGCTTCTCTACCGCACGCTGCTCAAGACCGGGTTGGCCTGCGGGCGTCACGATCTTCAAGCGCCGGACGCGCTCGAATTGGTCGACTGCATGATCACCAACGCTGTGCGCTGCGTGCCGCCGCAGAACAAGCCGAAATCCGACGAGATCGCGCACTGCCGCGCCTTTCTCATCAGCCGCATGCGTGCGCTGCCGAACTTGACCGCGCTGCTGGCCATCGGCCGCATCGCCCATGACAGCATTCTCAATACATTTCAGATGCGGAAACGCGACTTCCCGTTTGCCCATGGCGCGCGCCACGCGCTTCCGACCGGCCTTGTCCTGTTCGACAGCTATCACTGCTCCCGGCAGAACACGAACACGGGGCGGCTCACCACGCCGATGTTCGAACAGGTCGTGGGCGCGGCCGCGGCCAGCCTTGCACGCTAGAGCTGCCACCTTGCGCGCTCGAGCGGTGCCGCCGGACCTGCTTGCTGGGCTTGGCCAAGTCGGGCATGCTCGCAAGAACATCTCATTCATGCGAGGGCGTCCCCATGGCGGGGTTGGAAATCTCACCCACCAAAGTCGGTTTTGTCATCGTCAAGGCGCGGGAATACGGCGCCAAGGTCGGCGCCTGGGACGACGGCGCCACCTCCGACCATGACGCGGACTCGATCCTCGAGGCCTTCTCCGATGACTCGACTCAGGCAGAGCTGAAAGAGTTCATCCACGATCTCAACGAAGACGAGCAAGTGAGCCTGGTGGCGCTCGCTTGGATCGGCCGCGGTTCGTTCGGCCCGGATGAGCTCGAAGATGCGCTGGACACAGCCCGCGCCGAGCGCACCAACCGCACCGCGGACTATCTCATCGGCATTCCGCTTCTGTCCGATTATCTGGAGGAAGCCCTCGATAAGCTCGGCTATTCGGTCGAGGACGCCGAAGACGATGCCATGGGCGACTGAGGCTCAAGCCTCTTGCTTCAACCAGGCCAGAACTTCGGCGGCATGACCGGCGGGGTCGGCCACCGGATAGAACACCCATTCGATCGCACCGTCTCGCACCACGAGGGTGAGTCTTTTCAGATAGATCTCGCCGTCGGTTGCGAAGCTGGGTAAAGCGAAGGCCTCGCTGAAGCTGCCGTGCGCATCGCTCAGAATCGGAAACGGCAGGCGCAGACGTTCCACCACCTCTTGCTGATAGCCCGAACTCTGACGACTCAGGCCGAAGATGCGCGTGCCGTGCTGGGCGAAGTCCTCACAGAGATCGCGAAAGCCCTCCAGTTCAGGCGTAGAGCCGTGAGCCCCATGGATATCGTCCCAATCGGGCGGGTTGGGCTGCCCGGGACGCCCAGTCCAGGGATAGACCGCGAGGACGCTACGGCCAGGGAGCGTGGCGAGATGCACGCTGCCGCCGTCCGTTGCCGGCAAGTCGATCGGCGGCAACAGCATGCCGGGCGTGACGTGTTCGAGCGCGCCGTCCGTCATGCTCACCCCTTGTCGCGCATGAGCCGGCCCTTCTGGCGGTCCCAGTCGCGCTTCTTCTCCGTCTCGCGTTTGTCGTGGAGCTTCTTGCCCTTACCCAGGCCGAGCTGGATCTTGGCGATGCCGCGGTCGTTGAAGTAGAGCCTGAGCGGCACGAGCGCCATGCCCTCGCGCTGGATGGCGCCGAGGAAGCGCGCCGCCTCGCGCGCATGCAACAAGAGCTTGCGCGGTCTTTTCGGCGCATGGCCTTCGCGGGCGGCGCCGGGATACTCGGCGATATTCGCGTTGATCAAATAGAGCTCGCCGTTTTCGTTCGAGGCATAGGATTCCGCGATGGTCGCTTTGCCCGTGCGCAGCGACTTCACCTCGGAGCCGGTCAGCACCAAGCCGGCCTCGATCGTGTCGCCGATCTCGTAGCTGTAGCGGGCTTTACGATTTTCGGCGACGAGCTTGCCGCTGTCGCGCTTGGGCGCCATGTCGCGATCCGTTGGCCCTAGACGCCGGCGAGGCCGACGGCCGCCAACGCTTCGTCGACCCGCTGGCGTGAGGCTTCGCCGATCGGCGCCAGCGGCAACCGCGTATCGCTGGCGCAGACGCCGAGTTTCTCTGCCGCATATTTGACGGGTCCGGGATTGGCTTCCACGAACAAGGCCTCATGCAGCGGCATCAGCCGGTCCTGCAACTCCAGCGCCCGCTTGAAATTTTGGGCCAAGCAGGCGAGCTGGAATTCCGAGCACAGCGCTGGCGCCACATTGGCGGTGACCGAGATGCAGCCATGTCCGCCATGGGCCATGAAGCCGAGCGCGGTGGCGTCTTCGCCCGAAAGCTGGATGAAGTCGTGGCCCATGGCCGCGCGCTGCAGGCTGACGCGGGCCATGTTGGCGGTCGCGTCCTTCACCCCGACAATGTTCTTCAGGTTGAACAGCCGCGCCATGGTGTCGACCGACATGTCGACGACGCTCCGGCCGGGAATGTTGTAGATCACGATCGGAATATCGGCGGCGTCGTTGATGGCCTTGTAGTGGAGGTAAAGCCCTTCTTGCGTCGGCTTATTGTAATAGGGCGTCACCACGAGCGCGCCGTCGGCGCCGGCCTCCTTGGCGTGCTGCGTGAGCGCGACGGCTTCGCGTGTTGAATTTGAACCGGTTCCCGCGATGACGGGCACGCGGCCTCCGGTCGCCTCGATGCACAGCTCGATGACGCGCTTGTGCTCGTCATGGGTGAGCGTGGGCGACTCACCCGTGGTGCCGCACGGCACGAGGCCGTGGGTGCCTTGGTCGATCTGCCACTCAACGAGTTTGCGGAAGGCGGCCTCGTCGAGCGCGCCATCCTTGAAGGGCGTGATGAGGGCCGTGATCGAGCCTTGAAACGGCGGCATGGACAAAGCGAGAGCTCCTCGGGCAGGCACTTGATTATGGGAGACCTAGTTTGAAAAGTCGGGCGGACAATAGGGTCTGACGGTTGAGGCGGCAAGCCAGCCTCCCGCCAGGGCATGACGTTAGGGATAAACCCGGCCAGCCGCCACGATTCTCTTCATACAGAAACCGCTTGTTAGCGAAGCACTTAGGCGGTTCTTTTCATGGTTTCTCTAACCGTGGACAACGCTGCTTGAGTCATCTTTCCGCCGGAATCTTTCAGACATTGTTCAATTTAGGTACACTGCTGCGGACTTTATCGTCGCGGCTCCCCGGTCGGGAGACGTCCTGACCGCTAGACAGGTCGTAACCGGTACCGATCGACGAGATGAAACGCATTCGCGTGCATAACCTATCTATCGTGGTCGCCTTGGCCTGCGCCGGCTCGGGCGTTGCCGTGGCCGCTCCGGAGTCCCTGTCGCCGCCGGACCGCAATCCGGAGCGCCCGGCCCTGTCGGCGGCGCAAACCCCGGCTGCGACTCCGTCCGCACCACAAGCTGTTCCCACCACGCCAGAGGCCGCACCCGCCGCTCCTGAGACCGCGTCCGCCGACCCGGCGACACCAGCGCCGGACGCTGCCCCGGCGACACCAGCGCCGGAGGCTGCCCCGGCCACGCCCGATGCTGCATCGCCGACCGCGGACGCGACGCCCACAACCGACGCCATCCCCGCCGCGCCCAAGGCTGAGGCCGCGGCGGACAGCGACCCAACGACTGTCGCGGCGATCCCGTCACCGGAGCGCAATCCCGCGAAACCGGAAGACCCTGCCGACACGGCCGTTGAAGAGGCGGCAGCCCCCTCGCCCGCGGTCAAGGTTCCGCCGCCCGACATCAATCCGAACCGCGGCTCGCCAATGGATCCTCCAGCACCGGAGCCGGCGCTCGACTATGCAGCGGTGCTGAAGCCCCTGCTGTCGTATGACCTCGGCTCGGACGAGAGCCGCATGCGCTTCGTCATGCGCCACAAAGGCAGCATCGACGAGACGGCGGCGAAGATCTCCGACCCCGCCATTCGCGACTTCGCCCTCTGGTATCGCTATAAGAACAACAAGAGCACGGTGCTGGACGCCGAAGCCGTCGAGAAATTCCGGTTGGCCCATCCGTCTTGGCCCGGCCAAGACGAGTTGCGGGAGAAGGCCGAAACGTCGCTGTTCCTCGGCGAGGCGTCGCCGGAGCAGATCAAGGCATTCTTCGGCCCCTCGGCCCCGCAGACCGGCGCCGGCAAAGCCGCATTGGCAAGCGTCTATCTCAAGGAGAACAACGAGGCCGCCGCGAAGGATCTAGTGATCTCCGCCTGGCGTGACCACAAGCTCAACGAGGACGTCGAGAAGAAGATTCTCGACAACTACGGCAAGATGCTCACCAACGAGCATCATCGCGCCCGCATCGACCAGCTGCTTTATCCCGACAAGAAGTCCTCGACCAAGGATGCCCTGCGCATCGCCAAGCTGCTGCCGGCCGACGAGCAGAAGAAAGTCGACGCCAGGATCGCCGTCATCAACCGCGGCGGCAATGCGGGCAAGCTCCTCGATGCACTGCCAGACGACGCCATCGAGGCCGATATCGGTTTGCGCTTCAACAACATTCAGTGGCTGCGGCGTACCAAGGACAAGGATCAGAGGCTGCTGGCGTGGAAGCTGCTGCTCGACGCGCCCCTTGAGCCCAATATCCTGCTCGACCTCAACGAATGGTGGATCGAGCGGCGCATCAATGTTCGCGCCGCGCTCAACGACGGGCACCCCCGCACGGCCTACGAGATCGCGGCCAAGCACGGGCTCGCCTCGGGCGACTCCTTCATCGAGGCCGAGTTCCTGGCCGGCTGGGTGGCGCTGCGCTATCTCGAAGAGCCCAATACGGCCTTGCATCATTTCCTTGCCCTGCGCAAAGCGGCGACGGATTCGCGGAATATTTCGCTTGGCGAATATTGGCTGGGCCGCACGGCACTGGCGCTCGGCGATCGGGCCTCGGCCATCATCCATTTCCATGGCGCCGCCAAATATCCGCAGTATTTCTACGGCCAGCTTGGGCGTCAGGCGCTCGACCCTCGCCCGGCGCGGCTCGAGGTGACCCCCACGCCCGTGCCGACGCAGGCCGATATCGACCGCTTCATGTCGCGCAACGGTGTGCGTTCCATCGGCATCGCCCGCGCCGCCAATATGGAATGGGTCACGCCACAATTTTTCCTGGCGCTATCGCGCAAGCTGGATAATGCCGCCGAGGTCGTACTCCTCGCCGAGCTCGCGAAGGCCCTGGACAAAAATCAGATGGCCCTCAGGCTCTCGAAGATCGCCTTCAACCGCGACCTTCCCCTCGGCGACTATGCACTGCCTGTGGGTGTGATGCCGTCGTTCAAGAGCCTGCTCGACGAGCGGGTCGATCCGGCGCTGGTCCATGCGCTGTCCCGCCAGGAAAGCGAGTTCAATGCCGGAGCCCAAAGCCCGGTGGGCGCCAGCGGGCTGATGCAACTGATGCCGGCGACCGCGCGCGGCGTCGCCCGGCGCTACAAGGTGGCTTACTCGAAATCGCGGCTGACCAACGCGGCCTATAATCAGCAACTCGGCGAAGCGTTCCTCAACGACCTGATCGACGGCTATAGCGGCTCCTACTTCCTGGCGCTCGCCGCCTACAATGCCGGTCCCGGCCGCGTCAAAGAATGGATGGGCATCTACGGCGACCCGCGCGATCCGGACGTCGACCCGGTCGACTGGATCGAACGCATCCCCTTCACCGAGACCCGGCGCTATGTCATCAAGATCATGGAGACGTTGCAGCTTTACCGGTCGCGGCTGGCGGGGCCCAAGGACGCGCTCCACCTGGTGCAAGATCTCAATCGCGGCCGCCGCGTGCCGTCCTCGGAGACGGCGTCCATCGCTGCCCCGGAATCGGCAGTGGCCAAGGGGCCTTGAGACGGCGCTTCAGTCCCGGGCAGACTTTTCGAGGCTTGCTCCCTCAACCAGTTTGCTCAACACTGCGGGCCGTGCGCCGCAAGCGCGCGTCCGTTGATCCGAATACGCTCCCAAGGTTCATAAATTGAAAATGCCAGAGCTTGATAGCAAGCCGTGGCGCGACATTTTCTATGAGTCGTTCGACGACCTTAGACTTTATGCACGCCACTACCCCGCGCCGGACGACAAGTTCCGGAGCGTAATCTGCTTGCCCGGTCTCACCCGTAACTCGAGCGACTTTCATACGCTGGCCACCTATCTATCGACGCATCCGGAGAAGCCCCGCAACGTCTATTGTCTCGATTATCGCGGACGCGGCCGGTCCCAGCACGACGGCAACTGGCGGAACTACGTTCCCTATATCGAACTCATCGACACGGTCGACTTCCTGACGGTGCAAGGGCTGCATCGGGTCGGCATCGTGGGGACCTCGCGGGGCGGCATCATCGCCATGATGATGGCGGCGCTCAGGCCGACAGCCATGGGCGCCGTCGTGCTCAACGATATCGGCCCGGTCATCGAGACCCGCGGTCTGGCGCGGATCGTGAGCTATGTCGGCCGCATGCCGGTGCCCAAGACCTGGGCCGATGCGGTGATGATCATGCGCGAGATCAACGGGCGCGGCTTCCCGGAGTTCGCCGACGGGCAATGGGACGGCATGGCGCGCGGCGTGTTCGAGGAGCGCAAGGGGCGGCTCATTCTCTCCTATGACCGCAAGCTCAGCCGCGCCATGGGCAATATCGATTTGAGCCGGCCGGTGCCCGATCTATGGCCTCAATTTGTCGCGCTCAATCAGGTTCCCGTCTTCGTGCTCAGAGGGGAACACTCGGACGTCCTAAGTGCCGAGACGTTGGAAGAGATGGTGGAGCGTCATCCAAACTTGCGGGCCATGACCGTGCCGGAGCAAGGTCACGCGCCTGTCCTCCAGGAGCAGGAGCCGGTCGAGGCGATCGGCTCGTTCTTCGCGGTCAACGACTAGATCGAAGGCCTTGGACTCTACTGCGCGTCGAACAGCGGCAGGAGGGGCGGCAGCTGAGGCTTTGGCCGCGCGTCGTTGGTCCGGGCATAGGCCTTGATGCGCGGGAGAACTTGGGATGCGATATCGCGCGCAGCGCTCGCCTCTTTCCACTTGATGCTTTCCGACGTGGAGAACAGCTTGGGCAGGTCGCGGCGCAGTTGATAGGACACGGCGACGGCGGTGCCTTTGTCCGGCGCCACGCCCTCGATCGTGACGGTGAGACCCGACATCGCAACCTTGCCCGATTCCAGCCGGCTCAGCGCCCGCAGCGCGGCAGTCACCGCGGCGTCCCAATCCTTGGGCGCGCCGGAGGCAAGCTCGAGCCGATCGTCGAGCCCAGGCCGTTCGAAGATTTCCCGGGACAGGTCGCGCAGCTGCTTGCGCGAGTCTTCACTCGGCACGCTGCCGGTAAAGCTCAGCGCGTTGACGCCAAGATCCGCGGTGAACACGAAGGGATCGGCGACTGGCGGCCGCACGCTGTCGCCCTTGACGACGAGCCCGGTCGGCAGCGGCCCGGCGAGCGCCTTCTCGATTTCGAGATAGTCGTCGGCGCTACGGGCCTCGCCTGACACCTGCAGGCCGACGTTGAACAGCCGCACCGAGCCGCGCTTGAGATGCGCGAGCTGTTGCAGGCCGAAACTCACCGCACCAAGCCATTGCTCTCGCGGGGGGCCGCCCTCGACAATCCTCAAGCGGTCTTCCACGACGAGATCGGGGAAATTCGCCTTCACCATGCCAAGCATGGTCCGGCGGTCTTCCTCGGAAGGCGCCACGCCGCGCAGGCGCAGCCCGGACTCCATGCGCGTGGCCGACCAGACATAAGCAGCCGGGCGCGTTTCAGTCTTCTCGGTCTTATCAGTCTTGTCGGTCTTGTTCGCGGCCAGCACTACGGAACGGGCTGCTTCAGCCGCGCCACCCAAAGTGGGATTGGCACAGAGTCCAGCATGCGCCCCGAACGTGGCGAGCGTTGCAAATATGGCAACAAGACCGAGCACAAACCTCGGCCGAAGTCCTAAGATGGAATACTCGCCTTTCTCGACGCGCCGCTTGGCTTGATCGCCTTGTTTCGTCACACCCTTGGTAACCCCGTCTTGCCGCGGTCTTAGAAAGTGTCGAAGCGCGCACGGCCAAGAGCCCGAGCTCTGACCTCTTGGCTGCCGACCGGCCACCCCGAACGCCCTGAAGGATCGATCCCCCGCGCCGGGGGGCGCTCCCCCTGATGGCGAGCGTGAGGAGCGAACTATAGGACATCGGAAGAAGCGGTTCTAGGTCACTCTTCCCAGGCATGCAAGGCAGATGCGCTGGGCTGCCGCAGCAGCCACGCACGTTTACCTTGCTGTCCGACAGGCAACGTCGGCCGTTTATTGGAAGTGATGCGCCAGCCCGATGATGCCGATGGCGATGAGATAGATCGCCACGACGTAGTTCAGGATGCGCGGCATCAGCAAGATGAGAATTCCCGCGATGAGAGCGATGAGTGGGCTCAGCAGAACTGGATCCATGGCTGGCAAGGGTTCTCTCCGGTAAAAAAGGCCCGCGGGCCCGATTCGTCTGACTGACACCAAAAGCATAAGCGATCCGCGAGGGCTTGTCCTCGACTGAAACTGCCGTTATGGGCGGTCTAGGCCGTTTCCCCCCACCTTCAACCCGGCGTCGGAACACCTATATAACTTGTCTTGCCTTTGCCGTTTTTCGCGGCAAAGGGATAAGGCCTTGGGCCGGGTCTGAGGGGACCGGCCCGGGCATCACCGCATCAGGGGGTAAGCAGCAGCATGACTGTCGACGATCCAGGTTTTTGGCTCGCCGTTCTTCAGATCATCTGGATCGACCTTCTGTTGTCGGGCGACAACGCGGTCGTCATTGCGCTTGCCTGCCGCAAACTGCCGCCAACCCAGCGCGTCTGGGGCATCGCGCTCGGAACCCTCGTCGCCATCGGTCTGCGCGTCGCGTTCACCGGTCTGGTGACCACGCTCATGACCATGCCGTTCGTCAAGCTGATCGGCGGTTTGCTTCTGATTTGGATCGCCGTCAAGCTACTCGGTGGCGAGGAAGAGAATGGCGGTGCGAATATCGAGCCCGTCAACAATCTCTGGCACGCGGTCAAGATCATCGCCATCGCCGACGCGGTGATGAGCCTCGACAATGTCATCGCCATCGCCATGGCATCCCGGGGCAATTACGCGCTGCTGATGTTCGGCCTGGCGGTCAGCATCCCGCTCATCATGGCCGGCGCCGCTATCGTCATGGCGCTGCTCGAGCGCTTCCCCATCATCGTCTGGGCCGGCGCGGCGCTGCTCGGCTGGATCGCAGGTGAGATCATCTCCAAGGATCCGCTGTTCATGGGCCATCTCGATCCGGCCACCGCCCATACGGTCGGTCTCGTGGGAGCGGCATTCGGCGCGGTATTGGTATTGAGCGTCGGGCTCATACGCCGGCGATGGCTCAGACGAAGCGCGCCGGATCAGGCTTAAGCCCAAGTCCTTGCGTAAGGACAAGCCCCCTACCCTGCCGCTCCCTGACCGCCCGGTTTGGCATCACGCGCGCCGTCGCCCTTCGCGTCTCCCGTCTCCAATTCAAGCACGGCGTTGATCTCGGCGCCCACCAGCACGATGAAGAAGGTGAGGTAGAGCCAAAACAGCAGGACGATCACCGCGCCGAGAGAGCCGTACATGCGGTCGTAGTTGCTGGCGAAGTTGGAGACGTAATAGGAGAAGCCGGCGGACGCGAGCAGCCATACGGTCGTGGCGAAGATCGCGCCGACACTGATCCAGCGCCATTCGGCCCCGCGGCGGCTCGGACCGTAGCGGTAGATCAGGGCAAGAAGCGACATGACGAAAAGCGCGAGGAACGGCCAGCGCCCCACCCTGACGAGCGCCTGATAGTCGCCGGCGTGGCCGGTCTCGGCAAACGCGATCGGCACATAGACGACGGCGAACAGCATGGCGACGACGCCGAGGATGCCGATGATGGTGCAGACGAATCCGCTCAAATAGAAGCGAAGCAGGCTGCGGTGCTCCGGCTCGCCATAGGCGATGTTCAGCGCGGAGAACATGGCCTGCGTGCCGAGATTGGCACTCCACAGCGCGATTCCGAGGCCAACTGCAAAGCTCCAGCCCAATGCCTGATGCGGGGTGTCGGCGATTCTCCGGATCTCACCAATGACGATGTCATAGGCCTGAGGCGGCAGCACGGTGGCGAGCATGCTGAATTGCCGCTCCACGGTATCCGCATCGGTGGTGAGCCCGAAAAGTGAAATCGAGGCCCAGAGGGCTGGAAAGATGGCGAACAGGGCGTAGAAGGCGCAGCCCGCGGTGACCACTTGGAGATTGTCGTCGACGATCTTGTGCCCGACCCTTTGCACGATCGGCCACCATCCCTTAAGGGGGGATGGTGTAGGCACGCGGGGCATCGGGCCCGGATATGTCTGGCTTGCGGTCCATGGCCCTATGAAGGATCGTGCGGCGATCGAAACACAAGCAGATAACGGGCAGACCCTAAGAGCAGGTTTCCAGCTGGGCCGGCGCAGAAGACAGGAGGGGTGGCCGAGTGGTTGAAGGCACCGGTCTTGAAAACCGGCAGGCGCGCGAGCGTCTCGTGGGTTCGAATCCCACCCCCTCCGCCA
>DATKYG010000009.1:0-3325 GCA_035528655.1 Methyloceanibacter sp.
GCAGGCTCGGATCCTTCTCTATGTCGCCGCGCGCATTGCCGACACCATGGACGACGCCAACGAATGTCGAGCTGAGCGCAACTTTCCGCGGCTGGACGCGGCAAGGGGCCGGCATCTGGCGGCGCGGGGACGCACGGGCCGCTGAAGGGTCCGGGCTGGGCACGGCGGAAATCGTTGCAGCGGCGGCGGCAACTGGCGCAAACTTGCCGGGCTGGTCCGGTGATGGGGGGTCTTCCTTTGAGTGAAACTGTGCAGCCGCCCTTTGGGCCGGCGCCCGCGCCGTTGGCGGGGCCCGAACTACCGTCCTTCCGCTATCCGCTCGGCGCGCAGCCGACCAAGCAGTTCGACGGCGGGACCGCCAAGGAGGCGACCGTCGTCCAGTTCCCGGTGTCCGACAAGCTCGCCGGCGTCTACATGACGCTCGAGGCAGGGGCAGTGCGCGAGCTTCACTGGCACGCCAACGCCGCCGAATGGGCCTACATGATCGGTGGCCGCGCCCGCGTCACCACCATCGACCCGGACAACCAGGCGGAGGTGGTGGATTTTTGGGAAGGCGATCTGTGGTAGTTCCCCCGCGGCCACGGCCATTCCATCCAAGCGCTCGAAGGCGGCTGTACCTTCATCCTCGTGTTCGACAACGGCTATTTCTCGGAATTCGGCACGTTCTCGATCACGGACTGGTTGGGACATACCCCCCATGAGGTGCTGGCAAAGAATTTCGGCATGCCGGTCTCGGCCTTTGCGAAGTTCCCCGACCATGAGGTCTATATCGCCAAGGGGCCGGTGCCGCCGCCTCTGCCGGAGGACCCTGAGCCCGGCACGCTGAACGCGCCGCCGCTCACCCACCGCTATCGGCTCTTGGCCCAAGCGCCGGAGCCCTTTCCCGGCGGCACCATGCGCGTCGCCTCGGAAATGGAATTTCCGATCTCCTCCACCATGACGGGTGCGCTGCTCACCATTCACCCTGGCGGTATGCGGGAGCTGCATTGGCATCCGAATGCGGCGGAGTGGCAGTATTACTTGAAGGGCTCCGCGCGCATGACCGTGTTCGGTTCGGGCGGGCGGGCACGAACAGACAAGTTCGGCGTGGGCGACGTGGGCTATGTGCCGCAAGGCTATGGCCACTACATCGAGAATACAGGCGACGACGATCTCGAAGTGGTGATCGTGCTCAATAATGGTACGTATCAGTCGGTCTCCATCACAGCATGGATGGCGGGCACGCCCGACCTCCTGCTCGCCACCAATTTCGGCGTCAAGGAAAGCGTATTCGAGGATATGCCGGGCGATGCGGTGATTATGCCGGAGTAGCGCCCTTCTTAGGACAAAGCTTGTCCGCAAGAAGAGGAGCGATTCGATGCGGTGCCCTTGATCGCTAACCCGCGCTTGTGGGCGCGAAGGAGACCCGATGTGCGGCTTGGCCGGTGTGCTAGATCTCAAAGGACGGCGTCTGCCTGATCGGGCCATGCTGCAACGCATGGCGGATGCGCTCGCGCATCGAGGGCCGGACGATGATGGATTCCTTGTCGCGCCCGGCGTCGGGTTGGCCTGCCGGCGGCTCAGCATCGTCGGTGTGAGCAACGGACGCCAGCCGATCTTCAACGAGGACCAGAGCGTCGCCGTCGTATGCAACGGCGAGTTCTTCGATTTTCCGGAGCAGCGGCGAGAGCTCGAGGCCAAGGGTCACATCTTCCGCACGCAGAGCGACAGCGAGATCATCGTCCATCTCTACGAGGAGCGCGGCGAGGGATTCCTCGAGCACCTCACGGGACAGTTCGCCTTCGCACTTGTCGACCTCAAGCGCCGCGTCTTGTTGCTGGCACGAGACCGGGTGGGCATTTGCCCTCTGTTCTGGTCGCAGCAGGGCGACTTTTTGTATTTCGGCTCCGAGATCAAAGCCTTGATCGCTTCGGGCGCCGTTGCGCCCAAGGCGGATCCGCGTGGTCTCGACCATCTCTTCACCTTCTTCGCTCTTGGCGGCCGCCGCACGATGTTCGATGGCGTGCAGGCAATCGCGCCCGGTCATTATTTGAAATTCGGCTGGGGCGAGGCGCGGTCGGCCCCGCCCGTCGAACGCAAATATTGGGATCTCGACTTTCCGGATTGGGGCGAGGAGGACGACCCAGCGGATGCCGAAGCGGCCATCGACGCCTTCGAGGAGACCTTCGCCCGCGCCGTCGAGGTGAGACTTCGCGCCGACGTGCCGGTGGTCGGTTATCTCAGCGGCGGCGTGGATTCAGCCTATGTACTGGCGACCGCGGCGCGTGTGTCGGGCACGGCGCTGCCGAATTTCACCTTGCGCGTGCCCGATCCTCGACTGGACGAGACGGACAAGGCGCTTGCAGCCGCGCGCGCGATCGGAGGTCATTCGACGGTCGTCGATGGCGGCGCGGGTATCCTTGTCGACAACTATGCGACGCTCACCGCGGCGTCCGAAAGTCCGGTGCTGGATACCGCCTGCGCGGCGATGCTGGTGCTGTCCGGCGAGGTGCGGCGGCAAGGCTACAAGGTGGTGCTCACCGGCGAGGGCGCGGACGAAGCCTTCGCCGGCTATATCTGGTTCAAGATCCGGGAAATCGCCCGCCGGCTCGATATCGGCAATGGCTTTCGCCCGAGCACGGCGATCAGCCGGGTAGCGCGCAAATGGGCGGCGTCCGATGTGTCCTTCGCCGAGTTCGCCCGCATCGACGCCATGATTGGCGGGCCGCACGCCCAGTCCGTCGTCTACAATCTCGTGGCACGGTCGCGTCACCGTTATTATAGCGCCGGGCTCAAGGAAGAGCTTGGCGCGTACGTGGCCTACGAGGACCTCCATCTCGACGTCGATCGCATGGCGCGGTGGCACCCGCTGAACCGCTCGCTCTATGTCGGCTACAAGGTGCTTCTCCCCGGTCTGCTGTTGAGCCAGAAAGGCGACCGGGTGGCCATGGCGAACAGCGTGGAGACGCGCTATCCGTTTCTCGACGAGAACGTGATCGCACTCGCCGCCCGCATGCACCCGAAGTGGAAGCTTCGGCGGCTGGTCCGCGACAAATACTTGCTGCGGCGCGCGGCTGAGCGGCTGTTGCCCCGCGAAATGGCCTGGCGGCGAAAGGCCATGTTCCGGGCGCCCACGGCCGAGACCTTCCTCGCCAACCCGCCCGCCTTCGTTCGGGATTTGCTGAGCCCGGAGAGCTTGGCGCGGACCGGCTATTTCAATGCCGACGCCGTCCAGCGGGACTGCGCGCTGCTGGCGCGCGGCGAGGGTGACAAGCTCGGCGACATCGCGAGCCTTGCGCTCGGCGGCGTGGTCGCCACCCAGCTCTGGCATCATCTCTATCTCGGC
>DATKYG010000010.1:0-2070 GCA_035528655.1 Methyloceanibacter sp.
GTGGAGCTCACGGTCGATGCGCTGCCGCCGATGTTCTCCACGGGCAAGATGGTCGATGCCCATGGCATCTTGGTGCCGCTGGAGAACACCGATCCCGTAGTCGAGGCCATGCGCCATGGCGAAGTCCTGATCGTCGCCACCGAACTCGGTAAATTCAGCTTCAGACTGACCGGCACAGCCGATGGCATTGTCGACCTCGCCGGCTGCGTCACCGAGCATTTGGAGGCCGAGAAGCTGATGGGCGGGGCGAGTGTCTCCCCGATCGAGACCAAGGCGCCGGCCGACGCCCCTGATAACGAGAACAAGCTTTTCACCGAGGATGAAGCCCTGATCTTCGTCTCGGATCTACTCGCCTCAGCCGGCATCACCAATTACGAGCTGATCGATCCTGATCAGAACCCGATGCCGAATTTCGACGTGGTCTGGACCTACGCCAACGGCATCGTGGCCGCACTGGTGGGCTATAAGGGTATGAGCGCGGTCGATCTCGACGATGCCACAAGCGTGGTCATCGCCGATGACGCCAAAAATTGCGAGGGAGACTTTTCCTCAGGCAAGAAAGTCAGCGAGCCGGCCGAAACGGTGAGCGTGAAGCGGGTGTTCACCACCTGCCGCACCGACGGTAAGACGGTCGAAATCCATTACACCCTGGTGAAGACCGAGAGCGGGCATCTGATCCAGATCGCTCACCTCAATCTGGGCGAGGCGACCGGCGACGTCGCCACCGCCGACCGCGCCTTCCTGCGCACGGCAGTGTTGCAGAATTTCAAATAATTATCCTCGGCCCCATTCCACCCGGTACATTCCGATTTTGCGTGGGCCTAGCGGCGCTGGAACAGCTTTTCGATATCGGTAAGCTTGAGCTCGACATAGGTCGGGCGGCCATGATTGCACTGGCCGGAGAAGGGCGTCTCCTCCATGTCGCGGAGCAGCGCGTTCATCTCGGCGGCGTTGAGGCGGCGGCCGGCGCGCACGCTGCCATGACAGGCCATGGTCGACAGCACGTGATCGAGGCGCTCGGCCACCACCAGTCCCCCCTCACCTTCGGCCAGCTCGTCGGCGAGATCCCGCATCAGCCCCTGGATGTTGCCCTGACCGAGCAGAGCCGGCACTTCGCGCACGATGATGGCCGCAGCGCCGAAAGGCTCGACCACCAGCCCCAGGCGCTCGAGCTCTGACGCCGCGGCTCCGAGTCGCTCGGCCGCCTCGGCATCGAGCTCGACCACTTCGGGGATCAGGAGCAATTGGCGGGAGAGCCCGCCATTGGCGAAGGCCTGCTTCAGGCGCTCATAGACCAGCCGCTCGTGCGCCGCGTGCTGATCGACGATGACCAGCGCGTGCTCGGTCTCGGCGATGATGAAGGTGTCGTGCACCTGCGCCCGCGCCGCGCCCAAGGGATAGTCGACCGCGGCGCCACCCTCGGCGCCTGCCTCGGTGGTGATGGCGCTTGGGGCAGAGACCGGTCCGAGCGGGGCCTGGGCGCGTTCGGCAAAGCCGTAGGCCCGGGGCGATGCGTGGCCGGAACGATAAGGCGCCTGCCCCATGCGCTGCGGCTGCATGGGGCCGTCTGGCCGTTGTGCCATGCGCGTGAGCGCCTCCTGTGACAGGCTCGCGGTGGCGCGATGCTGGGCGGCGCCAAGCGCCTCTCTCAGGGCGGCGATGACGATGGAGCGCACCGCTTGCGCATCGCGGAACCGGAGCTCGGTCTTGGCCGGATGCACATTCACATCGACTTCGTCGGGGGGCAGCGTCAGAAACAAAGCGAGCATCGGATGCCGCCCGTTCGGAACGAGATCGCCATAGGCCGCACGCACCGTCCCGGCGAGGAGCTTGTCGCGGACGGGGCGGCCATTGACGACGAGATATTGCTGGAGGCCGTTCGGCCGATGCAGCGTGGGAAGCCCGGCAAAGCCTTCCACCGCGATATTTGCGCGCGACATGCGCACCGGCAGCGCATCGGCGACGAAGTCTTCACCGAGAATGCGCCCGAGGCGCGCCAGCCCATGGTCGAGCAGGCCGGGCGGGCAAGCCTCGAGCCGCAAAGAGGTGCGGTCGCCGCTCGTGAGCGTG
>DATKYG010000011.1:0-65510 GCA_035528655.1 Methyloceanibacter sp.
AGCGGGCCGAACACTTGCGCGGCGACGCCCGGCTTGTCGGCCACTTTGAGCAGCGTCACCTTGGCCTCGTCCCGCGCATAGGCAATTCCACTGACGACGTTTTGCTCCACGATCTCATCCTCATGGCAAACGAGTGTTCCAATGCCCTCGCCGGTCTCGGCATCGCCCTTGCCGGCCAGATCGGGCGCCTCGAAGCTCGAGCGCACGAGCACCCGCACGCCCTTCTGCATGGCAAGCTCCACCGAGCGGGTTTGCAGCACCTTGGCCCCTTGCGAGGCCATTTCCAGCATCTCCTCGTAGGAGATGCGGTCGAGCCGGTGCGCCTTCGGCACTACGCGGGGGTCGGTGGTGTAGACCCCGTCCACGTCCGTATAGATGTCGCAGCGGTCGGCCGTGAGCGCCGCCGCCAAGGCAACCGCACTCGTATCGGACCCGCCGCGGCCGAGCGTGGCGATGCGGTTGCCCGGCGCGATACCCTGGAAACCGGCGATCACCGCCACTTCGCCGTCGAGCATCCGACCTTTGAGTTCGTCCACCTCGATGCCGGTGATGCGCGCGGCCCGATGGGCGGCGTCGGTATGCAGCGGAATTTGCCAGCCCTGCCAGGACCGCGCCTTCACGCCGGCCGCCTGCAGCACGAGCGCCAAAAGCCCCGAGGTCACCTGCTCGCCCGAGGACACCACCGCATCATATTCGCGGGCGTCGTAATGGGCGGACGCCTCCGAGCCGTTCTGGCGGCGGGCCTTGTAGCCCCAAGCCTCCTCGACCAGCGACACGAGCTGGTTGGTCTGCCCGGCCATGGCCGAAACCACGACGGCGCAAGCATTCCCGGCGTCGACCTCGCGCTTGACGTGCGCCGCGACGTTGCGAATCCGCTCGAGATCGGCCACCGACGTGCCGCCAAATTTCAACACCAGCAGAGACATGACTGCTCACAACAGAAGGGCCGGCCCATTTTTCGGACCGGCCAGCAAAATTCCGCTCTTTCATACTGATTGGGGCCGAACGCCGCAACCATGGCGCTGGGCTCCTTGACAGGCAGTGAAGGCACGCGGCCAATGGCGCCTATGGGTCCTGCCAAGAACAGCTCAACCAGCGACAGCTCATCGACCGACAGCTCGACGACCCTCGATGCCGACGAGGTCGCCCGCTTCGCCAAGCTCGCCGACGATTGGTGGGACACGAAGGGGCCGTTCGCCCCGCTGCATCAGATCAACCCGACCCGGCTCACTTATATTAGGGACCAGCTCTGCACCCATTTCGCCCGCGATCCCAAGGCGCCGCCGAGCCTCTCAGGGCTAACGGTCCTCGATATCGGCTGCGGCGGGGGCCTCGTGGCCGAGCCCCTGGCACGGCTCGGGGCAGCCGTCACCGGCATCGACCCGGCGCCCGAGAATATTGCCGCCGCTAAAGCCCACGCGCACGGCGCCGGCTTGGACATTGCCTACTGGCCTGCCACTGCCGAAGAGGTCGCGGCTTCGCGCGACAGCTTCGACGCGGTGCTTGTCCTGGAGGTGGTCGAGCATGTGCCGGACGTGCCGGCCTTTCTCAAGCGGATCGCCCCGTTGGTGAAGCCCGGCGGGGTGATGATCCTGTCGACCCTGAATCGCACGCTGAAGGCCTACGCTTTGGCCATCGTCGGCGCCGAATTCGTCCTGCGCTGGCTACCCGTGGGCACCCATCAATGGGACCGGTTCGTGCGGCCCGAGGAACTGAAAACGGGCTTGAGCGCCGCAGGGCTCATGCTGAGCAGCACCAAGGGCATGGTCTACAATCCGCTGACGGATGTGTGGAGCCTATCCGGCGACACCGACGTGAACTATTTCGCCACCGCCACGAAGGGCTAAAACGTCCCGTCTTCCAGAGGCGCCAGCGGGAGCAAGCCTCGAAGAATGGCGGCCCTTCGAGGCCCACGCGGTGATGCGCGGGCACCTAGGGTGACGTATTTGATGGCTCAATAGCCCGGGGGACGGAACCAGCGCTGCTGGCCGCGCCGCTGGCGCTGCTGCTGCTGCGCCGGGGGCGCCTCGTAATAGGGCTGGAACAGCCGCCTGCGCTTGCGGCGAATTGGCGGGGCCTCGTCGTAATAGCCGTATTGGCCGCCATACCCTCGCTGGCCTGGATAGGCCGGATATTGGGGCGGCCGCTGCCGCTGGCTCGCCACGTTGGACTCACCGCCGGGCGAGACACCCGTCAACACCACCTGGGTATTCTTCAGGCCCTTCTCCTCGACCAGTTTGAACAGGGTCGCGGCGTTTTTCGGCGCCAGGCGCACGCAGCCATGGCTGGCGGGCGAGCCCAGACGCTTCGTTTCATTGCTGGCGTGGATCGCGTGGCCCTTCTTGGTGAAGAAGATGGCATGCGGCATGGCCGCGTTGTCCCACTGCTTGCTGTACCAAATCTTGTTCATCGACGAGGCCGTATAGGTCCCCGAAGGCGTTGAATAGCCGCGCATCCCGGTCGAGACGGGCCAGCTGTAAAGCTCGACGCCGTCCACGAACACGGTCATCTGCTGCGTGGTCTTGTCCACATCGACCAGCACCTGAGAGCTGGGCTCGGTGTCGACGGGGTCCGTGTTGGCAGTCTCGGAATCGGAGGTGTCGGATTCTGCGGTCTCTGGATCGGTTTGAGGGTCGCTCGTCACGGTCTCGATCTCGGCGTCGGTGGCCGATTCCAGCTCGACTGAAGCCGAATCGGCATCCGATTCGCTTTGCGGACCGGCGAGAAGCGACGGTGATTCGGTGGTCAGTGCCTCAGGCGTCGTGGCGTGGCCGGCCGGCTCAGCGCTCACCGGCGAGGCGAGCATAACCGCGAAAAGACCGGCGGCGAGCACCTGAAACGGCAGATTTCTGTGATTTAGCAGTTTTGAGAGGCGCATTTTTTCGTTCCCTGGTTACGCGCAAACCACCACCCGGCAGCCTTAGAATACAGGCTAACAAGGCCTTACCAGGGCGCCTCGCGAGAAGTTGTTCCGTATTTTGTACCGGAGGCCCCCAAACAAGACGTTACCTCACAATGACAAAACTATGATGGCAACACCTGGTTTCCAAACGCCCGGCCGTCAATTCTGTTCCTCGGGCAATGGCGGCAACGGCAGGGCCGGAATGCCCTCCTCATGCAGCGCCTTGGCTTCGTCCACGCTTGCTTCGCCGTAAATGCTTCGGGCTTCCGTCTCGCCGTAATGCATCTTGCGGGCCTCCTCGGCAAACGCTTTGCCCACATCCTCGGCATTGGCCTCGAGGTGCTCGCGCAGGCCCTTGAGGACCGCGTAGGCCTGCTTAGCCTCGCTATCTTGCGGCTTGCCGGCCGGCGCGGACCCATCCTCGGCAATGGATCCGCCCTTGCCGCGCAGCACCGCGGGCGCCATGGGCGCCTTTTCCACCCTGTCGCTGCCGCAGTCGGGGCAGACGATGACGCCGGCCTCGCTTTGCTCGTCATAGGAGGTGCCCGACGAGAACCAGGCGTCGAAGCCATGGCCTTGGTCACAAGCGAGCGCAAAGCAGATCATGACGCCTCCCTCCGCGCAGGCGCCGGGCCAGCGATCTCGATGTCGAAGGCGCGCCCGTGCTTGAGCGCCGGGATTCGCGCGCGCGCCGCCTCGGACTGGCTGACGTCGATGTCGGCAAAGACCACGCACGGCTCCTCTCCAGCCTCGGCCAAAATCTCACCCCAGGGCGACACGATCATGCTGTGGCCGAAGGTCTCCCGGCCGTTCTCGTGCAGCCCGCCTTGCGTGGCGGCGAACACGAACGCGCCGGTCTCGATGGCCCGCGCCCGCACCAGCACATGCCAATGGGCCTGACCGGTCTGCTTGGTGAACGCGGCGGGAATAGCGATGAGGTTGGCGCCTTCGGTGGCGAGAGCGCGGTAGAGCGCGGGGAACCGCAGATCGTAGCAGATCGTCATGCCGAGCCGCCCGAACGGCAGATCGGCGATCACCGCTTTGGAGCCGGGCCCGTAATATTGCGACTCGCGGTAGCTCTCCCCGCCGGGCAGGTCCACGTCGAACATATGCAGCTTGTCGTAGCGCGCGGCGATCTCGCCTACGGGATCGATGACAAATGAGCGGTTGGCTACGCGGCCCTCGCCCAGCGCGATACCGAGCGAGCCTATATGCAGCCAAATGCCGAGCTCGGCCGCCAGCGCCCGCAACCGCGCGAGCGGCACACTATCGGCCTCGGGCGCGACCTGCTTGAGCACGCGCGCCGGATCGAGCTCCATCAACGCGGTATTCTCCGGCGTCTGCACGTAGGCGGCGCCGCCTTTGGCCGCCTGGCGGATCAGCGCCTCGGCCCGATCGATATTGGGCGCGATGTCGCGGCTCGCCCGCAGCTGGACCAGCGCCGCGCGGAATTGGGTCTCCGGGCCCGCGCTCATGGTTCAGCAGGCTCGCGCAGCAGCCAGTCCTCAAGCTCGCCGGCACGCTCCAGCGCGGCAAGGTCGCTGTGGCCGCCGACGTGATGGCCGTGGATGAAGATCTGCGGCACGGTCCGCACCCCGCCGGCGCGGGCCATCATCTCGCTGCGCTTCTCGTTGTCGAAGCTCACATCGATCTCCTCGAAGTCGAGGCCTTTGCCGGCAAGCAGCCGTTTGGCCGCCAGGCAGAAGCCGCAATGTGGAGTGGTGTAGAGAACGATCATGATCTTTGTCTCGGGGCGACCGGAAGGCTCCGCAATTCGAGCCAGACTTTCAGTTCATGGTAACTGGGTTGTTAACCCGCTCGGCGCAAGTATTTCCGCTCGGAGCGCGACGTTATGCTCGGGGACTCGACGAGGCTTAGAGCACGAACGCGGTGGGCTCGACCGCGCGCGCCAGGGCCAGCACGTCGACCCGCGCCGCCTTGGCCCGTTTGAGCACCCGGGAGGCCTCAGCCGTCGCCCCCGTGGTGATCACATCGTCCACCACGATAATCCGCTTGCCTTTGACCAGACTGGCGCGCGGCGGATCGACCTTGAAGGCGCCCGCCACATTGCGCACACGCTGTTCCGCGGTCAGGCCCACTTGGCTCGCCGTCCGCCGCACCCGCCTCAGCACGAAACAATCGCTGGGAACGCCCGCCGCCTTGGCGACCCTCTGCGCCAACATGGCCGACTGGTTGAACCGCCGCCACCAAAGCCGCGAACGGTAAAGCGGCACCGGCACGATCAAGTCGGCGTCGGCCAGAAGCTCAAGCCCGGCATGGACCATCCAGCGGCTGAACAAAGCGAGCCCCTCTTGGCGGTCCCGATATTTGAAGCTCCGGATCAGATCGCGCATGGTCAGCGAATAACGCGCCACGGCCCGCGCCCGGTCGTAGCCTGGCGGCGAGGCGATCGCCGCCGCGGAGAGGGCCGGCTCGCCCGCGTCGTATGGCAGCGGCACGCCGAGCCGCGCGCAGATGGGAGGGGCGATGAAATCGACCTTGGCGAAGCAGTCGCCGCAGAGCAGGCCATGGCCCATGATGCGCGCGCGGCAGGAAATGCATACCGGCGGCGGCAGCAGATCGGCGACCGCACTCAAGCCGATGCGCCAAGACCCCATGCGCGAAGATAGCATGCGCGCCGGCGCCGCTGAGCGTTCCACCCGAAGATCTGTGTCGCTCGCTCCCATGGGGCCCATGACATATCAGATCCAAGGAATGCCAGAGTTAGGGAGACCATGAGCAACGCGCACCTGTTCGACCGCCGCCTGCTCCGCCAGCGCCGCGACCGCTTTGCCCACGAAGTGGAGGCCCGCGAATTTCTCATCGCGCATGTGGCGCGCGAGATCGGCGAGCGCGTCGAGATCATGCTGCGGAACTTCCCCTTGGCCCTGGATCTCGGCGCCTTTCATGGCCTGCTCGGCAGGACCGTCGCGGCGCTCCCCTCGGTTGGCGACATGGTCTACGCCGAGAGCGCGCCGGCCTATGCGGCGCTCTGCCCACGCCCCGCACTCGTCTGCGACGAGGATCTGCTGCCCTTCAAGGACGCAAGCTTCAACCTCATCGTCTCGGGGCTAGCGCTGCACCGGGTCAACGACCTCCCCGGCAGCCTCATCCAGATCCGGCGCGCGCTCGCCCCCGACGGCCTGTTCATGGCGGCGGCGCTGGGTGCAGGTGCGCTGATCGAGCTGCGCGAGGCGCTGATCGAAGCGGAAGGCGAGATGGAAGGCGGCGCGTCCCCGCGGGTGTCGCCCTTCGGCGACGTCAGGGCTTATGGCGCACTGCTGCAGCGCGCCGGCTTTGCCCTTCCCGTGGCCGACGCGGAAATCCTGAAGGTCGTCTATCCCTCCCCGCGCGAACTGATGCGCGAGGTCCGCGCGCTGGGCGGCGGCAACGTGCTCATGGCCCGGAAGCGCGCGCCGTTGCCGCGCCGCACGCTGGCGCGGGCGGAGGAGATCTACCGCGCCCGGCATGGCACCGCGGACGGCAAGGTCACGGCGACGTTCGAGTTTGTGTTCATGAGCGGCTGGGCGCCCGACGCCAGTCAGCAGAAGCCGCTTCAACCCGGCAGCGCCAGGCAGCGGCTCGCCGATACGCTCCACACAAAAGAGCAACCGGCCGGCAACAAGGCGTCGTTCCCGCAAGCGCCCAAGAAAAAGACCAAAGAGAAGAAGACCGAAGAGTAGATGGGGGCTAGATAGGGGCTAGCTGCCGAGGGTGGTCCCAAGGCTCGACAACACGTTGACCACAACCCGCCTCCGACCAAGCTCGTGCCCGCCGCCACGGCGATGCCAATAAGAGCTATCAACAAGCCATATTCGATGGCCGTGGCGCCGGAGCAGTTCGACGCGAAGCGCCGCACGGCGTCTGCGAAACACGCTCGCGCAATCTTCCTCTGCATGATCACGCGCACCGTTCAGCGTCCCTGTGACAGTCCCAATAAACTTGGCAGGATCTGCTTCAGCGGCTCGTCCGCCGGCGGCATGGCGTAGGCAGTAAGCGCCTCGGGCCGCACCCAAGCAAGTCCCTGCCCCTCGTTTGCGGCCACATCCCCACTCCAGCGCCGGCACAGATAGACCGGCATGAGGAGATGGAACGCAGGGTAAGAGTGACTGGCAAAAGTTAAGGGAGTGAGTCCCGGAGCTGCGACATCGATGCCGAGTTCTTCTTTCAGCTCGCGGACCAACGCCTGCTCCGGCGTCTCGTCCGCCTCGACCTTGCCGCCGGGAAATTCCCAAAGACCGGCGAGAGGCTTGCCTTCGGGGCGCTTGGTGATCAGCACCGCGCCGTCGTCGTCCACCAGAACACAGGCCGCTACGAGAACGAGCTCGGGAGCTTCGCCGCCGCGCACGGCCGCTTACGACCGGTAGTCGGCGTTGATGGCGATATACTCTTTGGTGAGATCGCAGGTCCAAACTGTCGCGGAGGCCTCGCCGACGCCAACATCCACGGCAATTTCGAGCTCGGCGTGCTTCATATAGGCCGCGCCCTGCTCCTCGCGGTAGCCCGGCGCCACGCCGCCTTCCTTGGCCACCACGATTTCGCCGAACCGGATGGCGAGCTTATCGCAATCCGCCGCTTCGCCGGCCTTGCCGACGGCCATGACGATGCGCCCCCAATTGGGGTCCTCGCCGGCCAGCGCCGTCTTCACCAGCGGCGAGTTGGCGATGGACAGCGCGATGGTCCGCGCCGCCGCTTTCGTCTCGGCCCCGGTGACCGTGAGCTTCACGAACTTGGTCAGCCCTTCGCCGTCCTTGACGATCTGGTGGGCGAGATCGGTCATCAGCTCCGACAGAGCCGCGCGAAAGCCCGCGAGCCGCTCGTCGTCGCCGCGCGCGATGCGTGGCGCACCGCGCTTCGTGGCCGCGCCGGTGGCGAAGATGAGGCAGGTGTCGCTGGTCGAGGTGTCGCTATCGATGGTGATGGCGTTGAAGCTGTCCTCGACGAGAGGCGCCATGACATCGTGCAGGGCGGCGGGCTCGATGGCCGCATCGGTGAACAGGAAAGCGAGCATGGTCGCCATATCGGGAGCGATCATGCCGGCGCCCTTGGCGATGCCGTTGATGGTCACCGTCACCCCGTTGATCTCGCAGGCGCGCGTGGCAAGCTTCGGATAGGTGTCGGTGGTCATGATCGCCCGCGCCGCGATCTCATAGGCGTCCGCTTGCGCCTTTTCGGCAAGATCGCCGAAAAGCCCGATGAACTTGCCCGGATCGAGCGGCTCGCCGATGACGCCGGTGGAGGCGATATAAACGTCGGACTCAAGACAAGCCGCCACATTCGCCGCAGCGTGGGCCGTCTCTTTCACCGCCTCGCGGCCGCGCATGCCGGTGAAGGCATTGGCGTTGCCGGAATTGACCACCAGCGCCCGGGCCATGCCGTGCTGAAGATGCGCCCGGCACCATTCGACCGGCGCCGAGGCGGTCTTCGAGCGGGTCAGCACGCCGGCGACCGTGGTCGTCGGCTCGAACAGCGCCAGCAGCAAGTCCGTGCGCCCCGGATAGCGGATGCCCGCCGCGCAGGCGGCCAACCGCACGCCGTCGATGGCGGGCAATGCCGGCAGCCGCGTGGGCGCGAAAGGCGAGATCTTAGCCAAGGCTGAGCGCGGACCGCTTAGTGGTCCTCATTGTCCTCTGGTTCCGGCAGCGGGGGGGCCTCGCCACGCAGCGCCGCGTCATCCATGGACCGCTTGATGTCCGGATCGACGATCTCGATCTTGGCCGCGTCACGCAGTTCCGTCACCACGGATTGCGCCTTCTGCTGCACGAGCTGCGCCTCGATGGCCGACTTGACCTGGTCGAAGGTCGGCACGGCCTGGTCGCGTTTTTCCTCGACCTTGATGATGTGCCAGCCGAACTGGGTCTGCACCGGCTCGGAGACCTGCCCGACATCCAACGCGAACGCCGCGTCTTCGAACGGCTTCAGCATCTGGCCGCGGGCAAAGAAACCGAGATCGCCGCCTTCGGCATTGGTGTCCTGCGATTTCTCCTTGGCCACGGTGGCGAAGTCTTCGCCCTTTTTCAGCCGTTCGGCGACTTCCTTGGCCTCCTCCTCGGTCCCCACGAGGATATGCCGCGCATGCACTTCCTGCTCCGGCGTCATGCCGGCGATCTTCTCGTCGTAGATCTTCTTGGCGTCCGCGTCGGACACGCCGCCGGTGATGCTCGCGTCGAAATAGGCATCCCGCAGCGCGCGCCGCGTGTGATATTTGACCCGCGCGGGGAAGCTGTCGGTCGTGTCCAACTTCTCCTTCTCGCCGGCCGCCGCCATCAGCTCATTCTCGATGACATATTGCAGGAGGACGCGCTTGCGGTCCTCGGGGCGGTAGTTGCCGAGGCGAGGTCCGACCTCGGACGCGGCAAAATCGAGATCGGATTGCTTGATGTCGACGCCGTCGATGCGCGCCACGACTGTGTCGTCGGCGGCGGCAGACAGCGGCGCAAGAGCGGTGAACGCTGCAAAGAGCAGCAGAGATGACCAAGTTTTCACAGGAATGGATCCTCGTCTTCTGCTCGCCGTTGGCTCCGATTGAGGGCTGGCGAGCGGGTTGGGCGCGTCCCCCGCGTCTTCTTTAGCGTTGGCCATGCATATTGCCAAGCGGCGGAATTGACGGACGCTCGTTATTTCGATACATCTCGAATTATGGATACATTGAATGCCGTCAGCGCCCTCGGGGCACTCTCCCAAGAGAGCCGGCTCAAGGTCTTCCGCCTGCTCATACGCGCCGGCACGGGTGGCATGGCGGCGGGCGATATTGCCCGCGCGCTCGAAGTGCCCCCCAACACAATGTCCTCGCATCTTGCCATTCTCTCCCGGGCCAAGCTGGTCACCGCCCGCAAAGAAGGCCGCTCCGTCATCTACGGGGTGAACCTGGCCGGAACCCGGGAGCTGTTGCTCTTCCTGGTGGAGGATTGCTGCCAGGGCGAGCCATCCGTCTGCATGCCGGCGATCGATTCCACCCTTGCCGCGTGCTGTTCAAATTAGCCGGAGGAAACCACCATGAAGGTCGTCAGCAGCCAAGAACCCCTCAATGTCCTGTTTCTCTGTACTGGCAACTCGGCCCGGTCGATTCTGGCCGAAAGCATCCTCAATCGGGAGGGAATGGGCCGGTTCCGCGCCTATAGCGCCGGCAGCATCCCCACGGGAAAAGTCAATCCGCACGCCCTCAACCTTCTCAAACGGCTGAATTACGACGTGTCCGAGCTCCGCTCCAAATCTTGGGAAGAGTTCGCCCAGGACGGCGCGCCGAAGCTCGATTTCGTGTTCACCGTCTGCGACAACGCGGCGAACGAGGTCTGCCCCATCTGGCCCGGTCAGCCGATGACCGCCCATTGGGGCGTGCCCGATCCGGCCGCCGTCGAAGGCACCCAGGCCGAACAGGCTTTCGCCTTCGACGACACCTACCGCATGCTCAACCAGCGCATCTCGATCTTCGTCAGTCTGCCGCTGCAGAGCCTGAGCAAGCTGTCGCTCCAGAAGC
Source organism: Methyloceanibacter sp. (assembly GCA_035528655.1). Taxonomy (GTDB): domain Bacteria; phylum Pseudomonadota; class Alphaproteobacteria; order Rhizobiales; family Methyloligellaceae; genus Methyloceanibacter. Next base: position 10,380 of record DATKYG010000011.1, read on the forward strand.
ATCTGGACGAGATCGGACAGACGGCTGGCGTCTCCAAGGAACCCGCCTGAGCCGCCTGCCCGGCAGCTTGCGTCGCGTTGACAAGGGTAAGGGCGCCTCTTATGTCTCAACCGCGTTGATCCCCGGCATTTTCGTCAGTTTTCTTGAGGCTTGACGAGGATCGGCGGGGAGCGGCTCGCGCTCAAGACACCACACGGCCTCAGGGGCTTTCTCCATAAAGCCCTATGCGACCGTCTCATGCCATAAGAGGCTACAGATCCATGCTTTCCTTTGGCGCCCTCGCCACCAAAGTCTTCGGCTCCGCCAACGACCGCAAGCTCAAGCCCTACGCGGCCAACGTCGCCCGCATAAACGCGTTGGAGCCTGAAGTCGCCGCGCTGTCCGACGAGGGCTTGCGCGCCCGCACCGTGGAGTTCCGCAAGCGCCTGGCCGATGGCGAGACTCTCGACGATCTGCTTCCCGAAGCTTTCGCCACGGTCCGTGAGGCCGCCAAGCGCACGCTTGGGCAACGTCACTTCGACGTTCAGCTCATCGGCGGCATGGTGCTGCATGAGGGCCGCATCGCCGAGATGAAGACCGGCGAGGGTAAGACGCTGGTGGCGACGCTGCCCGTCTATCTCAACGCGCTGACCGGGCGCGGCGTGCATGTGGTCACCGTCAACGACTATCTCGCCGCCCGCGACGCCGCCTGGATGGGCGCCGTCTACAAGTTCTTGGGTCTCACCGTCGGCACCATCGTACACGACATGAACGACGAGCAGCGCAAGGCGCAATATGCCTGCGACGTCACCTACGGCACCAACAACGAATTCGGCTTCGACTATCTCCGCGACAACATGAAATACGCGTACTCGGAGATGGCACAGCGCGGTCACTACTTCTCCATCGTCGACGAGGTCGACTCGATCCTCATCGACGAAGCACGCACGCCGCTCATCATTTCCGGCCCGCTCGACGACCGCTCGGATTTTTACACCACCATCGACGTGTTCATTCCCCAGCTCGTCGACGAAGACTTTGAACTCGACGAGAAGACCCGCCATGTGAGCCTGACCGAGGCCGGCAACGAGCATGTCGAGCAGCTCCTGAGCAAGGCCGACCTGCTCAAGGGCGGGTCGCTCTACGACGTCGAGAATGTCAGCGTGGTTCACCACGTCCAGCAGGCGTTGCGCGCTCACAAGCTGTTCCTCAAGGACCGCGACTACATCGTCAAGAATGACGAGGTGGTGATCATCGACGAGTTTACCGGCCGCATGATGTCCGGACGCCGCTATTCGGAAGGCTTGCACCAGGCACTCGAGGCCAAGGAGCACGTGACCATCCAGCCCGAGAACCAGACGCTGGCCACCATCACCTTCCAGAACTATTTCCGTCTCTACGACAAGCTCGGCGGCATGACCGGCACGGCCGCCACTGAGGCCGACGAGTTCATGGACATTTACAATCTCGACGTGGTTGAAGTGCCGACCAACGCCGACATGATCCGCCTCGACGAGGACGACGAGGTGTACCGCAGCGCCCAGGAGAAATACCGGGCGATCATCGAGCTCATCAAGGATGCGCAGAAGCGCGGCCAGCCCATGCTGGTCGGCACGACCTCCATCGAGAAGTCGGAGCTTCTGGCCGAGCTGCTCAAGAAGGACAAGGTTCCGCACAAGGTGCTGAACGCGCGTTACCACGAGCAAGAGGCCCATATCATCGCCCAGGCCGGCGTGCCCGGGTCGGTCACCATCGCCACCAACATGGCCGGCCGCGGCACCGACATTCAGCTCGGCGGCAATCCCGAGATGCTGATCGATGACTGGCTCGCGGTGCAGGCGGAGAAAGGCAAGGAGCCGACTCCCGAGGAGATCGAGAAGCAGCGCAGCGTGATCGCCGCCGATGTGGAAAAGAAGAAGCAGCAGGCCTTGGCGGCCGGCGGCCTTTACGTCATCGGCACCGAGCGCCATGAAAGCCGGCGCATCGACAATCAGCTCCGCGGCCGTTCGGGCCGTCAGGGCGACCCGGGACGTTCGCGCTTCTTCCTGTCGCTTGAAGACGACCTCATGCGCATTTTCGGCTCCGAGCGCATGGATGGCATGCTCCAGGCCCTGGGGCTGAAGGAAGATGAGGCCATCGTCCATCCTTGGATCAACAAGGCGCTGGAGAAGGCGCAAGCGAAGGTCGAAGCCCGCAACTTCGACATCCGCAAGAACCTGCTCAAATTCGACAACGTGATGAACGACCAGCGCAAGGCGATCTTCGATCAGCGCCGCGAGCTGTTGGGCGACGCCGATCTCAACGAGACCGTCGCCGAGATGCGCCGCCACGTGGTCGACGATCTGGTCGCGCAAGCCATCCCGGAGAAGTCCTACGCCGAGCAGTGGAACATCGAGGGACTGAAAGAGCAGGTCAAGAATATCTTCGATCTCGACCTGCCGATCGCCGACTGGGCCCAAGAGGAAGGCATCGCCGAAGCGGAAATTCACGAGCGGCTTATCAAGGCGACCGACGAGGCCGCCGCTAAGAAGGCCGCCGAGTTCGGCCCGCAGATCATGCGCCAGATCGAACGCGCCATTCTGCTGCAGACCCTGGACGGGCTGTGGCGCGAGCATCTCGTGACGCTGGAGCATCTGCGTCAGGTCGTCGGCTTGCGCGGCTATGGCCAGCGCGACCCGCTGAACGAGTATAAGACCGAGAGCTTCACCCTGTTCGAGCAGATGCTGGCGCGCCTGCGCGAGGCCGTGGCCGGACAGTTGAGCCATGTCGAGCTCGCCCAGCAGGACGACGTGCCGCCGCTCAACACCGCCGAGCTGCCGCCCATGGAAGCCCACCACATCGATCCGACCACCGGCGAGGACGAGTTCGCGCTGGAAGCGGCCAATGCCGGCCTGTCCGGCACCGGAGCGGGCGCCGGCACAAGTGCTGCCAGGGCCGCACGGGCGCGAAAAGCCACGGCGGCCGTCAATCCCGCCGATCCGTCGACCTGGGGCAAGGTCCAGCGCAACGCGCTGTGCCCCTGCGGCTCCGGCAAGAAATACAAGCACTGCCACGGCACCTATAGCTAAGACTTCCAGCCCGCACTAAAACTTGGGCGCTTTGCCGAGCGCCTCAACCGGGCCCCCGATCCTCGTGGGAACGGAGTGGGCGCTTGGGCCCTTTTGTCCAGACGCAGGGGACCTTCAACGCACATGACGCTCGACCAAGCCCTCGCCTTCGCCATCGTCATTAGCATGATGGCGCTGTTCGTCTGGGGACGCTGGCGCTACGACCTCGTCGCCGTCATCGCGCTGCTCGCCGCGATCGCCGCCGGCGTCGTGCCGCCGGACAAGGCCTTCACCGGCTTCAGCGACGACATCGTCATCATCGTGGCCAGCGCGCTGCTGGTCAGCGCCGCCGTGGCGCGGTCCGGCGTCGTCGAGCGCGTTGTGCGTAAGCTCGGCCCCCACCTCACCACCATCAATCGGCAGCTCTTCGCGCTGGTTGGCTCTGTCACCGCGCTCTCTGGCTTCGTCAAGAACATCGGTGCGCTGGCCATGCTCATGCCCATCGCCTTCCAGCTTGCGAGGCGCACCGGAACATCGCCGTCATCCCTGCTGATGCCGATGTCGTTCGGCGCCCTGCTCGGCGGTATCGTCACGCTCGTCGGCACATCGCCCAACATCATCGTGTCGCGCGTGCGCGAGCAGATCCTCGGCGAGCCGTTCCAAATGTTTGATTTTACGCCCGTGGGCGCCTGCCTCGCCGTCATCGGCTTCGTGTTCCTGATGTTTGGCTGGCGACTCCTGCCCAAGGACCGCAAGGGCGCAGTGTCGATGGACGCAGCTTTCAACCTCGAAGGCTACACGACCGAAGTGGAAGTGCCGGAGGACTCGCCCGCCGTGGGCCTGACCGTGAAGGCGTTGGAAGAGCTTGGCGAGAACGAGATCGAGGTCATCACCCTGCTCCGAGGCACTACCAGGCGCTACGAGCCGGCCGGCAACGCGGTCGTCAAGGCCGGCGACATTCTCATTTTGCGCGGCGAGCCGTCCGCGCTGGAACGCATCGTGGTGCTGGAGAAGCTGAAGCTCACCCGCGACGAGACGACCAAAGCCAAGGACACACCCACCGACCAGATGGGCGTCATGGAGGCCGTGATCACCCCCGCCTCACAGCTCATCGGTTCATCGGTGGGCCAGCTCAAGCTGTTCGACCACTACGGCGTAAATCTGCTCGCTGTGAGCCGCACGGGGCGGCGCATCGCCAACCGCCTGCGCACCGTGAAGCTGAGAGCGGGTGACGTCATCGTGTTGCGCGGCAACCTCACCGTCATGCCCGAAACGCTCGGCGAACTGCATTGCCTGCCGCTGGCCGAGCGAGACCTGAACATCGGCCGCAAGGGCAGCCTGCTGCCGCTCGGCGTGCTTGCATGCGCCATGGCGCTGGTCGCCTTCAATCTCGTCTCCGTCGCCATCGCCTTCTTCGGCGCCGCCGTGATCATCCTTGTCACCCGCTCGCTCTCTCTGCGCGAGGCCTATGACGTCGTCGAGTGGCCGATCCTCATCATGCTCGGCGCGCTGATCCCGGTGAGCGACGCGCTCCGCACCACCGGCGGCACCGACCTCATTGCCGGCTGGCTCTCGATCGCCGCGGGTCAGCTTCCCGCGCTCGGCGCGCTCGCACTCATCATGGCGGCGGCCATGGCGGTGACGCCATTCATGAACAACGCCGCGACCGTGCTCATCATGGCGCCCATCGCGGCGACCTTTGCCGCAAGCCTGGGCCGCAATCCGGACCCGTTCTTGATGGCCGTGGCGATCGGCGCGGCATGCGAGTTCCTCACGCCGATCGGGCATCAGTGCAACACGCTGGTGATGGGGCCCGGCGGCTACCGCTTCGGCGACTATTGGCGGCTCGGCCTGCCGCTATCGATCATCGTGCTGATCTTCGGCACACCGCTCGTCGCCTATTTCTGGCCGCTCTAGCGTTCACGAGCTGCCGGCGACGCCGGACGGACAGCGTTCCTCTACCGCCTGGCCTACGGTCGCGGCACTCCCCGCCTCGAACACGTAGCGCCCGTCGCACACGCCGACCGCCGGCGGCACCTTGTCCGTCTCGAACAGGTCGTAGCCTTGTTTGAGGTCGGCCCAGAAGCCGCTCCATTTGTCACCCTTGCGAAGCCGCAGGTTCCGCTCGGTCATGCGGAACGGAAAGGCATGCACCGGAATGCGCGCCTGGCCCTGGTCGAGCGCCGCGGTGACCAACCCCCAGATCTCGTCGACCACGGCGTCGGTCACGGCATAACAACCGATCGACGCACAGCCGCCATGCACCATGAGAAACGAGCCGGTGCGGCCCTTGCCGCGGTCATACACATTGGGAAAGCCGAGATTGAAGGACAGATGCATGCGGCTATTCGGACTGAGCTGCTCCTTGGCGACCGTATAGAAGCCCTCCGGCGCCTGCCGGTCGCCTTCTTTCAGCTTCGGTCCGAGCCGCCCCGACCACATGCACATCGGATAGGTCGCGAATAGCTCGAAGCGCCCGTCCTTCTCGACCCAAAGCTCCAGCTCCGACTCAAGCTTGAACACGCGGATATAGACCGGCACGCCTGGCGCGATCCCCGCCGCCGCGAGCCGTGCGTCGAGCCGGGCCAGGTCCGGCGTGCCCGGTAGCGCCTCGCCTGCGCGGTGACGCGTCTTGTTCTCGGCGCGCTGCATGTTGATGTGAACACGGTCGATGAGCTTCCGACCTTGCGGGCTGAACAAAAAATAGCCGCCGGCGGCGAGGGCCACGAGAACAAGGGAGACGAGGAGGTGCCGCAACATCACCGCTCACTGAAAGCCGGACTGAAAAGGCGAGACGATGGAGTATAGCGCGAGACGAACACCTGTCCCCGCGCGCCGGCGCGAAAGACTATTTTTTCTTCTTGTCGCTCGTGACAGACGGCGTCGCGGGGCCGAGCGTCATGGCGCGATAGACCGGCGTGACCGAGCCGAAGCTCAAGCCCATGACGCTGCCGAGCGGCTTGGCCAGTGAGGCGTGCGACATGACCTTCTTGCCGTCATCCTTCGGCGGCGTGAATGCCACCACCGGCAGCTTCCGGTAAGCCGGGCACGCGCCCGCCGGGCTCGGCCTGACATTGCCGTTGAAGGCCGCGTTCACGAGATAGCGCTTCTCGCACACCGCCACGGTCGGCGGCAGCCGCGTCGTCTCGAAATAATCGTAGCCTTCTTTCAGGTTCCGCCAGAAATCGTACCAATCATCCTTGCGATGCGCCGCCAGGTTGGCAGCCGTCATGCGGAAGGGATAGGCCTGGACCTGGAACGACGCCTGGCCCGCGTTCAGCGCGTCGCGCGCCAGGATGTAGATTTCCTCGATGACCGCATCCGTCATGGCGTAGCAGCCGGCCGACGTGCAATCGCCATGCACCATCAGGTTGGAGCCGGTGCGGCCTAACGAGCGGTCATAGGCATTGGGGAATCCAATATTGAACGAGAGGTGATATTTGCTGCGCGGATTCAGCTGGTCGCGGTTGATCAGATAAAACCCTTCCGGCGCTTGCCGGTCGCCTTGCTTCACTTTCGGCCCGAGGCCGCCGGAATAGGCGCAGATCGGATAGGTCTTAAAGTGGTAGTAGCGCCCGTCGTCCTTCTGCTTCCAGACCTCGAGCTCGGACTCGCCCTTGAAGATGCGAACGAGGATGGGCTGATCCTCGCTCATGCCCTTCTCGGCGAGCAGAGCGCGCGTCTGCGGCGACAGCGGCTTCATGTAAGGCGGAGAGAATTGACCACAGCCAGCGAGCACGGCGGACATAGCCACCATGGTCACCGCAAGAACGGCCGTGATAAACCTTGAACGAAGCATACGCAGTGCCCCTCGCGCACCTCGGCCAAGATCTGTTCGATGGGTTAAGGCAAAGTTAGCGCGACCCCCGCGCCAAACCTTCAGCTTCCCCCGATTAGGCCCTTGAATTATACGCCTGGCAGGACCCGAGGTGGACTAAAAAAAAGGCGCTTTTTGGGGTGGCCGCCCGGCCTCAGACGGCCCGGCCCATATGGCCTTAAACGGCCCGGCCCATGGCGAGGAACTTTTCGCGCCTTTGCTTGCGAATCTCGTCCGGCGCAAGGTCGTCATACTCGGACAGGGCCTGGACCAGGACATCGCCCGCGGCCTTGACCACGCCAACCGCGTCCCGATGGGCCCCGCCGACCGGCTCGGGGATGATTCCATCGACAATTCCGAGCCTTAGCAGGTCTTGAGCGGTAATTTTCATGTTTGTGGCGGCATCCACGGCCCGGCTCGAATCGCGCCACAGGATCGAGGCGGCCGCCTCCGGAGAAGCCACCGTATAGATCGAATGCTCCAGCATATAGATGCGATTTGCCGTGGCGAGCGCCACCGCGCCGCCCGACCCGCCCTCGCCGATGATGAGCGACAAGAGGGGCACGCGAAGGCCCATGCAGCAGTCGGTGGACCGGGCAATCGCCTCGGCCTGGCCGCGTTCTTCGGCGCCGATGCCGGGATAGGCGCCGGCCGTGTCCACCAGGGTGATGACGGGCAGCGAGAAACGGTCGGCCATCTCCATCAGGCGCACCGCCTTGCGGTAACCCTCGGGCCGGGCCATGCCGAAATTATGCTTGATGCGACCCTCGGTGTCGGAGCCCTTCTCGTGGCCGATGATGAGGACCGAGCAACCCGACAGCCGCCCGATGCCGCCAATGATCGCCTCGTCCTCGCCGAAATAGCGGTCGCCCGCCAGTGGCGTGAAGTCCCGTACAAGGGTCTCAATGTAGTGCTTGAAATGCGGCCGCTCGGGATGGCGGGCGACTTGCGTCTTCTGCCACGGCGTCAACTCCGCATACGTCTCCTGGAGCGTCTCCCGCGCCTTGCCCTCGAGCCTAGCGAGTTCGTCCGCGATCCCCACGGACGCCTGCTCGCCGGCAAGCGCTTTAAGCTCGGCGACTCTGCTCTCAAGCTCCGCGATCGGTTTTTCAAAATCGAGATAGGTACGCATGCGGCTTGACTAAACCCCTTGGGGAACCCCGTTTTCCCGGGCGTCCATAGGACAGGACCAGAGGCCACGGGAATTCGGTTGTAAGTGGCCTTGCTAGGATACCCTGTCAACTGGTGACCCGCGCCGGCCAAGCGAAGAGATTAGCGCCGCTTGGTTAAATGAGCCTGAGCCAAGGGGTGATGGTCCTCCACCAGCCGGCGCAGCCGCTCCTCGATGACATGGGTATAGATCTGCGTCGTCGAAATATCGGCATGGCCGAGAAGCTGCTGCACCGTGCGCAAATCCGCCCCCCGCTCCAGCAGATGGCTGGCGAAGGCGTGGCGCAACACATGCGGCGAGACCCGCGCCGGATCGAGCTTTGCGGCGTGCGCAAGCCCTTTCAATTCCTGGCCGAAACGCTGTCGGGTGAGATACTGCCCGCCGTCGCCGGTGGGAAACAGCCACACCGAGGCGCGCTTGCCGGCCGCTTCCGCCGCGGCCACGGCCGCCACATGGGCGGCCAGCGCCTCGCGTGCCGCATCATTGAGCGGCACCAGCCGTTCGCGCCCGCCTTTACCCTTGATGGTCAGCACCCGGTCGTCGGCGGCAAGCGCGTTGCGCGGCAGCGCGATCAGCTCCGACACCCGCAAGCCCGAGGCATAAAGCGTCTCGATCAGCCCGTAGAGGCGTAAGCTTCGGCGCCGCGGCACGCCCTCGGCGGCGGTCACGGTGGCCTCTTTCGCCGTCTCGATCAGGGTCTCGACCTCGGCGAGAGACAGGATCTTGGGCAGTGGCCGGCCGAGCTTAGGGCTGTCGATGGCCGACGACGGATCGTCGGCGCGCAGGCCCTCGGCCAAAAGAAAGCGGAAAAATTGGCGGATGGCCGACAGTTTACGGGCCCGCGACGTCGGCGCCAGGCCTTTGCCGGCAAGGCGAGCGAGATAGGCCCGCAGCTGATCGGCGTCCGCCTGCCACACCGTGGCGCCCTTGCTCGCCAGGAAGGCGAGAAAATCGGAGATGTCCCGCGTATAGGCCTGGATCGTATTGGCGGTCGCGCCGCGCTCGGCCATGAGCATGTCGAGAAATAGCGCGAGTTCGGAGCCCCCAGCGCCCTCAGATGAGGTTTTCGCCGTGCCCAAGGCCTTAGATCCCTTCAATTATGGGATTATTGCGCGCGATGGCTCGGGGGCGCGGTGAAGGCCGGCGCGGCCGGGGCATCGGTGGACGCCGTGGCGTCCGGCTCGTCCGTGGGATGCGCCTTGAAGTTGCGCAGAGCTTTGGAGATTTCCTTAGGCTCTGGCTGAAAGTATTCGGCGAGCACATAGAGGCTCCCAGCGACGACACCGACGATCGACCCTAAAATCATGAGGAAACGAAACAGTGTTGGCATCTAGGCGCTCGTATTCCTAATTGTCTATTGGCCCCAGGCTGGGCCCTAGTATGACTCAAGATCACCGGGCGCCTTAACCCTCAAATCGTATCATGGATGATTCGACACTGCCCTGTCAGCATGGGACAAATATGGCCCTCCCTTCGAAGATGACCGTAAACTTGGCTGAACATAGCAAAGACGACCGCGAGCGTCTGTTGGCGGAAATCCGGCAATCCCTTGGCGCGCGCTCAATCGTGCTGATTGGGCTGATGGGCGCCGGCAAGACCGCGGTCGGCAGGCGCCTGGCGAACCGGCTCGATCTGCCCTTCGTGGACGCTGACACCGAAATCGAGCAGGCTGCGGGCCAGAGCATCAAGGAAATCTTCGCCGAGCATGGCGAGGACTATTTCCGCGAGGGCGAGCGCAAGGTCATCGCGCGCCTGCTTGAAGGCGGCCCGCAAGTGCTTGCCACTGGCGGCGGAGCCTATATGAACCCGCAGACGCGCGACGCAATCAAGGCGCATGGGCTGTCGGTCTGGCTGAAGGCCGACTTGCGCGTTCTGATGAAACGCGTGCAGCGGCGCGACCACCGGCCCTTGCTCGTCAATGCGGACCCGGAGGCCGTGATGAAGAAACTGATGGCCGAGCGCAATCCCGTCTATGCCGAGGCGGATATCACCGTGGAAAGCCGCGAGGTGCCCCACGATGTCATCGTCACTGCGGTGACCGACGCGCTCTCCGCCAAGCTCGGCTGCGGCGGCGCGGCGCGGCGCAAGGGAAGACGATGATGGGCGCTGACGCGGCCACGCTCAACCAGACCAAGAGCGAGACCAAGATCGATGTCGCCCTGCCCGGCCGGCACTACGACATTGTCATCGGCGAGGACCTCCTCGCCACAGCCGGCGGCCGGCTGGCCGCCACGCTGCCAGGCGCCCGCTATGCCGTGGTCAGCGACGCGAACGTCGCGCCCTTGCATCTGGCGCCGCTGAAAGCGAGCCTCGAGCAGCAGGGCCAATTCCTTGGCGCCGCCGTGGTGGCGCCGGGCGAAGCGAGCAAATGTTTTCCCGTGCTGGCGAAGCTGTGCGAGACCCTGCTCGATCTCGGCGTTGAACGCGGCGATTGCGTCATCGCCTTTGGCGGCGGCGTGGTAGGCGACCTCACCGGTTTCGCCGCCTCGATATTACGGCGCGGCGTGCGTGTGGTGCAGATGCCGACCACGCTTCTCGCCCAGGTGGACTCGGCAATCGGCGGCAAGACCGGCATCGACACCAAGCAGGGCAAGAACCTGATCGGCACCTTCCATCAGCCGAGCCTCGTGCTCGCCGATGTTTCCGTGCTGTCCACTTTGAGCGATCGCGAATTCCGCGCCGGCTATGCCGAGGTGGTTAAATATGGGCTGCTCGGCGACGCGGCCTTCTTCGCCTGGCTCGAGCAGAATTGGGGCGATGTCTTCGCCGGCCAAGATGGCAAGCGCCGCCACGCGGTGGAGACCAGTGCCCGCGCTAAGGCCGAAGTCGTCGTGGCCGATGAGCGCGAGGAGAGCGGCAAGCGCGCGCTGCTCAATCTCGGCCATACTTTCGGCCATGCGCTGGAAGCCTTCGCCGGCTATTCCGACCGCCTGCTGCACGGCGAGGCCATCGCCATCGGCATGCGGCTGGCGTTCACCTATTCCGTCGAGCACGGCATGTGCCCGTACGAAGACGCCGCGCGCGTCGAGAAGCATTTCACCGCTGTCGGCCTGCCCACCGAAATTGCCGCCATTCCGGGCGACAAGCCCACGACCGGCGAGCTGCTGCGCCTCATGGCCCAGGACAAGAAGGTCAAGGGCGGTAAGCTGGCGCTGGTGCTTGCGCGCGGCATCGGCGATGCTTTCGTCGAGGACGACGTCGCCATGGACCGTTTGACCGAGTTTCTGAAAAAGGAGTGCGCCGGCCGATGACCTTGAGCTTAGGCATCACGCTTGGCACCATCCTCGGCCTGCTCATCATCTCGGCCTATTTCTCAGGCTCCGAGACGGCGCTGACGGCAGCTTCGCGCGCCCGCATGCACGCGCTCGAAGAGGACGGCAACAAACGCGCGCGCCTCGTCAACCACTTGCTCCTCACTCGCGAGCGTCTGATCGGCGCCATCCTGCTGAGCTATAACCTCGCCAACATCGCCGCCTCGGCGCTCGCCACCAGCGTGCTTCTCGAGATTTTCGGCGACGCCGGCGTCGTCTACGCCACCATCGTCATGACCGTTCTCGTTGTCGTGTTCGCCGAGGTGCTGCCCAAGACCTACGCCATCGTCAACGCCGATCGCATGGCGCTGGCGGTCGCTCCCGTCATCCGCGTCATCGTAGCGGTTCTCGCGCCGGTCACGGCCACCATGCAATTCCTGGTGCGCCACACGTTGCGGCTGTTCGGCGTCTCCATCAGTGATGACGCCGACGTGCTCTCGGCGCATGAGGAGATCAGGGGCGCCATCGCGCTGCACCACAAGGAAGGCGGCGTGGTGAAGCTCGACCGCGACATGCTGGGCGGCGTGCTCGACCTGCGCGAGCTCACTGTCTCGGACATCATGGTGCACCGGACCAATATGGATGCCATCGACGCGGACCTTCCGCCGGCGGAGATCGTCGACATCGCGCTAAAGAGCTCTCATACGCGGCTACCGTTATGGCGCGGCGAGCGCGAGGAGATTGTCGGCGTGCTCCATGCGCGGCCCCTGCTGCGTGCGTTGCGCGATTCCAAAGGCGACACGAGCAAGATCGACGTCATGGCGCTCGCCACACCGCCATGGTTCGTGCCCGACACCACCAACCTCAAGGATCAGCTCAACGCCTTCCTCAAGCGCAAGGCCCATTTCGCCGTCGTTGTCGACGAGTACGGCGAGGTCATGGGGGTTCTGACGCTCGAGGACATTATTGAGGAGATCGTCGGCGAGATCACCGACGAGACCGACATCGCCGCGGCGCTGGCCAAGCCGCAGGCCGACGGCTCGCTGATCGTCGACGGCATCGTGCCCATCCGCGACGTCAACCGCCTCATGGATTGGGATCTGCCCGACGAGGAGGCGACCACGATCGCCGGACTAGTGATCCACGAGGCCCAGACCATCCCCAATCCGGGTCAGGCCTTCACCTTCCACGATTTCCGCTTCGAGGTGCTGCGCCGCCAGCGCAATCGCGTCACCTCCTTGCGCGTGACGCCGCTGGACAAGGCGGCCGCCGCCAAGGCCAAGCAAGACCACGCGGCCTCTTGAGGCCCAGCTAGCCCTCCTCAGGACTGAGCGCCGTGATGGCCAGCGCGTGGATCTTGCCGGCAAGTTCATCGGCCAGCACGGCATTGACCATGCGGTGACGCTCCACCCGCGACTTGCCGTCAAAGGCCGCCGACACCACTTTAACGCTAAAATGGCTCTCGCCGGTGCCGGGCGACCCGGCATGACTGGCGTGATGGTGGGAGTCGTTGACGACGTCGAGCGCCTCGGGGGAGAAGGCTTGCGTCAACTTTTCTCTGATTGAGTTCTCGATAGTCATGATGCGAAAGTCCTTGCGAAGTATGGTGCGCGGCCGCGGCGCTCAACCGACCAAACTATCGCCTTTGTTGTCGCGGAGCCATGCTTGTTGTGACGGATTCCGTTTCCCATAATGCCGAGTCCATGAAGCTCGATTCAAAATTTCTCGACGGCCTGCGGGTCAAGCCTGACAAGGATCGCCTCCTGCGCGAGGCCTGCCCGTCATGCGACTGGGAAGGCTGCAAGGAGCCCGGACTCCACCCCGCGCCCAAAGGCCGCGGGCTGGAAGGGCAGTACCATCGCTACTGCCTCGATCACGTGCGCGAGTACAACAAGGGCTACAACTATTTTTCCGGACTGCCCGACGAGGACGTCGTCGAGCAGCAGAAGAGCGACGCCACCGGCAACCGGCCGACCTGGTTCGTCGGCGTAAATTCCTGGGCCCGCAACCGGACCAAAAAGGGCAGCCCGCCGCCGCGCAGCGGTTTCGCCCATCGTTTTTCGACGCAGGACCCGTTTGGCGTATTCGGCGATGGAGCGCCGGCCGGGGCCAAACCGGGCGCCGCGCCGCGCCGGCCCCTGAAGCGGCTCGAACGCAAATGCATGCGCCACCTCAATCTCGACGACAACGCCACCAAGGCGGACATCAAGGCGCGCTTCAAGGAACTGGTTAAGCGCCTCCACCCCGATCATAACAACGGCGACCGCTCTTCCGAGGACAAGTTGCGCGAAGTGATCCAAGCCTATAATTATCTAAAGCAGGCGGGGCTTGCTTAAGCGGCCCGCCCGTCCCCAGCAAAATCAGGGCTTTGCGCCAGGCGAGCCCCGACCGAAACACCACAAACAGGCTTATCATCGATCATGACACTTGAAGCTGCTCAGAACGGCGCACGCTTGCCGGACATGACAGTCTCCGCGCGCCAGGTCTTCGGCATCGACTCCGATTTCGAAGTGCCCGCCTACTCGCAGCCGGACGAGCACGTCCCCGATATCGACCCGGATTACCTCTTCAACAAGGAGGTGACGCTCGCCATTCTCGCCGGCTTCAAGCACAACCGCCGCGTGATGATCCAGGGCTATCACGGCACCGGCAAGTCGACTCATATCGAGCAGGTCGCCGCCAGGCTCAACTGGCCGTGCATGCGCATCAATCTTGACAGCCATGTGAGCCGCGTCGACCTGGTCGGCAAGGACGCCATCGTCATCAAGGACGGCATGCAGGTGACCGAGTTCCGCGAGGGCATCTTGCCTTACGCGCTCCAGTCCAACACGGCTTTGTGCTTCGACGAGTACGATGCCGGACGCCCCGACGTGATGTTCGTCATCCAGAGAGTGCTGGAAGTCTCCGGCAAGCTGACGCTGCTCGACCAATCCAAGGTGATCAAACCGCACCCGGCCTTCCGCCTGTTCGCCACCACGAACACGATCGGCCTCGGCGACACGAGCGGCCTTTATCACGGCACCCAGCAGATCAACCAGGGTCAGATGGACCGCTGGTCCATCGTCGTCACCCTCAACTATCTGCCCCATGACGACGAGGTGGACATCGTCCTGGCCAAGGCCAAGGCCTGGAACACCGAAGAAGGGCGCAAGACCGTGTCCAACATGGTCCGCCTCGCTGAGCTGACGCGCAACGCCTTCATCAACGGCGACCTGTCCACGGTGATGAGCCCGCGCACGGTCATCACCTGGGCCGAGAACGCCGAGATCTTCGAAGATGTGGGCACCGCCTTCGAGCTCTCCTTCCTCAACAAATGCGATGAGCTGGAGCGCGGCCAGATCGCCGAGTTCTATCAGCGCTGCTTCGGCGAGGATCTGCCGCAATCGACCGCCAACGTGGCTTTGAGCTAATCCCATGACGCCGACCAAGCGGAAAGAGGCGCCCCTCGATCCGTTCAAGCGCGCGCTGACGTTGACCACCCGCTCCATCGCCGCCGATGGCGCCGTCGAGGTGGTGTTCACCAACGAGCCGCCAGGGCTTGCCGGCAAGACCGCCCGCGTGCCTGAGCCCTCGCGCGTGCCGACCAAGAACGAGATCTCGGTGATCCGCGGCCATGCCGATGCGGCGGCGCTTGCCGTGGCCTGCCACGATGACGCCTTGCACCATGCGCTGGCGCCGTCGGGCGGCGATGCCCGCGCCGTGTTCGAGGCGGTCGAGCAGGCGCGCGTCGAGGCGATCGGCGCCAAGCGCATGGAAGGCGTGGCCGCCAATCTCAAGGCCCGCATGGAGCAGCGCTATGCACGCAGCCGCGTGACGCCTGAGACCGAGCGCGCCGATGCACCCCTATCGGATGCGCTGGCGCTGCTGGTGCGCGAGCGGCTGACCGGGGAAAGTCCTCCCGCCAAGGCGCGCGCAATCGTCAATCTGTGGCGCCCCTGGATCGAGGAGCGCGCACGCACCCTGCTCGACCGCATGCCGGAGACGCTGCTGGACCAGGAGGCTTTTGGCCGGCTGGCGCGCGATCTCCTCGCCGCCCTCAATCTCGCCGACCAGCTCGACCAGGGCGACGAGCAGAGCGAGTCCGACAAGGACGGCGAATCCGATCCGGATGCCGCCGACGACCAGGACGAGAATGCCGAGAGCCGCGACCGCGCCGAGATGGCGTCCGAATCCCGCGCGGAGCAGGACGACGCTAGCGACGAGACCATGGACGACCAGGAGGACGGCGCCCAGCTCGACCGCGACGCTGAGTCCGCCGACCTGCCGCGGCGCTCCGAGCCGTGGTGTCCGAACAGCTCGGTGCTCGATGACCCCGAAGCCTTCGGCTACAAGGTCTTCACCCGCGCCTATGACGAGATTGTCGCCGCCGAGGAACTCTGCGACCAGGACGAGCTCGCCCGCTTGCGCGCCTTTCTCGACAAGCAACTGCAAGCGCTGCACGGCGCCGTCTCCCGGCTCGCCAACAAGCTTCAGCGGCGGCTGCTGGCCCAACAGAACCGCGGCTGGGACTTTGACCTCGACGAAGGGACCATCGATGCTGCCCGGCTCGCCCGCGTCGTCGTCGACCCCATGCATCCGCTGATGTTCAAGCAGGAGCGCGAAACACAATTCCGCGACACCGTGGTCACCCTGGTGCTCGACAATTCAGGCTCCATGCGCGGGCGCCCCATCATGGTCGCCGCCTGCTGCGCCGATATCCTGGCGCGCACGCTGGAGCGCTGCGGCGTGAAGGTCGAGATTCTCGGCTTCACCACCCGGGCCTGGAAGGGCGGCCATTCGCGCGAGGCGTGGCTGGACGCCATGAAGCCGCCGCTTCCCGGCCGCCTCAACGATTTGCGTCACATCGTCTACAAGTCGGCCGACATGCCGTGGCGGCGGGCGCGGCGCAATCTCGGCCTGATGATGCGCGAGGGCCTGTTGAAGGAGAATATCGACGGCGAGGCGCTCGCCTGGGCCCACCAGCGCCTATTGGCGCGGCCCGAGCAGCGGCGCATCCTGATGATGATCTCCGACGGCGCGCCGGTCGACGATTCCACGTTGTCGGTCAATTCCGGGTCCTATCTGGAGCGCCATCTGCGCCAGGTGATCGAGGAAATCGAAACCCGCTCGCCGGTCGAGCTGCTGGCCATCGGCATCGGCCATGACGTCACCCGCTACTACCGCCGCGCCGTCACCGTGACCGACGCCGAGGAACTAGCCGGCGTCATGACTGAGAAGCTGGCCGAGCTGTTCGACGAGGATCACGCCAGACGGCAGTTACACCGGAACGCTCCGTCGCCCTCCCGTGGCAGACGGCGGAAGCTCCACTAGCTTTGCGCCTCACGTCCCGCAGAGCCCAAACGACGCTTGCTTTCGCACTGCTTGTCGCCATCGGGCTTTTCGTCATCGCCCCGGCGCTGGCCGACAAACCGACCGACGTGCTCACCCACCCCATCGCCACGCCCGTCACCGCCATTCCCATCAGTTTCGACCGGGACCGGCCCGAGCGCACGGCCTTCGGCAAGCTCACTTTCCGGGGCGGGCTCAACCTGTTCGGCAAGTCGCGCCATTTCGGCGGCTATTCGGGCATCGCGCTGGATGCCTCCGGCGCGACGCTGCTGGCCGTCTCCGACGCCGGCACCTGGATGCGCGCCACGCTCGACTATGACGGCCGCAAGCTGAAGGCGCTTCAGAACGTCATGCTCGGCCCGATCCTCGGTCATAACGGGACGCCGTTATCGGCCGAGGCGGAGCGCGACGCCGAAGGCCTTGCGCTGGCCAGCGGCGACACGCGCCATGGCAAGGCCTTCGTCGCCTTCGAGCGCGAGCAGCGCATCATGCGCTATCCCTTTACCGGCAAAACCTTCGGTCCGCCCGACCGCGCCATTCCCCTGCCGAGGGAGGCGAAGGGCATGAGCGCCAATCGCGGCATCGAGGCCGTGGCGCTGGTCCGGGCCGGGAGGCTGAAGGGAACCATCGTCGCTTTCTCCGAGCGCCTGACCGACCGGGCCGGCAATCTCAAAGGCTGGCTCATCGGCGGGCGCAAATCCGGCGCCATCACCTTGCGGCGGATGGGGGGCTTCGACATCACGGACGCGGCCGGATTGCCGGATGGGGGGATCGTCCTGCTGGAACGCCGCTTCCGCTACAGCGAGGGCGTCAAGATGCGCATAAGGCGCATCGCGCCTGCCGAGCTCAAGCCCGGCGCACTGATCGAGGGCGAGACCCTGCTCGAGGCCCACGACAATCTCAATATCGACAATATGGAAGCGATCGCCGCGACCCGGTCCGCCTCGGGCGAAATTATCCTGACGCTCATGTCGGACGATAATTTCAGCCCGCTCCAGCGCTCGCTGATCATGCAGTTCGCGCTGCCCACGGTGCAGCCCTTCGCCACTGGTAGCCGCGCGCGCTAGCGCTCCTCATCGCCGGGCTTGACCCGGCGATCCAGTCCAATGGTGCTTCTGATATCCGAGACGTCACGGCATGGTTGCCCGGATCAAGTCCAGGCATGACGTCTCTGTATTGCCGGAAAGCCTAGGAGGCGGCGGCTTGCGCCTCATGCACCTTGGCGACCTGGCGCTTGAGACGCCTTGCCTTCAGGGACAACTCCTCGTCGCCAGCCTTGAGCAGATAAGCGTCAAGGCCGCCGCGATGCTCGACTGAGCGCAGCGCGTTGGCGGTGATGGTGAGCCGGACGTGCTTCTTGAGCGCATCGCTCTGCAGCGTCACATTGCACAGATTCGGCAGAAAACGCCGCCTCGTCCTGCGCTTGGAATGGCTCACATTGTTGCCGGTGAGCACGGCTTTGCCGGACAGCTCGCAGCGACGGGCCATAGTCCTTGTGTCCTTCTTGCGTATCTCTATGAAAGCCGGTTGCGGCTCGTGACTATCCACAAGCGCGGCAGCCATTTGCCGGAGATATACGGGGATGGTCCTATTCGGTCAAGGCACCGCCTCGATTCCCGCCTATGCTCCCAGAATTGACGAATCCGCGAAATACCTGGACATTCGCGGACCTTGCGGGTTTGTCGCAGGAGAACGTCTTCTAGGGGCCGGGACGCATGTGGGCAGCACGACATTGCTTGAGCCTGTTGGCTGTTGCCGGCCTGACCCTAGGGCTCGGCGGCACCTTCGAGGATGAGCGTGCCTATGCCCAGGCGGCAACCTCCGCCCGCATCATCGCTGTCTACCGCGTCGATCTCGGCAGCTTCAATCTCGGAGACTTCCGCGTCACCACCACCTTCCGCGGCGACGGCTATGAGATGCGCGGCGAAGGCCGCTTCTCCATTCTCGAGGGACTTGTCTATGACTGGCGCGGCTCCTCGGCCAGCGCCGGCCGGGTAACGCCCGACGGCCCCGAGCCCTCTATGTACGCCATGAACTACACCGCCGGCGGCAAGACGGGCGAGCAGTTGCGCATGACCTTCGACGACGGCGCCGTTCGGAATATCTCGATCCAGCCGCGCACCGGCAGCCACCCCGGCACCATCCCGGTGACGCGGGAGCAGCTCGAAGGCGTGCTCGATCCGTTGAGCGGCGCCTTCCTAACCGCCACCTCGCCGAACCCCAACGGCGACCTCGGCGTGTGCAATCAGATGCTGCCGGTGTTCGACGGCAGGCAGCGCTTCGATCTCGTACTCAAGCCCAAGAAGGCGGTCAGGGTGCATAACCGCTCGCCGTCCGCCTATTCCGGACCGGCGGTAATTTGCGGGGTCAAGTTCATCCCCATCGCCGGGTACAAGCCGAACGATCCCGGGATCAAACTCATGGCGCAGACCGACGAAATCGAGGTCTGGCTGATCCCGGTCAGCAGAACCAATATGTATGTCCCCTATCGGATCGTCTTGCCGACGCCGGTCGGCTACGGAACCGCCGTGGTCACATCGATCCAGGTCGTTGGCTCGAAGCGCGCAAGCGCCCACTGAGCGGAACCGCGAACCGTCTCCTCCCAGCAGCACCAAGTGTTAACGCGAAAGCCCCAAAACCCAACATGTCGTAGGGAACGGATGTCGAAAGTTTACGCTCCCCTGATTCAACCCCGGTCCGTTCCCCTTGTGACCCGCAAAGTCAGAGGCCCCACGAGCAGCAAAATCGAGATGTAGCGTTCGAGAAGACGACGCAAGCGCCGGCCCCGGAGCCGGCAGGCCGCGCGGTACTTGTGCCATTTTGGGGCTGGAACGAAATCAGACTCGGCTGAGTCAGCGATTCGGACGAGATTCGTTCTGCCCCCGTTCCCTGTCCGGACGAGATTCACGTAAAGAACAACCTAAGATGAGCCAGTCCTTTTCCCCACAATCCACAAGCCTCGCCAAAGGCCGCGGCGTCACCGCCGTGCTCGGGCCCACCAACACGGGCAAGACCCATCTCGCCATCGAGCGCATGCTGGCGCATGACGTGGGGGTGATCGGCCTGCCGCTGCGCCTGTTGGCGCGCGAGGTCTACGACAAGGTGGTCGCGCGGGTCGGCGCCGGACAAGTCGCGCTCATCACCGGCGAGGAGAAGATCAAACCGCCGGCGGCGCGTTTCTATATCTGCACCGTCGAGGCCATGCCCCAGGAGCTGGAGGCAGACTTTGTCGCCATTGACGAGATTCAGCTCGCGGCGGATGCCGAGCGCGGCCATGTGTTCACCAACCGCCTGTTCCATGCGCGCGGCTTCAGCGAAACGCTGCTGCTCGGCGCGGCGACCATGCGCGACGCCATCCGCGAACTACTGCCCGGCGCCAATCTCGTGTCGCGGCCGCGCCTCTCGAACCTCTCTTATGCCGGCGAAAAGAAGATCACCCGCTTGCCCCGGCGCGCGGCCATCGTCGCCTTCTCGGTCAACGACGTCTACGCCATCGCCGAGCTGGTGCGGCGCCAGCGCGGTGGCGCCGCGGTCGTGCTCGGCGCGCTCAGTCCCCGCACCCGCAACGCCCAAGTCGAGCTCTACCAGAATGGCGATGTGGACTTTTTGGTCGCGACCGACGCCATCGGGATGGGTCTGAATCTCGATCTCGATCATGTGGCCTTCGCCGGCATCCGCAAATTCGACGGCCAGAACCATCGCAACCTGAGTCCGGCCGAGATCGGCCAGATCGCCGGCCGCGCCGGCCGCCATATGAATGACGGCACATTCGGCGTGACCGGTCAGGTGCCCCCCTTCGAGGCGGAACTCATCGATCGGCTGGAGAACCACACCTTCGACCAGGTCGGAATGCTGCAATGGCGCAGCCGCAAGCTCGATTTCGGCTCCATCGACGCGCTCAAAAAGAGCTTGCGCGAGACGCCAGACCATCGGCGGCTCACCCGCTCGCGCATGGTCGACGACGTGATCGCCCTGGAAAACGTGACGCGAGACGAGGACGTTCTCAAGGCCGCGCGGGGCCCGACGGCGGTGGCCCTCCTGTGGGAGATGTGCCAGATCCCCGACTACCGCCGGGTGTCGCCCGCGAGCCATGCCGAACTTGCCGCCACGCTCTATCGCTTCGTCATGAGCGAGGAGGGGAAGATTCCGGAGGATTGGTTTGCCCATCAAGTGGCCCAATCCGACCGCACCGACGGCGACCTCGATACTTTGTCAAACCGCCTTGCCCAAATTCGCACCTGGACATTCGTGTCCCACCGCGCCCAATGGTTGGGCGATCCCGAGCATTGGCAAGACCGCACCCGGGCGATTGAGGACAATCTGTCTGACGCCCTTCACGAACGCCTGACACAACGCTTTGTTGACCGCCGCACTAGCGTCCTCATGCGGCGTCTACGCGATAAGGAGGAGATGATGGCCGAGATCAGCCCTGACGGTCAGATTCTTGTCGAGAATCACTATGTCGGCCGCCTCGACGGCTTCCGCTTCACGCCGGATGCGTCAAGCGACGGGATCCACGGCAAGGCGGCGCGCCATGCGGCCACGCAAGTGCTGGCCTCCGAGCTCGCCGCGCGGGCCGAGGCGCTCGCCGCGGCGCCCGACGCGGCCATTACGCTGTCGCCCAGTGGTCGGATCATTTGGCAAAGCTCGGAGATCGGGAGGCTCACGCGCGGCGAGACGGCGCTCAAGCCCCGCCTCCAGGTCTTCTCCGACGAGCATCTCGCCCCCGCGGACTTGGAGCGCGCGGAGACGCGCCTGCAGGCGTGGCTCGCAGCACATCTCGAGGAACGGCTGAAACCGCTAGTGGCCCTCAGCGAAGCCTCTGACCTCTCCGGCCTGTCGCGCGGGCTTGCCTTCCGCCTCACCGAAAATCTCGGCGTGCTCCGCCGCGATACGGCCGCTGCCGAGATCAAGGCGCTCGACCAAAACGCGCGCGGCCAGTTGCGCAAATACGGCGTCCGCTTCGGCGCCTTCAATCTCTACTTCCCGGCCCTGCTGAAACCTGCATCCGCCGAGCTCCTGCTACTACTGTGGGCGCTGCATGATGGCCAAGCCCATGGCGTCGATCCCGACAACCTTCCGGCGCGGCCACAACAAGGCCTCACCTCGGTACCGGCGGACGCTGCCCGCCCCGAGCCCTATTGGCGTGCCGCCGGCTTCCACGTGGCCGGCACCCGCGCCGTGCGCATCGACATGCTGGAGCGCCTCTCCGACCTCATTCGCACGCGCGTCACCTGGCGGCCGGCCAAGAGCGAAGCGGCCCAAATAAGCGCCACGCCTGAAGTGACCGCCGCACCGGAAGCCGGTTCTGCTGCCGAAGCCGTTGCCATGCCAGAAGCCGGCCCTGCTGCCGAACCGAGCGCCCCCAAGAAAGCCGGCCGCGCGACCGGCACGCCAGCCTCCGAGCCGTCAGGCGCCACCGGCGACGGCGGCTTCCGCGTCGTGCCGGAGCTCATGTCCATGGTCGGCTGCTCGGGCGACGAGTTCGCCTCGATCTTGCGCGCCCTCGGCTTCCGGCTGGAGCGGCGCCCAGTCGAGAACGCCGGCGCCGAGCCGGCCGCGCCTGCAGTGGCGGTCGAGGGCCAAAGCCCACAGGACCAAGCCGTGTCCACGGAGGCGGTCCCGCCAGACCAAGAGGCAACGGCTGCAGAGACGCCGGAGCCGGAAGCCACTGCCGCGAAGGCAGCGCCCGAGCCCGCCTTCGATGAGATCTGGCGTCCCGGCAAGCGCAAGGAGCCCCAGCGCGCCCCGCGCAACGCGGCCAACGCGCCGCGCCATGACCGCGCCAGGGACGGCGCCAATGAGCGCGGCAAAGAGCGGTCCGGCAAAGGTGCCCCGCGCCAGCCCCGCCGCGGCAGAGGTCAAGGCCACGGCCAAGGTCAAGGTCATGCTGAAGCCCAGCGCCAGGCCGCTGAGCAACGACAGGCCAAGCGGGAGCGCGCCGCCGCCGCCATGAAAAACTCGCCCTTCGCCGCGCTCAAGGATCTGCGGGCGACCCTTGTGGCGCGTGGCCGGTCAGAGCCGAACTGACGACTGCCTCCATACTAGAGCAGCGCCTTGACAAATGGCTCTGGTGCGCCCGGCTCACAAAGACACGCACGGGCGCCGCACGGCTCATCAGTGAGGGCAAGGTCCGCATCAACAGCGAGCGCGTGCTGAAACCGAGCCGCCTCGTCCATGCCGGCGACGTCGTGACCGCGACACATCACGAGCGGCTCTCGATCGTGCGCGTGGTCGATTTCACCGAACGGCGCGGTCCGGCGAGCATCGCCCAGACCCTTTATGACGATCTCACGCCGGAGGACGCGCGCGAGCCTGACAAGGCGGCGCGCACCGGCAAGCGGCCCACGAAGCGCGACCGCCGCCGCCTCGATGCCTTTCTCGGCGGCGACGGCTAGCGTCCAGTTCTAAAATGGCTGTGCTTGCGGGGCCCATCACGCCGCCGAGGTGAACCGGCGTGGCTGCGGTGCTGCGGCCGGCGCGATCCGCCCCTCGCGCAGAATTGCGGTGACTTGGGCGGCTTTCACCGGCCGGCTGAAATAATAGCCCTGCGCGTGCTCGCAGCCAGCGCCAATCAAGAACCGCATCTGCGCCTCCGTCTCGACGCCCTCGGCGATCACTTCCAGTCCCAACTCATGGGCGAGCCGGATAGCGGCGCGAACGACCGCGGCGTTGCGGTAATCGACGGTGACGCGGAACACGAACTCCTGCGCCAGCTTGAGCCGGTTGACGGGATAGGTCGTCAGATATTTGAGCGACGAGTAGCCGGTGCCGAAATCGTCAATGGCGATCTTCGTCCCCAACCGGCGCAAATTCTCGAGCGTGTTGTTGTGCCGCTGGGTCGCCTCCATGGACACCGACTCGGTGAGTTCCAGCTCCATGTCCCCCGGATTGATATTCCATTTCGCCAGACTCGCCTCGACCTCCCGCTCAAGCTCCATGCCGTTCTTGAGCTGGATACCGGAGACATTGACCGCGAGGACGTCCGGCGCCAGCCCCTCCGTGTGCCAGTCTTTACAACTGCCGGCAGGCCTCGTCGAAGACCCAGTTCCCGAGTGGCAGAACGGCGCCGGTCCGTTCGGCGATTGGCACGAGCGAAGCGGGCGTTAGCAAACCACGGGTCTTGTGGTTCCAGCGCACCAGGGCCTCGAGGCCCGTCACGCGCCCCGTGGCGAGTTCGACCTGCGGCTGGTAGTAAAGTTCAAGTTCGCCGTCCTCGAACGCCGCTCTGAGCTCATCGGCGACGCGCACCCGCTCATGAACCTGCCGGTCGAGATCTTCGCTGTGGAAGCGGTAGCAGTTGCGGCCTTCGTCCTTGGCGCCATAGAGCGCGAGATCGGCCTGAACCATCATGGCGTCAGGTCCGGCGATGTCACGCGAGAACATGGCGATACCGATGCTCGACGTGACGGCGATCTTGTGTCCGTCGATCATAAAAGGCTCCGCCAAAATCTCGCCGATTCGCGCGGCCAGCGCGCCGGCGTCCGTCGCGTCCGTCACGGTGCCAGTGAGAATGGCAAACTCGTCGCCGCCGAACCGCGCCACGAGATCCTCTGCGCGCACCACCGCCTTCAACCGCTCCACGACGCCCTTTAACAGCCTATCGCCCATGGCGTGGCCGAGGGTATCGTTCACGTCCTTGAAATCTTCGATGTCGAGATAGAGCACGGCGAACGGTGGAGCGCCGCGCAAGCTCGCCGCGAACGCCATGGTGAGACGCTTCATGAAGGCGCGGCGGCTGGCCAGCGTGGTCAAAATGTCGGTCTGGGCGAGTTGCAAAATCCGCCGGTTCGCACTCTCCAGCCGGAGCGCGTGCCGCACCGATGTCCACATATAGGCAAGCACGGCGGCGAACACCAAAGCGACCAGGGCCGCGGCGAACCAGGCCCGATAGAAATTGATCAGTCCCGCCTTGGCCGGTAGGACGAAGAGGTCCCAACGCGTATCGCCGGCTAAGATCGGCCCGGACCAATGAGGCAGTTCGGCGAGCGCCGCTTTCGACATCGGTTCGGCGGCGCCCTCCTTGCCGAAGGCTTTGCGCGCGTACATCGGCGCAGCCTTTGCGCTTTCGGCCGCGGCGTAGAGATAGAGGTCGATATTCTGCGGCAGAATTTGCCTTGCAAGGATGCTGTTGAACACGGTCTCCGTTTGGAAGACGCCGGCGATTATGCCGCGGAGGTTCCGCCGCCCAGTGACGACGCTGTCATGGGGAAGACCTGATTTGTAGACCGGCAGGAAGGCGAGAAACCCCGGACGTTTTGGTAAAGGCCGTTTTGCAAAACCGTCGAATAATCGCCGGCGACGTCATAAAACTTTGCCTTGGCGAGCCGCTGCTCCCAGGCCGACACGGCGATCCAGGCGGCGACCGCCAGCGCCACGCCGAGTGCGCCGACGGCGAGCAGCGGCCAGATATGCGTCATTGACTGACGCTTGCTGCTCCCCTCGGTTGGATCTTGCATTCGGCGGTTCTTCTCCCACGGCATGCGGGATTCCGATCGGCAAAGGCGCGCGCCGCTGCGGCCCGGAAAGGCGCATACACAGACCCTCCGGGCAGCCTAAGGTGCGACGCCCGGCGCGTAGTCCAAGCCTCTGCAGGTGCCATAAATTGATTGACGCGGCCTTCGGGAGAACCATGAAATGCAACCTAAAGCTGCCTATGACAACCTCGGGCCGGAGACGAAAAGCACCGTTTGCCACACGGTGCAGCGCCTTGTGCTGGTGGCGCGATTGTTATAGGCAGTGCGCTCCCAGGGCTAATCGACAGCCCGCAAGGGCTTAGAATAATGGGCTGGGCGAAGCCGAAGGCATGTGGGAACGATGACGTACGTCGTCACTGAAGTCTGCATCAAGTGCAAGTACACCGACTGTGTCGAGGTCTGCCCCGTAGATTGCTTCTACGAGGGCGCGAACATGTTGGTCATCCATCCGGACGAATGCATCGATTGCGGCGTCTGTGAGCCGGAGTGCCCGGTGGATGCCATCAAACCCGACACCGAGCCGTCACTGGACCAATGGCTCGAGGTCAACCGGCAATATTCCGAGACTTGGCCGAACATCACGACCAAGAAGGATGCGCCCCCCGATGCGGACGACTTCGTGGCCGAGCCCGACAAATTCCAGAAATACTTTTCCACAGAGCCGGGCGAAGGCGACTAAGCCCTTCAACGGGTTAAGCGTTAACCCTAGAGCCAAAATGTCGCATATTGCGGCGCCGAAACGGCCATGCTGCGGCACGGCACGGCTTTCAGATTCACTAAATTTGTGTTATGGTGTTGTTGAAATGGCGCAGACTGTCGGCGCGTGAAGCACCAAGATGGCGACGTCGGTTCGGCGCGCTTTTTTTCTGACTTGGGGGAGTTGGCGCGATCAGGCCGCCTGATCGACCGCTCATCTTGTGCCCGCACCCCGCCCATAGGCGGATGCCAGCATATTTCGCTGGCTTCAAGCGAGCAAGCTCACGTCACTCTGGCTTCGCCGCTCACTAAACAATTCAATAGATGAGGCGAGAGCTATGCCCGATAAAAAAAGACCCCAGCAAAGACACGGTTTCCGGACGAACGAGTATATCGTTTATCCGGCGCATGGCGTTGGCCGGATCGCGAGCATTGAAGAGCAGGAAATTGCTGGTGCGAAGCTTGAGCTGTTCGTCATCAACTTCGAGAAGGACAAGATGACCCTTCGGGTCCCGACCTCGAAGCTTGAAAGTGTCGGCATGCGCAAGCTCTCTGAGGACAAGGTCCTCAAGAAGGCCCTCACCACGCTCAAAGGCAAGGCGCGCGTCAAGCGCACCATGTGGTCCCGCCGCGCCCAGGAATACGAAGCCAAGATCAACTCCGGCGATCTCATTTCCATCGCCGAGGTGGTGCGCGACCTGTACCGCTCCGAGGCTCAGCCCGAGCAGTCCTATTCCGAGCGTCAGCTCTACGAAGCGGCCCTGGACCGCATGGCCCGCGAGCTGGCCGCCGTGGAGAAGTTGGACGAGGCTTCCGCCGTCGCCAAGATCGACGATGTGCTGGCCAAGACCGCCCGCCACAACAAGCTGGCGGCCGAAGACGCCGCGCGCACCAAGGCCGCTTAAGCGCCTCTGCCGCGACATCTGGAATTGGTCATGGCCGGGCAACGTCCGGCCATTTCCTTGTCTAGCGCCATGCCGTCCCGTCAGAGCGCGGGCGCCGGGGCCAACACCTCGATCTGCTCAGGGTGCGTGGCGGCGATCATCGGCCCGTTCCACCATTCGACGACGCCCCGCACGCGGACCCGCGTGCCGGGTAACCGCGCAAGGTCAAGCCCTGACGCCTCGGAGGCCGCCAAGTCCCTCCGCGCGATGGTGATGGTAAAGTCACTTCGCCAGTCTTGCGTGAAGTTCACATAGATGAGCTTCCGCCCCTCGCCCACCGCGTGGACCGTGCCCTCGACCAGTTGATAGCTGTGGGTGAGACGCCCCAGGCGCTCCACGTCGGCCGCGTCCTGCACGCGATAGGCCCAGGAGAGCGCCAGACCCGGCGCCGGGCCTGACGCGCCTCCTCCTCCCGCGCCAAGAGCTCAGTCACGCAGGCGCGCGTATCGGATAGCGAATAGACCTGGGCCAAGCCGCGGGCGACGAGGTTGTCCTGCAGCCAGACCCGGTCCTCGCCCCGCAGCACGGTGACCTGGGCCAGGACATGGCCGTACCGGTCCTCCCGGCGTTCGTCGAATCGGAGCTCGACCTCGGCGCCGGAGAGGAGACCTGACAGCCCGGCTTTGGCCTCCGCCACGAAGAGCCAAAAATTCTCGCCCTTCCAGCCGAGCGGCGGCGCCGGCGCCTTGACGCCGAGCAGCCTGACCTTGCGGCCGTCGGTGAGTTCAAGCGTCTCGCCATCCTCGACCGAGGCGACAGTTGCCGTCTCACCCGCCGGCAGATCGCAAGCGACGGAGAGCGATGTACCGAGCAGCAGCGCCCCCATGACGACCAGCCCGGAGCACGCAATCCGTCTTCTCCCGGAGGGGCTCACGGCGCGGTCGGAAGCGACCTGATGCCGAAAATGGCGATGGCGCCCTTGCCCTTGACCTCGATCTCGCCTAACGACTCGCCGTGGAACCCGGGGGACAGCTGCTGCCAGATTTCCTCCGTGGCTGCCACGCTGCCTGATGCGCCCATGCCGACCATGCGCGCGGCGACATTGACCGTGTCGCCCCAGATATCGAATTGATAGCGCTCCTGGCCGACGACGCCGGCGACCACGGGCCCGGCATGGACGCCGACCCTGACCTCCCAGCCGAGATGCGCGTCGATCAGGGTCGAGGCCATCTCCAAACCACAGCGCACAGCCGAGCCGATCGGGTCTTCGATCTCATGCAGCAGGCCCGCCGCCGCCATGAAGCCGTCGCCAATGGTCTTGATCTTTTCCAGGCCGTGCTTCGCGGTCACGCGTTCGAAGATGACGAACAGCGCGTCGAGCCGCGACACGACCTCTTCGGGCTCATGCTGATCGCAATAGGCGGTGAAGTTGGTCACGTCGCAGAACAGCACGGCGACATTCTCGTAGCGGCGCGGGATCACGGTCCCGTAACTGCGAATTTCGTCGGCGGCCTTTTTCGGCAGTAGCGCGTGCAGCAATTGGTCGGCCTGCGCGCGCGCCTCTTGCGCTTCGCTGACGGCCTCCTGCAGCGCCAACTGCGTCTTGACCCTGGCAAGCACGATCGGCGCGGAGAACGGCTTGTGAATGTAGTCGACGGCGCCGACTTCGAAGCCCTTCTCCTCATCGGCCGAGTCGGTTTTCGCCGTTAGGAAGATGACGGGAATCTCAGCCGTCTCCGGGTTGGCCTTGAGCCGGCGGCAAACCTCGTAGCCGTCCATCCCCGGCATCATCACGTCGAGCAGGATCAGGTCCGGCTTCTCGGGACCCATGGCGATCGCCATGGCCTTCTCGCCATTGGTCGCCACCTTGGTGCGAAACAGGTCCTTGAGCACCCCCGACACCACAGTGACGTTGGTCGGCGTATCGTCGACCACGAGCACCAGCTTGCGGTGAGAGCTCAACATCACGGTCCCTCGATATTCAGCGACAGGCGCGAGGCGATCGCCGACAGGCATTTGAGCGCCGCGTCGAACTCGAAATTGCCCACCTGGTCAGAAAGAGCTTTGACTTCCGCCGGGGTCAGCACACCGGCAAGCTGCGGCTTGACCTCGATCATAAAGTCCGTGGCCTCCCCGTCGTCGCTTTCTAGAAGTTTCCTGAGACGGGTGAGCGGTCCGGCCAGCGCTGCAGGGTCGCCTGTCCGCTTCGTGCCGTTGCCGTCGATCTCGGCGGGAAGCGCGATCTGGATCGACTTAACCACCGGGTCGAGGGTGAGCGACAGCGTCCGCAGCGTGTCCTCCGCATCCCTGCCCATCCGCACGGCAGCCTCCGTCTCGGCCGCGGCAGCAGCCAGCGGCGCCGCGCCCAGCGTCGCGGCAGCACCTTTCAGCGAATGGGCGGCGCGCTCGGCGGTCGCCGCATCGCCGTTCGAGAGCGCCAAACGGATGTCTTCTACCGTACCGCCCTGGCGTTCGGCGAATTTGCGCAACAGCGCCGCATAGCGCTTGCGGCTGCCGCCAGTGAGGCGCAAGCCCTCGTCGACATCGAGCCCTTTGACGTCCAAGTCCTTGCCGCCGCGGGCGTTTGCCGCCGGCTTGGCTGCCTGGCTTTCAGAGGTCTCGCTCGTGTCGGGCCGGCGGATCCAGCGCAATAGCGTGCCGAACAGCCGATGGGGATCGATCGGCTTGGCGATGTGATCGTTCATGCCCACGTCCAGGCACAAATCTCGGTCGGACGACAGTGCATTCGCCGTCATGGCGATGATGGGCAGGTCCTGGAAGCGCCGGTCGGAGCGCAAGATCCGCGTGGCGGCGACGCCGTCCATCACCGGCATCTGCATGTCCATCAGCACGGCGTCATAGTCGTTCTTCTCGATCAAGCGGATGGCCTCCTCGCCGTTTTCGGCCAGATCGACGAAGACGTCGGCGTCTTCGAGCTGGCCCATGGCCACCTCTTGATTGATCTCGTTGTCCTCGACCAGGAGGATCCGCGCACCGCGCAAGCGAGCGACGTCGAATGACGGCCAGGCCGACGCCGGCTCGACCGGCCCGCCGTCGCCTCCCAGAGCGACAACCGCCGTGTCGAACAGGATCGATGACGTGACCGGCTTGATCAGCACGTTCTCGAACCCACTCTCCTCGGCCTGCTTCAGCACCTCCTCACGTCCGTAAGCCGTGACCATCACCAGATGGGGCAGCTTTGAACCATCGGACAGCGCCCGGATGCGCTTGCCGGTCTCAATGCCGTCGAGGCCGGGCATTTGCCAATCGACGAAGGCGATCTCGTAGCGCTTGCCGCCCTTATCGGCCTGGCGCAACATCTCTAATGCTTCCTCGCCCGACGCCGCCTCGTCGGCCGTGAAGGTCATATTGGTGAGCATATTCGCCAACACCGTCCGTGCATGCGAGTTGTCGTCGATGACGAGGACGCGCCGGCCGCGCAAGTCCGACTGCAGCAGACGTGGACGGGGCGCCGCCGAGCTCTTGCCGAGGCGCGCGGTGAAGCGGAACACGCTGCCCTTGCCCGACTCGCTCTCCACCTGGACGGAACCTCCCATCAGCTCGGTGAGCTGTTTGGAGATGGCAAGTCCAAGGCCGGTCCCGCCATAGCGGCGGGTGGTCGAGGCGTCCGCTTGCTCGAAGGCCTGGAACAGGCGGGCGACCTGATCCGGGGTCATGCCGATGCCGGTATCGGTGACCGAGAACGCCACGAGCTGACTGTCGTCGCAATCCTCGATCACGCGCACCTGCACCCAGATCTCGCCGGTCTCGGTGAACTTGACGGCGTTGGAGCAAAAATTGATCAGGATCTGTCCGAGCCTCAAGGGATCGCCCATGAAATGGGCCGCGACCCGCGACTCGACGTCGAAGATCAGCTCGAGCCCTTTGGCCGAGGCCTTCTCGGACATCAGGTTCCCGACATTCTCCAGCACCTTGTCGAGATCGAAATCGATATTCTCGATCGACAGCTTGCCCGCCTCGATCTTCGAGAAGTCGAGAACATCGTTGATGATGCCGAGCAGGTGCTGGCCTGAGCTTTTGATCTTCATCACATAGTCGCGCTGGCGCGGGCTCAAATCCGTCTTCAGCGCGAGATGGGACAGGCCGATAATGGCGTTCATCGGGGTCCTGATCTCGTGGCTCATATTGGCGAGGAAGATGCTCTTCGCCTCGTTGGCCTCGAGCGCCGCCTCGGTCGCCTTGGCCAGATCTACCTGCGAGGCCTGAAACGCCTGCTCCGCCGCCTTGCGCTCGTCAATATTGCTCCACGATCCGACCACCTCGACCGGTTTTCCCTTCTTGTCGCGAATGAGCTGCTGCTCATCGCTGAGCCAGCAATAAGTGCCGTGCTTGTCGAGGAAGCGGTACTCGATGAGATTCATGCCCTTGTCGAAGACTTCGGACTGCTGCGCCTCGGCCTTGGCAAGATCGTCGGGATGCACGTGGGCGCGCCAGAAATCAGCGCCCTCCAGATACTCCTCCGGGGCATAGCCAAGCAGGCGCTGAATGTTGGGGCTTATGAAGGTCGGCGTGAAATCGCCGCTGGCCTTGAAGCTATAGATGACCACCGGAGCCACATCGAGCAGCAGGTCGAGCCGCTCCCGCGCCGCCGCCCGGGCGACCTCCGCCTCCTTGCGCTCGGTCACATCGGTCCACGAGCCGGCGATCTCGATCGCCGCGCCGGACTGGTCGCGCACCACCTGCTGCCGGTCGTGAACCCAGAAATAGGAGCCATCGGGACGGCGGATGCGATATTCCATCGAGCGCGTGTCGTGCTCGAACATCACGTCGACCCACGCATTGATGCGCGGGACGTCCTCCGGATGAACGAAGTCGCGCCACAGATAAGGGTTCGCCAGATATTCGCGGGGCGTGCAGCCGAACAGGCGCTTGATGCTGTCGCTGACGAAAGTCGGTTCGTAGTCGCCTTGGGCCGAGCGGCAATAGATCACCGCGGGAGACGTATTGAGCAGGCGGCCGAGATGCGCGTGCGCCGAGGCCTGCACCTCGGCGATATGTTCCAGGCTCCGCTTCTCCTGCTGGCGAACCGCCTGGCAGAGCGCCTGTTCGATGAGGAGCGCGATGGCCTCGGCGTCGGCGACCGCCGGATCCACGCCCAGCACGCGCAGGACCGCGCCGGCGACCGTCCCCGCTTCGTCCTTAGCGGCCGACATGACTGACACCCTCCCGGAGGCAACCTTCGGTAGCGCCCCTCCGAGTTAGCAGCGTAACGCCTTCCAGCGGTTGTGCAAATGGGACCGCAATGCTGGAGAGCGTCCGCCCCGGCCTGCGTCGGACGCTTGCCGCCTCAGGGAAGCGCCCGTTTCCCGGGTTGCGGGCGACCCAAGCCTCCTCTACATCCAGCTGAAGCTATCCAAACGGCCCCGTAGCTCAGTCGGATAGAGCATCAGATTCCTAATCTGAGGGTCACTGGTTCGAATCCAGTCGGGGTCACCATTTAGATCAGATGCTTAGAGATAGAAGCGCAGACTGCAGGGTCTGGCAGGCTCCGACTGCGTCACTTTCGCGCCGGCAGCAAGCACGACGCGGGCAGAGGACGGCTGGCGACCTCCCGCAGGGCAAAGCTCGACTTCAGTCGGGCCACGCCCGGGAGCCGTGACAGTTCCTCTTTGTGAATGCGCTCGAAATCGGTGAGGTCGCGCGCCAGCACCGTGACGAAATAGTCGTCCTCGCCTGACATCAAGTGACAGGAGACGACCGACGGCGCGAGCGTGATCGCCTCCTCGAAGGCCTTGAGCAGGTCCTCATTCTGGCTCTTGAGGCTGATCTGCACGACAACGGTCATGCCGAGACCGAGCGCGTGGCGGCTGAGCCGCGCCTGGTAGCCCTCGATGACGTGTCTTTCTTCGAGCGCGCGAATGCGCCGGGCGATCGCCGTGGCAGACAGCGGAATACGCTCGGCGAGGTCGACCTGGCTTTGACGCCCATCCTCCAGTAGGGCGCCAAGGATCGCGCGATCCAGCGCATCTAGCTCAAGTTCTTTCATTTACCTGCGCCCCAAAGGCTCTTCGAGCTTGATTATAGCAAAAACTGGGAGATTTGACTGAGAA
Organism: Methyloceanibacter sp.; assembly: GCA_035528655.1. Taxonomy (GTDB): domain Bacteria; phylum Pseudomonadota; class Alphaproteobacteria; order Rhizobiales; family Methyloligellaceae; genus Methyloceanibacter. The sequence continues at coordinate 43,101 of DATKYG010000011.1, forward strand.
AGCGCCGAGTACCTTAGCGCGAAAAATGCCAATCTTTCGCACCAAAAACCGCACCCTTAATGGAGTGGATCATGCACATCGGTGTCCCGACGGAGATCAAGAACAACGAGTTTCGCGTGGGGCTCGTACCCAGCTCGGTTCGCGAACTGACGGCGCGTGGCCACGACGTCGTGGTCCAGGCCGGCGCGGGCGCCGGGATTATCGCCGACGACACGACCTACGAGAAGGCCGGAGCGCAAATCCTGCCGACGGCGGACGCAGTGTTTGCCGCCGCCGACATTATCGTCAAGGTCAAGGAGCCGCAGGCGGTCGAGTACCGCCGGCTAAAGCCACACCAGATACTCTTTACCTATCTTCACCTCGCCCCGGATCCGGAACAGGCGCGCGGGCTCATGCAGTCCGGCGCGACGGCCATCGCTTATGAGACAGTTACCGATTCCGCCGGAGGCCTTCCGCTCCTCGCCCCGATGAGCGAGGTCGCTGGCCGTCTGGCCATCGAGGCCGCCGCGATTGCACTTCGCCGTCCAACGGGCGGCCGCGGCGTGCTTATGGGCGGCGTCCCAGGCGTGCGTCCGGCCAAGGTCGTGGTGCTTGGCGGCGGTGTCGTCGGCACACATGCCGCCCGCATGGCCGCCGGCCTCGGTGCCGAGGTGTCAATCATCGACCGTTCGCTGCCGCGCCTGAGGCAGCTCGACGAGCTGTTCGAGGGACGCGTGCGCACGCTTGCCTCGACCTTGGACACCGTCGAGACCGAAGTGCTCGGCGCCGACGTGGTGATCGGGGCGGTGCTGATCGCCGGCGCTAGCGCGCCGAAACTCGTCCGCAGGGACATGCTCGGCCAAATGAAACGCGGCGCCGTGCTTGTCGATGTTTCCATCGACCAGGGCGGCTGTTTCGAGACGTCGCGCCCCACGACGCATGCTGATCCGACGTTCGAAATCGACGGCATCATTCACTACTGCGTGGCGAACATGCCCGGCGCCGTGCCCGTCACGTCCGCCCAGGCGCTCAACAACGCAACGCTGCCATTCGTCCTCAAGCTTGCAGACAAGGGCTTGGCGGCACTCGACGAGGATCCCCATCTGGCCGCGGGAGTGAATGTCCGCGGCGGCCGGATCACGCACGAAGCCGTCGCCGCCTCGCTCGGCTTTGGACATGCTCCGGCGGAGCGGGTTGCCCTGGCCGCGGCGTAATCTTATCCCCGGACGCAAATCCCTCCGCGTCCGTCGCCGGTCCGCTTCTCCCCCTCGAAGCGGACCGGCATATTATTTCAAGCTGGGAAAATTGAACTCGGCGCCGCCGCGAATACCGGTCGGCCAACGCGCGGTCACGGTCTTGAGCCGCGTGTAGAAACGCACCCCTTCCGGTCCGTAGACCGCATGATCGCCGAACAGGGAGCGCTTCCAACCGCCGAAGGAATGATAGGCGACCGGCACAGGGATCGGCACGTTGATGCCGACCATGCCAGCCTCGATCTGATCGGCAAATGCGCGGGCGACGTCGCCGTCGCGGGTGAAGATCGCGGTGCCGTTGCCGTATTCGTGGCTATTGACGAGATGGGCGGCTTCTTCATATCCGCCGGCTCGGACAACGGCCAGCACGGGACCGAAGATCTCGGTCTTGTAGATGGTCATGTCCTTAGTCACGTGGTCGAACAGCGACCCGCCGAGAAAAAATCCGCGCTCGTAACCCTGTAGCTCGAGCCCGCGGCCGTCGACCACGAGTTCGGCGCCTTCCGTGACGCCCTGACCAATAAGGCCCGAGATGCGGTCCCGCGCCTCCGCCGTGATGACGGGACCCATCTCGGAGTCGGAATCGGTGGCGGGCCCCACCTTCATCATGCGAATTTTCGGGGCAAGCGCTTCGACGAGCTGGTCGGCGGTCCTCTCGCCCACGGGAACCGCCACCGAGATGGCCATGCAGCGTTCGCCGGCGGACCCGAAGGCCGCGCCCATCAACGCATCGACGGCCTGGTCCATATCGGCGTCCGGCATCACGATCATGTGGTTCTTGGCGCAGCCCAGGGCCTGCACGCGCTTGCCGGAGGCGGCGCCCCGCCGATAGACGTGCTCGGCGACCGGCGTCGAGCCGACGAAACTCACCGCCTGGACGTCGGGATGATCGAGAAGCGCATCGACCGCCTCCTTGTCGCCGTGCACGATGTTGAGCACGCCTGGGGGGAAACCCGCTTCCTGGAACAGCTCCCAGATCAGCATCGGCGCGGACGGATCGCGCTCCGACGGCTTGAGCACAAACGTATTTCCGCAGGCGATGGCGACCGGATACATCCACATCGGCACCATGGCAGGAAAGTTGAACGGCGTGATGCCGGCGACGACGCCGAGCGGCTGGCGATCCGACCAGCTGTCGATCTCGGGGCCGACATTGCGGCTGTACTCTCCTTTGAGTAGGTGTGGAATGCCGCACGCGAAGTCGACAACGTCAATGCCGCGGGCGAGCTCGCCGAGCGCGTCCGCATGCGTCTTGCCGTGCTCCTTCGATATGGCGCGGGCGATATCGTCGGCGTGGCGCTCCAGCAACTCCTTGAAGCGGAACATGGGCCTGACCCGCTTGAGCGGCGGTGTCGCAACCCACGGCCCGAAAGCCCTGGCCGCCGCCGCTACGGCCTCGGCAACCTCATCGACGGTCGACAGCTTCAGGCTTGCGATCTGCTCGCCGGTGGCGGGATTTTAAACCGGCGCGACGCACGAGGACCGCGACGTGATCTTGCGTCCATTGATGGCGTTCTGGATCGTTTCCATCAGCGGGACTTAAGCGGTGGCTTTGAGAACGCGGGAGAGAAGATCGATCAGCTGGTCGATCTCCTCCTTCTCGATGATCAGCGGTGGCGACATCGCGATGATATCGCCTGTCGAGCGGACGAGCAGACCCCGATTGAAGGCTTCGACGAATACGTCATATGCGCGCTTCGACGGCTCGCCGAGGATCGGCTCGAGCTCGATGGCGCCGATCAGGCCGATGTTCCGTATATCGATGACGTAAGGTAGCCCCTTGAGGGAGTGGATGCCATCCTCCCAGTAGGGCGCCAGTTCCGCCGCCCGCGTCAGCAGCCCCTCCTCCTTGTACGTTTCGAGCGTACCGATGGCCGCCGCGCAAGAGACGGGATGGCCGGAATAGGTGTAGCCGTGGAAGAAATCGATCACATCCTCGGGGCCGTTCATGAAAGCCTCGTGGACCTTCTTTTTTACCAGCACTGCGCCCATGGGAATGGTGCCGTTGGTGAGGCCCTTGGCCGTGGTGATGAGGTCCGGCGAAACGTCGAAATAGTCGGCGCCGAAAGGCGTGCCCAGACGGCCGAACGCGGTAATGACCTCGTCGAAGATCAGCAGGATGTCGTGCTTAGCGCAAATCGCCGCCAGCCGCTTGAGATAGCCCTTGGGCGGTATCAGCACGCCCGTCGAGCATGCGACCGGCTCGACGATGACGGCGGCGATGGTCGAGGCGTCATGGAGCGCCACGAGCCGTTCCAAATCGTCGGCCAACTCGGCGCCGTGCTCGGGCTCACCGCGGATGAACGCATTCCGGGACAAGTCATGGGTGTGGCGAATGTGGTCGACGCCGGTCAGCAGCGTGCCGAACATCTTGCGATTGCTGGCGATGCCGCCCACCGACGTGCCGCCGAAATTGACTCCGTGATAGCCGCGCTCGCGGCCAATCAGCCTGACCTTGGTCGCATTGCCCTTCGCCCGATGATAGGCGAGCGCCATCTTGAGCGCGGTCTCGACCGACTCCGATCCCGAGTTGGTGAAGAACACATGGTCGAATCCGGGCGGGGCAATGTTGACGAGCTTGGAGGCGCACTCGAACGCCTTGGGATGACCGATCTGGAACGAACCCGCGAAGTCGAGTTCGCCGACCTGTTTGCGGATCGCCTCGACGATCTTCGGCCGGCAGTGACCGGCATTGACGCACCACAATCCCGACGTGCCGTCGAGAATGCGCCGTCCGTCGTCGGTCGTGTAATGCGTGCGTTCGGCGCTTACGAGAAGACGGGGCGCCTTCTTGTATTGGTGGTTCGCCGTAAACGGCATCCAATACGCTTCGAGATCGTTGGTCGTGAGCCTGGCGCTCATGGTGGCCTCGTCAGCTGAGCATGTGTTGAATATAGAAAGTTCGTTGGGTGGCTCAGCCTTGCAGCACGACCGGGCTCGTCCCGCCCCAACTGACCCAGACCTTCTCGCCCCAGCCAAAATCATCCTGGTCGAACCGGGAGCGATTGGGACGCGATATCCGGATCAGCGTCCCGTTGGCAAGCTGTACGTGAAAGATCGAGAAATCGCCGAGATAGGAGATTTCCTTGATCTCCCCTTTGGCGACATTGTGCGCCGCCGGGCACTCCGGCACCGAAGGTGGCGCATCCGAGTCCTTGTGCAAGTTCATCTTTTCGGGGCGGACCGCGACCCAGACCTTGGAAGACTCCTGGCCGAGAACGGCGTGGGGAACATGGATGCGATGCGGCTCCAGCTCGGGGCAGGCGACGATCGCTTCGTCAGGCTTATCGTCGATCAGCTTGCCTTCGAACATGTTCACCGAACCGATGAAGTCGGCGACGAAGCGCGACGCCGGAAATTCGTATAGGTCGGACGGCGTGCCGAGCTGCGCGATCGAGCCCTTATTCATGACCGCGATACGGGATGCGATCGCCAGAGCCTCGTTCTGGTCATGGGTGACCATGATGAACGTGATGCCCACCTTCTGTTGCAACTGTGAAAGCTCGAAGCGCATGGCCTCGCGCAACTTGGCGTCGAGCGCCGAGAGCGGCTCGTCCAGCAGCAGGACCTTCGGCTTCTTGACCAACGCACGGGCCAGCGCCACGCGTTGTCGCTGACCGCCCGAAAGCTGGTCCGGCTTGCGGTCGGCAAGCCGCCCGAGCTGCACCAGTTCCAAGGCTTCCTGCACGCGGTCCGCCCGCTGCGGCTGAGGCACGCGGTCGATCTTGAGCCCGTAAGCGACGTTATCCGCGACCGTCATATGCGGGAACACGGCATAGGACTGGAACACCATGTTCACGGCGCGCTTGTTGGGCGGGATGTCCCCCATGTCTTGACCGTCGATCAGGACCCGGCCTTCGGTCGGCACTTCGAGACCCGCAAGCATGCGCAGCAAGGTCGTCTTGCCGCAACCCGACGGACCGAGCAGCGCGAAGAACTCGCCGGGCTCGATGTCGAGGGTGACATGGTCCACGCCGATCGTGGATCCCCACCGCTTGCAGGTGTTGCGGAAGCTGATGATTGGCTTGACGGCCGCTTCAGTCCCGCCGGGCGATACTTGGTCCACGTTCATCATCCCTCTAAGGCTATTTTTGCCCCCTGCCCTGCATCAGCATCATCAGGGCCATGAGCACGATGGTCACAAGGATCAGCATGGTCGATGCGGCGTTGACTTCGGGAGTCACCGAGAAGCGCAGCATCGAGTAGACCTTCACCGGGAAGGTGACGGTATCGGGCCCCGACGTGAAGAACGTGATCACGAAGTCGTCGAGCGACAGCGTAAATGACAACAGCGCACCCGCGATCAGCGCAGGTTTGAGATGAGGCAGCAGCACATCGCGGAACGCCTGCCAGTCATTGGCGCCGAGGTCGCGCGCAGCCTCCTCCTGTTCCGTATTGAAGCTGGCGAGCCTGGCACGAACCACCAGCGCGACGAAGGGAAAGCAGAACGACACGTGGGCGATGATGATAGAGCCGAGACTGAGCGGCCAAATGAGATTGTTCGGCCAGGGCAGAACGCGGGTGAAGAACAGGAGCATCGAAACGCCCATGCAGATTTCGGGCACCACGATCGGAAGGGTAAAGGCGCCCTCCACGGCCGTCTTGCCGAAGAAGCGGTAGCGCCACAACAGAATGCCGGCCAGCGCCCCGATGACAAGGGAGATCAGCGTGGCGAACAACGCAATCGTCAGCGAGTTGGCAAAGGCGATCAACAGGTCTTCGTTGTTGAAGAGCTTTTCGTAGTATTTGAGGGTGAAGCCACGCCAGACGATATTGCGCTTGCTGTCGTTGAAACTGAAGACGATGAGCGCGACGAGCGGCGCATATAGGAAGAAGAATACGACGGAGAGCCAAAGCTTCATCTGCCAGGCGCGATTATATTCGAGGGGTGCGCGTCGCGTGGCCATGTCCTAGATCCCGTGACCGCCGTCGGTGGTTTTGCCGCGAGTGAGATAAACGCGCAAGGCGATCGCGGCGAACGTCGCGTACATCAGCAGGAACGACAGCGCGGCGCCGAATGGCCAGTCATTGGCCTTTTTGAACTGGCGCTCGATGACGTTGGCGATCATCTGGCTGTCGGGGCCGCCGAGCAGATCCGGCGTCAGATAGGCGCCGAGCGCCGGGACGAAGGTGATGATGATTCCGGAGATGATGCCTGGCAGCGCCAGCGGCACCACGATCAGGAACAAGGTCCGGATGTGGCCTGCGCCGAGGTCGAGGCTCGCCTCGATAAGAGATTTGTCGAGCCGGTCGAGCGCTGCATAAAGCGGCAGCACCATAAAGGGCAAATGCACGTAGACCAGGCCGAACACGACGGCAAAGTTGTTGTAGAGCATCTGCAAGGGCGTGAAGTCGCCCAACGGCTGCAGGCCCACGAGCGTCATGAGCCAACTGCCCTGGTTCCAGAACCATTCGAGCGTGAAGTTAACGTAACCTTGAGTCCGCAGCACCGAAATGAGCGCATAGGTACGGATCAGCAGATTGGTCCAGAACGGCAGCATGATGAGCAGCAAGATCCACGCGCGCCAACGCTGGCTGGCGAAGACGATCGAGAGCGCGACCGGAAAGCCGATGACGAGACAGAGAAATGTCGTGAGCCCGGCGACGAAGATCGACTTGGCGAAGATGCTGAGATAGAGCGGCTGGAGTGCCCGCACATAGTTGGCGAAGGTGCCGCTGATGTCGACCTCGGTCAGACCCTGATTCTGACCGAAGCTGTAGGCCCATACGATCGCGAGTGGCGCGAGGAAGAACACGATCACCCAAGCAATAGGCGGCACTGCTATCGCCAAAAACGCTAGCCGACGCTCTTGTGTCTGGGTTGCCATGGCGGGCGTCCTGTCCCTCCCCTATGCCACTCGCGTCCGTTTACCTCACGCCGCCCGCAGCCTGGTCATCGCCTCATCGAGCAGCCGCGTGAACTCGGGGCCGAGGTAACGTGGATACTCGCATTTGGCCATGACATCCGCCGGCGGGAAGATCACCTTGTTGTTCTTGTAGGAGTCCGGCATCAGCGCGACGGCCGCCGCGTTGGGAGACGGATAAAGGATGGTCTTGGTGATCTCCGCGCCGACCTCCGGCTCGAAGATGAAATTCAGGAACTTGAGAGCATTCTCCGGATGGGGCGCGCCTTTCGGGATGGCCAGCGTGTCTTGCTGCTTCATGGCGCCTTCCTTCGGCACGACAAAGTCGATGTCGTCATCCTCGGTCATGATCTGGGCAATGTCGCCGTTGTATTCCATCACGAGGTCGACCTCGCCGGACAAGAGAAGGTCCTGGCCATTGTCCTCGTGGAATGCCTTGATGTTGGGCTTCTGCTTGATGAGCAGGGCCTCAGCCTCTTTGATCAACTCAGGCGAGTCATCGTTGATTGATTTTCCGAGATACTTGAAGCAATTGCGGAACAGCTCGCTTGCGTCGGACATGACGGCGATGCGCCCCTTGTACTCGTCGGAATCGAAGAGGTACTTCCAGCTATCGGGCACTTCTTTGACCTTGGACTTGCGGTAGCCGATGCCGATCACGAGCCAGGTATAGGGCAGGCTGAATTTGCGGCCCGGATCGAAGGGTGCATCCTTCATGAACTCAGGCGCGATGTTCTTGATATTCGGTATCTTGGCGTGGTCGAGCGGCTCGAGCAGGTCGGCCTGGATCATGCGCTCGACGAACTCACTGCCCGGGACGATGACGTCGTAGCCCGGATTGCCCGCGCGCAGCTTGGCGAACAACTCGTCGTTCGTCGCGAACAGGCTCATATTGACGTCGATGCCGCTCGCGTCCGCGAAGTCCTCGAGCGTCGTCTCGCCGATATATGTGTCCCAGTTGTAGAAGTTTAGCTTCTTCTCCTCGTCGGCGGCCCAGGCAGAGTACTTCCCGCCGGTGAGGGTGATACCGACGGCGGCAACGCCGAGTCCCTTAAGAATTGAGCGGCGTGAATGGGGGCCGAATAAAGATTTGGTGCGCTCGTCCGACATGCTCACTCTCCCTGTGATTACTGACCGTGCTGCCCGTTCCTACTTCCAAGTCCTTGGCCCCGATGGTTTCTCGCTTCGAAGTATGACTGCTTGCAGTCATCCCCACCAGCCCAATCGCTAGCCAAGTTTCTCTGAGCCTGACCAATCATGCATCAATGGCGCCCAGGCAGATATATTTGACCTCCAGGTATTCCTCCAGACCCTCGGCGCCGCCTTCGCGGCCAAGGCCGGACTCCTTGACCCCGCCGAACGGAACGACTTCATTCGAGAAGATGCCCTCGTTGATGCCGACCATGCCGGCATCGAGCTTCTCAGCGACGCGCCAAGCGCGGCTGACGTCCCGGCTGAATAAATAGGCAGCGAGGCCGAACGGGGTATCGTTGGCAAGCATGATCGCGTCGGCCTCCGTTTCGAACCGCACCAGGGCGGCGACGGGGCCGAAGATCTCCTCGCGCACGATGTCCATATCGGCCGTGACGTCGCCCACGACCGACGGGCGATAGAAGAGCGGACCAGCATGGTCCACCTCGCCCCCGGTGAGAACTTTGGCGCCCTTCGTCACGGCGTCGGCGACGAGCGTCTCGACTTTGTCTATGGCCTCGTCGCTTATGAGCGGGCCCACGGCGTTGCCGGCCTCCAGACCAGGTCCAACAGCTAGCTCGTTCACGCAGTCCACCATGGCCGCCGCGAAGCGGTTGTAGATACCGGATTGCACGAGAATGCGGTTCGCACAGACGCAGGTCTGGCCGGCGTTGCGGTATTTAGAAGCCATGGCGCCCGCGACGGCCTGATCGAGGTCGGCATCGTCGAAGACCAAAAGCGGCGCGTTGCCGCCAAGCTCGAGGGTCAACTTCTTCACCGTGTCGGCGCATTGCCGGTAGAGGATCTTGCCAACTTCGGTGGAGCCGGTGAACGAAAGTTTGCGCACACGAGCGTCGTCGCACAAGGCCTTGCCGATCGCAGGGGCATCGGTGGTCGTGACGATGTTGAGCACGCCGGCCGGCAAGCCTGCATCGGCCGCCAGCTTGGCGAGCGCGAGCGCGCAGAGCGGCGTCTCGGCCGCCGGCTTGACGACGATCGTGCAACCCGCCGCGAGCGCCGGCGCCACCTTGCGGGTGATCATGGCGATCGGGAAATTCCACGGCGCAATCGCGGCGACAACCCCAATTGGTTGCTTGATGGTGATGTACCGCTTAGAGGCGGCGGTCGTCGGAATCGTCCGCCCGTAGGTGCGCTTGCCCTCCTCGGCGAACCACTCGATGAAAGAGGCCCCATAGGCCACTTCGGCCCGGGCCTCGGCGAGGGGCTTGCCCTGCTCCGTGGTCATCAGTTGGGCGAGATTCTCGGTCTCCGCGGTGACCAAGTCGAACCAGCGCCTCAGGATTGCCGCTCGCTCCTTGGCGGTCTTGGCCGACCAGTCCGGCAGGGCGCGGCTCGCGGCGCCAATGGCGCGGCCGGCATCCTCAGCGCTAAGATCGGGGACAGCCGCCACCACAGCGCCCGTTGCAGGATCGGTGACCGCGAACGTCTTTGCCGAATTGATCCATTCGCCATCGATGAAGGCGGTTGTCGGAAACTTCTTGACGATCATGTTCATCGGTAGCCTCCGTCAGCGTATCGTGATCGAGACCGATTTCAGATCGGCATATTTGTGCAGAGCGTGAAGCGAGCGGTCACGGCCGAAGCCCGACTGCTTGAAGCCGCCGAACGGCATGGTGATGTCGCAGGCGTCCCATCCATTGATCCACACGAGGCCGGCCTTGATCTCGCGGGCGGCGCGGTGGGCGAGATTGATGTCGCGCGTCCACAGGCCGGCGGCGAGGCCATACACCGTATCGTTGGCAAGGCGGAGTGCCTCGTCCGGCTCCTTGAATCGGCTTACGGCGAGAACGGGTCCAAAAACCTCCTCCCGCGCGAGTTGCGCGTCCGGCGCCACGGTGTCGAACACCGTCGGTTCGACGAAAAAGCCGCCGCTATCCTCACGGGCGCGCTTGCCACCGAGCCGCAAGGCGGCGCCGTCTCGAGAAGCATCCTCGATATAGCGCAAGGCCGTCTGCATCTGTTCCGCGGACACCATGGCGCCAAATTTGGTCGCCGGCTCCAGCGGGTCGCCGGGCACGATGCGCTTTGCAATCATGAGGAGCTTGTCGAGGAAGGCATCGGCGATGTCCTGCTGCACAAGGAGCCGGGACGCAGCGGTGCAGACCTCGCCCTGGTTGAAGAAAACCCCCCAGGCCGCGTGAAACGCGGCTGCGTTGAGGTCGGGGCAGTCTGCAAACACGATCTGCGGCGATTTTCCCCCGAGTTCAAGGCTGACGCGCTTCAGGTTGCTCTGCCCCGAATACTGCATGAGCAGGCGGCCTACGGCACCCGAGCCGGTAAACGCGATCATGTCGACGTCCGTGTGGAGAGCAAGCGCCTTGCCGGCGGCAGCGCCGAAGCCCGGCACGACATTGAGCACACCCGCAGGCAGTCCGGCCTCCAGCGCCAGTCGACCGAGCTTGAGGGCGGTCATCGGCGACTGCTCGGCTGGCTTGAGCACCACTGAGTTGCCCATCGCCAGCGCCGGTGCAACCTTCCACATCGCCATATGCAACGGGAAGTTCCAGGGCACGATGGCGCCGACCACGCCAAGCGGCTCCTCGACGGTGAATGAGAAACGGTCGCCGGTGCCCGGTCCCACCTCGCCATAGATCTTGTCGAGCGCCTCGGCGTAGTAGCGAAGCGTGCGAATTGCGCCCGGGACATCGACGGACAACGCGTCGTTGATCGGCTTGCCGACATCGAGACTCTCGAGCACGGCGAGGATCTCAGCATCGCGCTCCATCAAGTCGGCGAGGTCGAACAAAATGCGCTTCTTCTCGCGGTAATGGAGGTTGCGCCAGCGTCCGTCCTCGAATGCCCGCCGCGCGGCGTTCACCGCGGCGTCAATGTCGGCGGCATCGCATTCCGCGACCCGGTTGATCACGGTCCCGTTGCGCGGCGTGACATTCTCGAAAGTGCGCCCCGTTACGCTCGGCTGCAGCCGTCCGTCGATCACCGCCTGGCGGGGCAACTCCATCACGCCGGCGATCTTTTCGAAGTGAGCGAGGGATGTCATGGATGCTTCACGTGCCTTGTGCGTACCAGAGATGGTCGAGCGGGGTCACGATACGCTCGAAATTGCTGCGTTCGGCGTTCTTCAGGCGCGAGAAGGCATTCTGAAATGTCGCGCCGAATGCGCCGCGCACGATCTCAGAACCTTCGAAAAGACCGAGTGCGTTGACCCAAGACGTTGGCAGCGGCGGTGCCTCGATCGTTTCCGCATGGGCTTCGATGGCCGGGCCAGGATCAATCTCAGACGCGAGCCCATGGCTTATCCCTGCCAACATGGATGCAATGACGAGATAGGGATTGGCATCGGCGCCGGCAACGCGGTGCTCGACCCGGGTCGCGGCGCGCTCGGCGTGCGGAATGCGCAGCGCCACTGTGCGGTTGTTGAAGCCCCAATGGGCGGCCATCGACACATAGGCTTTCGGCACATAGCGGCGATAGGCATTGGCCGACTGAGCCCATACCGCCATGAAATCGGCCATCGAGTCGCGCAGCCCGCCGAGAGCGTAGCGAAACAGAGGTGAGATAGGGTCACCGGCAAAGAGATTGTCGCCCGACTGATCGAGGAGGCAGAGATGGACATGCATCCCAGACCCGGCCCAATCATGGTGCGGCTTCGCCATGAACGTCGCATCGAGCTGGTGCGCGTGCGCCGCGGCCTTCACCGCCCGCTTCAGGAGCAAGCCATCGAGCGCGGCCCCAAGGACATCGGCGCGGTGTTTCAGATTGATCTCGAACTGCCCGGGCCCAGATTCCTGTATGACACCGTCGACGGGGAGGCCTTGCGCCTCGCAAACACGAAAGATGTCGTCGATGAACGGCGACAACGCATCCATGTCCTCGAACCCGAATGTCAGCGGCCGCTCCGGATCGTCGGCGACGCCTTCGGGCGTCTCAAGCAGGAACACGCCGGCAGCATTTCTCTTCGTGACGTAGAACTCGAGTTCCACGGCGGCGACCGGCGTGCGGCCCGCACGCGCGAACCGCTCAACCTGATTGGCGAGAACCGCACGGGGATCCAGCTCATCCCTGACGTCGGTCGCCACCACGACCTGCGCCCGCTTGCCGTCACCGACCGGGACCGGCGCTAACGTCCCGCTCAGCAGATGACAGCACGCGTCCGGATCGCCGGTCTCCCAGAGCCTGCCGGTTTCCTCCACGCAATTCCCGAACGGGTCCATGATGAACACCGAGCTTGGCATCATAAGGCCGCGCTTGGCGACGCCGATCAGGTCCGGGCGGCGGATGCGCTTGCCGCGCGCGATACCATTCATGTCGAACAGGAACGCGTCGATCCATTGCACTGCGGTATTGGCGTCCAAGAACGCTTGCGCCTCGTCTACGGTGAGCTGTGCGCCGGTCATGGCGTCATGCCCCTCGCCGCGGCGCCGAAGCGCCGAAACAGGGCTACCGAAACATCGTTCGACTTTGGCGCCCATTCGGGATGCCACTGAACGCCCAGACAAAACACCTCGTCGTCCGGCCCCCGCACGGCCTCGATGAGTTGGTTTTCAGCAAATGCCTCCGCCTGCAGGTCGGAAGCGAGGCGCTTGATCCCCTGCCCATGCAGCGAGTTGACCATGATCTCGTCGCTGCCCAGCCAATCGCGGAGCCTGCCGCGCAGAGACACGGGATGCACGGGACAGTACCTCTCGTCGACCGGAAGGTTGGGCCGCTCGCGGTGGTCGCTTTGACCGGTCACGTCATGCACCGCCTGATGCAGGCTTCCCCCAAGAGCGACGTTCAACTCCTGAAAACCACGGCAGATAGCGAATAGAGGCTTTTTGTGCTCTACGGCGGCGCGGATCAGCGGGAGCGTCAGCGCATCTCGAAAGGGGTCCAGCGCCTCGGGTTTTACGGGAGGCTCGTCGCCGTAGTGGCTCGGCTCGACATTCGAGGGGCTGCCGGACAACAGGATGGCATCGGCGACCTCGAGCAGCGAGGCGATATCCGCCAAACCCGGACCGACCGGGGCCAGCAAAGGCTGGCATTCGGCGACGTCGGCGACCGCGGTGGCGTATTGGCGCCCCACGGCGTCAAACGTGTAACCGCCCATGACCTTGGTGCAACACGGTATGATGACGACCGGACGGGTCATGCGGCGATCTCTCCCGCCACGTCAGAATGCGTGAGATCGAGCGCGCGGCCGATCGCGGCTTCCGCCTCGTCGAACTGATCTTGCGTCCAAATCAGCGGCGGCGAGGTGACCATGGTGTCGAACACCGCGCGCATGATGAAACCTTCGCGGAAGAAGTGGTCTCGGCAAATGAGTCCGACGCGGCCCGGATCGGCGAAACGGCGGCGCGTGCGCTTGTCAGCGACGAGCTCGATGGCGCCAAGCATGCCGATCGAACGGACTTCGCCGACGAGTGGATGGTCCTTAAATTTCGCAAGAACCTTAGCAAGCGCTGGCCCGGTGAATTCATTCACCCGCGGGACGAGCCGCTCTTCTTCCATGATCTCGAGATTCTTGAGCGCCACGGCGCAGGCGACCGGATGACCCGAGAAGGTGTAGCCGTGGTTGAAGTCGTCGTCATGCGCCAGCAACGCCGCGACAATCTCGTCGTCGACGATCACGCCGGAGAGCGGGATGTAGCCTGAGGTCACTGCCTTGGCGAAGGTAATGAGATTGGGCCTGATGCCGTAATACTGCGAAGCGAACCACGTGCCGATCCGGCCGAAGCCGGTGATGACTTCGTCGGCGAGCAGCAGGATCCCATATTTATCCACGATGCGCTGGACCTCGGGCCAATAGGTCTCCGGCGGAATCTTGACCCCTCCGGCGCCTTGCACCGGCTCGGCGGCGAAGGCCGCGACATTCTCGGGCCCCACCGCGAGGATCTCGTTTTCAAGCGCGTGCGCGGCGCGAAGTCCGAAGTCCGCGAGCGACTCGCCGTCCTTCGCTTCCCCGTACCAATAAGGGTCCATGATATGGCGAAAGCCCTCATAGAGCGGGTAGCTGTGCGCATGCATGTGGGCCATGCCGCTCATCGAAGCAGCCGCGATCGTCGAGCCATGGTAGGCGCTCTTGCGCGAGATGATGATGCGCCGCTTGGGCTCACCCTTCAAAACCCAATAGTGGCGGATCAAGCGGATGGCCGTGTCGTTCGATTCCGAGCCCGACGAGCCGAAGAACACCTGATTGAGATTGTCGGGGGCAAGTTCGGCAAGCTTGCGCGACAGGGCAACGACGGGCGGGTGCGTGGTGCGGAAGAAGGTGTTGTAGAACGGCAGTTCCATCATTTGCGCGTAGGCCGCCTCGGCCAGCTCGCGGCGGCTATGGCCCACATTTGCTGTCCACAAGCCGGCCATACCGTCGAGAATGCGATTGCCCTCGCTGTCCCAGACATAAGGCCCGTCCCCGCGAACTATGACGCGCGCGCCGCCTGCCCGAAGCGACCTGTGATCCGAGAAGGGATGCAGATGATGGAGAGCGTCGAGTTCTTTTAATTGCGTCGTCTGATATTGATTGGTCACCGATAAACCTCCAGCAGAACGTGACCCGAGGGCCGACATCGAGTTAGCGCTGGAAGCTCGCGGGAGGGGTATAACCAATGCGGGCGCAGAGCAGCAGCAGCCGCGCCTTCCCGTTCAGTCCGCTCAGAATCAGATCGCTTTCAGAGGCAACCCTGCGGCCCGGCTTCAGGCGTGGCCTGAGCGACCGTCGGGTTGTGGCGGCGAACGGCCTTGAACCGGGCACGCAACTCCTCCGCTGCCTAAGACCCGCCGGGTCATCCTTGACAGGAACCTTCGAGCGAGTATGGCTACGATCAACTTATTGGCTACGGTGTAGAATTGTCAACACAATCGGCACGCAAGGCGACGCCTCGGCCACGCGGGCGACGTGGCCTGGACAAGAACGACATCCTGGATGCGGCTTTCGACATGCTGTCGCGCGACGGCGAAGCCGGGTTTTCGGTGCGCAAGCTCGGCTTGCGCATTGGCGTGGACCCGATGACGGTGCTGCACCACTTCGGTTCTAAGGACGAGCTGTTACGGCGGATCGCCGACCGGGCGCTGTCGACGGTCGAGCCCCCCACGCCCAGCGCCGACTGGCGCGCAGATCTGCGCCTCGTCGCTGCGGCCTACCGGGACCTTGCCCACCGTCACCCGCGCCTTTTCCATCTCCACTTCCGGTTTCACACCACGGGGCCGGCCGATCACGCCTCAAGCGAGGTCGTCTATCGCGCCTTGCGCACGGCGGGATTGCCCGACGCCGAGGCGGCAGGGCTGGGCCTCGCGTTTTACGCTTTCATCCTCGGCTATGCGCTGGCCGAGACCGAGGGATTGCTGCATCCGATCAGCGACCAGGATGAAGCCGAGCTTCAGGCGCTCGATCCGCTGGCATATCCGGCGACATTGGCGCTCATTCCGGCATTCAAGGCACTCGACCGCGACGCTGCCTTCGACGCCGCACTCGGCGCCTTCATAGAAGGGGTAGCGTGCCGCAACCGAGAGCCAGTCGACGGGCCATCAGAGCAAGGCCCCCAATTGGCTGGCAGCTGTGGCACGGGACAAGCCGACAAGCCCTGATGCCAGATGCCTTGCGCTACCTTGAGAGCTGCGGCTGGCGACCGTGTCGCCGCCGGCCAGACTTGGCAGGGGGCTATTCTGATGTGCCGTGACGCCGGCGGGCGCGCAACTGCCGGCGCCTCCACAGCCGCAACAAGCCGCCCAAAACCCGCCAGCGCCGGCCCTCCCACCGCTGCCGATTTCGGTCGCGTATGGTCCAGCAACTTTGGTGACATCATCTGGGGTGGCGGCTGGTACTCGATCGAGAACAACTCAATCAGCATTGCAAAGCCGGAATGGGACGCGGTCGTCTTACCTGATGGCAACGCAGTCCTTGAAGGTCATTGTGTCGTCCGGCCCTTCGGTTACGAAGGCGGTGTCGCCTTTGTTCCAGAACACGAAGCTCTCATCGGAATTGGCATAACGCGCCCCGGAGCCGGAGATCGCCTGCGGCAGTTCCAGGCTTCGCCCGTCGGTCAGCGTCAGGTCAACGGAGTCCGGGTAGTAAGTCGCATCGATGCCCTTACCCCCTTCGCATTTATACGTGGCCTCGGAAATGGGTTCACGGGCGGCTGGCGCCACTTGGTTTTCGCCTGAACCTACCCCGGCCGCCGGCTGCTCCACAGGCATCTCTCCCTGCATCATGTCTTCCTGAATTATGCCGCCGCCCGTCTGCCCGGCGGGCTGCTGTTGCTCTTGGGGAACGCCCGCCTGGGTCCAGCCGCAATTGGTCTTGAAGCTATCGAGCGCCTCGCGCGCGCCTTTCAAGTTAAGGTTGGAGACTTGACCGTTAAACTCGACGAATGCGTGGTGTTGCCCGGCCTGCAGCGCCCCCACAATCGGATCGTCCGGCGCCATGCTGAACACGGGCGTGAATCCAATCATGCCGTATTCCACTGTCTGCGCGGTTCGAACGTAAGGGTCTCCGTCGATAACAAATGTAACGGGAGCCTCTACGCCATCCGTGCCGGATTGACTGGCCGCGGCGTTGACGGTCACTTCGGCCGGTTTGCCCTTTCCCTTGCACGCGATGATGATGCCAAGTTCTTCCTCGCAATCGCGGCAGTCGATCGCAACGATCTCCTCATTCTCGCCGGTCGTCGACCACATGGCTTCGTACGACCAAGCGCTCGCTGAAACGGCTACCGAAAGAAGTATTGCTGAGAGGAGCGTGCTGGTCGTGTGCCTCATGGGTCGTAACCGCCGTTCCGGTGTGTTTGCGGGTCAAGCTGGGAAGAGCGTTAGCCGCCGCTAATCCGTGTGGGAAAGGAAAATGAGTATGAAATATCCGGCTTTGATTTTCCATCGAACTCAGTAGCCGGCCGGTCAGCTTGCTGACGATCGCGCACCTGAAAGAAGGGCCGGGCCCGTATTACCGGGTCCGGCCTAGATTGCAGGCGGGGGGAGAAGAGAAATTCGGACGTTAGCCGCCGAGACGCGCGGTGCCCGAAGCGCCATCATCGCGCACCCAGCGCACCGCGTTGCCGTTGCGGCTGAGCTTGTAGCAATAGGTGCGGCTTTCCATCCAACTGGACCATTTCTGGCAGAGCTGGTCGTCGGCGATCCACCACTTGCCGCGGTCCGAGGAGCCATCGCCCCGGGAGAAGGCGGCGGCGATGGTGCCCATGCTGCCTTTCATGGTGCCACCGGCCCGATATTGAATCGGCAGCTCGAAGCCGGAAATCTTGAGATAGACGGTCTTGCCGGTGACGGCGCTACGCAGCGCATCGCCGGTCAGCGCGGTCTCCGCGGCGTTCGTGGCGGGGGCGCTGAGCGCGAGCGTGGCACAGGCGGCGGCGGTCATAAGGGCGGTCTTCAACATCGGAGCAACCTCCAGTTTGGTGCGCATTCCTCACGAGAGGCGCGGGCTCTAGGGAGAGCGGAAGCAACCCCCCGCTCGTGTCAGGATGCTGTTTTCGCAGATCCCGGCTGAACCGAAGCTGAGGCCGCCGTTCATCTGCCATTCACAGAAAAAACGCTGAGGAGGCGGGGGTTTCCGGACCGCCAGCGCCTTGCAATTGACACGGAACGCGGTCTTTAATTTACTGACAGGAGCATCGATCATCCAAACTTCGGAGAGAAGAATGTCGACGAAAGATGCAAAACTCAGCTACGCGATCCTCGCCATCGCCACCGTCGGGGTCCTCGCCCTGGTGGCGATTTACGCCGACCGGTCCAAGGACACCAAGTTCACGGAAAATCTTGTCAGGAAGGGCACGGCGCCCATCGGCGCGCGGTCGGCCCCGCCATCGGCAAGGCAAGGCGTGACGGCGGCGCAAAGCACCCAGGCGGCCGGACAGGCGTCCCAATCGAGCCTGTCGCGCACGGTCAAAGTCCAACGTCACAAGGCCATGCCCACGGCCCACGGCGGTTCGGGGCCCGCCCTGACGCGGTCGGCCACCACGCAAGCCGCACAAGGGGCGAAGCCGGGCGCCAGCCAGGGCGAAGCCGTCAACCAGAGCCGCTCCCTCAACGCTCAGCCGGACGGCACGCAACAGGCGAAAACCGCGAACCCCGCGGCGACGCCGGTCTCGGCCGCGAACCGGGCGCGCTCCGTCCCCCTGCCGTCGGCGCAAGCCGCTGAACCCAGTGCCGGCGTCAGCGCGAGCCTGACGCGGGCGGCGACCGCCCAGTCCGCGCAAGCCGCCAGGTCCGGCGGCGTCCAGCCTTCGGCGCAGCGCCTGACACGATCGCCAGCCACACAGGCCGCACAAGCCGGGATGCCGGCCGAGAGCCCTGAGCGCAATCGGGCGCAGACGGCGCCCATGCAGGCCGCCCAGGCCGCGGCGCAACCCACGGCAAGCCAAGCCTATGGCAAGGCCCTGTCGCGCTCAGCCACCGCGCAAACCGCGCAACAAGCAAGATCCGGCCAGCAGACGGCAGGGCATGATTTCGTGCGCTCGGCGTCAACCCAAGCCGCGCAAGGCGCGCCGGCCGGCAGCGACGCGCGCGCACTCGCCCGTACCGCGCCGTCGGAGGCGAGCCGGGCGGCGCAAGCGCCGATCGCGCTGCAAAGAAAATGGGATCCGGCACGGTCGGCCGACGCATCGCCTGACAATGAGGTTCGGGATCCGGAAGACGAGATCCTTCAGGAGCTCTAAGTCCGGCAGCCTGCATCAAACCACCAGACCGAGCACGACTCAGGCCGCCGCCGGCATCCCGGCAGCGGCCTGATTGCATTCGAAGCGCCGGTGGTCGGTCTATTCCGCGTCCGGCACGCTCACGACAAAGTTGTCGAACTTGAAGGTCGCCGGGGCATCCGGCGGCGACGTGGCCGTGATGCCCACGACGCCGCCATCCTTCGGCTGAATGCCCTTGAAGCGCTGAACCTTGGTGCCGTTGATGATGATCGTGGCGTCCCGCGGTTTCAGCTGCAGCTCGATCTGGTTGGTCTCGCCGACGCCCTTCTTCAGCGCCAGCGTCTCGGTGGTGAACACGGTGGTGGACTTGCCTTTGAACACCCGCCGGACCTCGAGACCGCCATCGGGCCAGAACCAGACATAGTAGAAATTGTCCCAATCGGCCCACCAGAACACCAAGCCCATCGG
The DNA here is from genome assembly GCA_035528655.1 of Methyloceanibacter sp. Classification (GTDB taxonomy): domain Bacteria; phylum Pseudomonadota; class Alphaproteobacteria; order Rhizobiales; family Methyloligellaceae; genus Methyloceanibacter. The sequence goes on from DATKYG010000011.1 coordinate 62,460, forward strand.
GCTATTGCCCGGCTTGGAGGCGTCCACCACGGTGGCGTCGACGCAGACATTGGCGCCTTCGTTCTGGGTGGTAAAATTGACCTGCTCCCGCCAGCCTTTGACCAGCAGCGCATCGTCCTCGACGAAGAAATTCTCGTCGGGCTCGCCCCATCATATATCCATAAACTCGAAATTGTCTTCGAACAGGGCGTTGTCGGGATTGCACTTTGCGAACGCTGGGCTCGCCGCCACCGCAAGTCCGACCACAAAGGCCAGAGCCGTACCGGCGGCGAAACCCGAATGGAACTTCATCGATGATCTCCCATCTGGTGATGGCGGCCCACCAACCGCCACGCGAGGAAAAATATCGCTCTAGGCCGGACCTTAGCGACGATCGATGACGCCTTCAAGCAAGCGCAGTTTCAAGCAAGCACCACGATGACGCGGGGCAAAGCGCTGGCAGCGTGACGGATAGCGCCGCTAGCGCGTGGGCATCGGCGTTTCGCCGCGATAATCGTAGAAGCCCCGTTTGGCCTTCCGTCCAAGCCATCCGGCCTCGACATATTTCACCAGCAGCGGGCAAGGCCGGTACTTTGAATCGGCAAGCCCCTCATAGAGGACCTGCATGATCGACAGGCAGGTATCAAGGCCGATGAAATCGGCGAGCTGCAAGGGCCCCATGGGGTGATGGGCGCCGAGCCGCATGGCCGTATCGATGGCGTCCACCGAACCCACGCCCTCATACAGCGTGTACACCGCCTCGTTGATCATCGGCAGCAGGATACGGTTGACCATGAAGGCCGGGAAGTCTTCCGACACGGCGGTCGTCTTGCCGAGCGACTCGACGAAGTCCTTGGCGCGCGTGAAGGTGACGTCGTCGGTGGCGATGCCGCGGATCATCTCCACCAGTTCCATGACCGGCACCGGATTCATGAAATGCATGCCGATGAAGCGCTCGGGGCGATCGGTGGTGGCGGCCAGTCTGGTGATGGAAATCGATGAGGTGTTGGTGGCGATGATGGCGTCTGGCTTGAGGAAGGGGCAGATCGCCACGAAGATCTTCCGCTTGACCGCCTCGTCCTCGGTGGCGGCCTCCACCACGAGATCGGCGTCGGCAAGGGAGTCGTAAGTCTCGCCGAAGGTGATGCGCGTCAGCGTCTTCTCGCGATCCTCCTCGGTGATCTTGCCGGAGGAGACCTGGCGGGTCAGGTTCTTGTCGATGGCCTTCATGGCGCCGTCGAACCGCTCCTTGGCGAGATCGTTGATCACGACGTCGTGCCCGCCGAGTGCCACCACATGGGCGATACCGCTGCCCATCTGCCCCGCGCCGATAACGGCGATCTTGTGAATGGGCTCCACCTTACGCTCCTGGTTCGAGGTTGGATCGACGCGGAGATTCGAGCCTTGAACTATGTCGTCCATCGCTATTCCTCATGAACTCCATTTACGCTCCAAATCCCGCCTTTTTCAGCTCGGCATCGAGCTCGGGCAGGACGGTGAACAGGTCGCCCACTAGCCCATAATCAGCCACCTGAAATATCGGCGCGTCGGCATCCTTGTTGATGGCGACGATCACCTTGGAATCCTTCATGCCGGCCAGATGCTGGATGGCGCCCGAGATGCCCACGGCGATATACAGATCCGGCGCCACGACCTTGCCCGTCTGTCCGACCTGGTAGTCGTTCGGCATGTATCCGGAATCGACGGCGGCGCGCGAAGCGCCGATTGCCGCGCCAAGCCGGTCGGCGATCGGCTCGATCAGCTTGGTGAAATTCTCACCCGACGCCATGCCGCGGCCGCCCGAAATGACGACGCCAGCCGAGGTCAGTTCGGGCCGCTCGCTCACGGTGATGTCGGAGCCCGCGAAGCTGGAAAGCCCCACCGCGCCGGCCGGCGTGATTGTTTCGACCGTCGCCGAGCCGCCCTCGCCGGCGGATGCGAAAGCCGTCGTACGCACCGTGCCGACCACGGTCTTGTCCGAGGTCTGCACCGTCTCCAGCGCATTGCCCGCATAGATCGGCCGCACGAAGGTATCCGGCGACTTGACCTCGATGATGTCGGAAATCTGCCCGACGTCCAACAGCGCGGCCACGCGCGGCAACACGTTCTTGCCCGTCGTCGTCGCCGGCGCGAGTAGCACCGTGTAATTGTCCATCAGCGGCACGATCGTCGCCGCCGTCTCCTCAGCCAGACGCTGGGCCAGATGCGGCGCTTCGGCGAGCAGCACTTTGCGCACGCCTTCGAGCTTGGCCGCCGCGTCGGCGACGCCCTTGCACCCCTCGCCGGCGACGAGAATGTCCACATCGCCGCCGAAGGCCTGGGCGGCCGTCAGCGCCTTGGCCGTGGCCGCGGCGAGTTCCTTGTTGTCGTGCTCTGCCAGCAAAAGAACCGCCATTAGAGCACCCCTGCTTCGTTCTTGAGTTTGTCCACGAGATGAGCGACGTCATCCACTTTGATGCCGACCTCGCGCGCCTTCGGCTCGGCAACGGAAATCACCTTCAGCCGCGGCGCGATATCGACGCCGAGAGTCTCCGGCGTGGTCTCGTCGATCGGCTTCTTCTTCGCCTTCATGATGTTGGGAAGCGAGGCGTAGCGCGGCTCGTTGAGACGCAGATCCGTGGTGACCACCGCGGGCTTGGACAGCTCGACCGTCTCCAGTCCGCCGTCGACCTCGCGCGTCACTTTAATCTTGTCGCCGTCGAGCTCGATCTTCGAGGCGAAGGTGCCTTGCGGCACGCCGAGCAGGCCGGCCAGCATCTGTCCGGTTTGGTTGCAGTCGTCGTCGATGGCTTGCTTGCCCAGGATGACGATATCCGGCTTTTCCGTCTCGACCACGGCCTTGAGCAGCTTGGCCACGGAGAGCGGTTCGACGGCCTTGTCGGTCTTCACCAGGATGGCGCGGTCAGCGCCCATGGCAAGCGCCGTGCGCAGCGTATCCTGCGACTTGGCAGTGCCAATAGAAACAGCGACCACCTCGTCGGCCTCGCCCCGCTCTTTGATGCGGACGGCTTCCTCGACGGCGATCTCGCAGAACGGATTCATCGACATCTTCACGTTGGCAAGGTCGACCCC
>DATKYG010000012.1:0-2792 GCA_035528655.1 Methyloceanibacter sp.
GCCAGAAGCGTCGCCAGGAAGCCGCCGAAAACGCCCGTGCCGAAAATCACCTCGATGATCATGCCGATGACGAGGCTGACGACCGCCAAAATGACCGCGCCAGCCCACCATTTGGCCCGGTTGATACGGCCGTCGAACGACGTGAGAATATATTGCAGATCCATTGCTTCCCCCCTGGGTCTGCCGCTGACTCAGGTCTGAGGTTGTAAAGCCGAACGCGCGGAATGCGAAGAGCCGATGTGATCCCAATACCGAGCCTCGTTTCGGCCCGCGCCCTGCGCCCCGTCGTTTAGGTGGCCGGCAGGGGGCTGGGATCGACTGTTTTTCCACTCTTTTTTAGAGAAAGCGCAACAAGCAGGCCGAGATGGGCGATCTTGGCCGCGAGATCGTAGGCGTCCTTGCTGCGCCGCCGGCTCCGCGTAAAGCCGATGCCCCCATCCGCCGCGAGTTGCGCGCAGACGACCGTCTCCGGGTCCGGCACATCCCAGGCATCCGCCCATTTCGTGCCGTCGAAAGCGCTTCTCAGATGTTGAAAGCGCGCCTCGATGTCGGACGTCTGCCTCTTCAACCAGGAATTTTGCCAAAAGCCCGGAAAGGGCAGCACGGGCGGGAACAGGATGATCAGCTTGTCCGTCCAGCCGCCCTCGATGATGCGCTGAAGCTCCCAGCTGACCCAATGGGTCGTGCCTGCGTACATGACGATGACGCTCGACGTCTCCATCCAGTTGGTGACCGCCGCCTGCCATTCATCGTCGGAGAGCTGCACCCGTGCCGCGCCGATCTGAGGCACGGTCTCCTGCGGCGATCCGATAGCGATGAACGGCCCGAACCGCATGAAATGGTTGGCGAGCCGCGTCTCCACGGAAAAGTCGATCAGCTGTGCCAGCCCTTCATGCGTGATCCCGGCGGCGGCGTTGATTTTGGGATCGTCGCTGAAGGAGCGCAGGAAGAGGATGGGCGGCCGCTCGTCCTTGCCGAGCAGCGAGTCGGCCGAAACCTGCAAATACTGCTTGGCGCGAAACAGGGCGAAAAACACCGCCGCGCCGACAACGAGAGCGGCCAGCGTGCTGAGCCCGAAATTGAGCGGCGGCAGCAGAAACTGTCCGGCAAGAACCGCCGCCGCGAGTGCAAGAAAGAGCAGGCCGCGCGTGCGATTGACGCGCTTCCCGCCGAAACCCGGCGGCTTCTGCTTGCGCCGTTCCTGCGCGACCGCATCGAGATAGGTCATGGGCGTGGTGCCGGGCCTGAGCGGCGTGTGGGCAAAAGTGATCAGGCCCCAGAGCCCGAGCGCGCAGGCGATTGCCGCGCCGACATTGAACTCGGCCAGGGCGATGCGCGGCAGGGCCTCTTGCTCGATCGCCGCCGCTCTCGCCGCGGAGTTCGCCTGTTCCTGCCGGATCTTCTCCCTGAGCTCGGCGACGATCTGTTCGCGCCTCGCGGGAGACTGCATGCCGAACAGGGGATCGAATTGCAGGTTCATCAGTTTGAACACGCTCGGGGCAGGAACAATCCGGGCCACGTTCGCGCGATGCATCATGCGTTCGGCTTGCATTCCGAAGATGATGCCCGTGACCAGGAAGGCAATTACCGCGACCGGCAACAGGAGCTGCTGCAGGCGCAAAGGACCGACGCGCAGTCTGCCCGCCGCGCGATAGGTCAGAATGCCGATCACGATAGCGATGCCAAGTGCCACGAGAGCAAGAGTCAGCGTACCTTGAGAGAAGCCCGAACCGTACAACCGCTCTGCCTCCGTGGCATCGCCGCGCAGGGCATAGATCCCAGCGAACACCGGCACGGCGGCGATCGTCAGAAAGACGAGAACGTATTCGGCGAAACGAAAGAAGCGAAGCTTGGCCACGGCCGGGCCAAGATCGAGATCGGGCTCTGTCGTCTGTGCGCCCAAGAGAGACTCGCAATCTTGGCCCGGGGCCTGGCTCCTGCCCGGCAGCAAGATAACCTGTCTCTTAGTCGCGGAGAAGCTCGTTGATGGAGGTCTTGGAGCGGGTCTGCTCGTCCACGGTTTTCACGATGACCGCGCAATAGAGTGAGGGCCCCGGTGAACCGTCCGGCAGGGCCTTGCCCGGCAGCGAGCCGGACACCACCACGGAGAAGGGCGGCACGCGGCCCTGGTGCACAAAGCCCGTGGCGCGGTCGATGATCTTGGTGGACTGACCGATATAGACACCCATAGAGAGCACCGAGCCCTCCCCAACGATGACGCCCTCGGCAACCTCGGCCCGCGCGCCAATGAAGCAATTGTCCTCGATGATCACAGGGTTCGCCTGAAGCGGCTCGAGCACGCCGCCGATGCCGGCGCCGCCCGACAAATGGACGTTCTTGCCGATCTGCGCGCAGGAGCCCACCGTGGCCCAAGTGTCGATCATGCTGCCCGAGTCCACGCGCGCGCCAAGATTGATGAAACACGGCATCAGCACCGCCCCCGGCGCGATATAGGCCGAGTGGCGCACCACGCAGCCCGGTACGGCGCGGAAGCCCGCCTCCTTGAAGTCCTTGGCTTTCCACTTCTCGAACTTGACCGGAACCTTGTCCCACCAGGACGATCCGTCGGGCCCGCCGTCCATCTTGTGCGGATCGTTCAGGCGGAACGACAGCAGGATGGCCTTCTTGACCCATTGATGCACGATCCACGTGCCGTCCACCTTCTCCGCCACGCGAAGTTCGCCCTTGTCCAGCAGAGCGAGGACCTCCTCGACGCCGTCGCGCACGACGCCTTTGGTGTCCGGGGATATCTCCGAGGCGTGGTCGAAAGCGCCGTCGATGAAGTTCTTGAG
>DATKYG010000013.1:0-2337 GCA_035528655.1 Methyloceanibacter sp.
TACTTTTGTCCGGACTCAGGGAAGCCCAACAGACATGACGCTCGATCAGGCACTGGCCTTCGCCATCATCATCGGCATGATGGCGCTCTTCATTTGGGGGCGCCTGCGCTACGACCTCGTCGCGGTGGTGTCGCTGCTCGCAGCCATCGCCGCCGGCATCGTGCCGCCGGAAAAGGCGTTCACCGGCTTCAGCGACGACATCGTCATCATCGTGGCAAGCGCGCTTCTGGTCAGCGCCGCCGTGGCGCGGTCCGGCGTGGTCGAGCGCGTGGTCCGCAAGCTCGGCCCCTATCTCACCAACGTCAACCGGCAGGTGTTTGCCCTGGTTGGCTCGGTGACGCTGCTCTCGGGCTTCGTCAAGAATATCGGCGCGCTGGCCATGCTCATGCCCATCGCCTTCCAGCTCTCGCGGCGCACCGGCACCTCGCCGTCATCCCTGTTGATGCCCATGTCGTTCGGCGCGCTGCTTGGCGGCATCGTCACGCTTGTCGGCACCTCGCCCAACATTATCGTCTCGCGGGTGCGCGAGCAGATTCTCGGCGAGCCGTTCCACATGTTCGACTTCGCGCCGGTCGGCGCGGCGCTCGCCGTACTCGGATTTATCTTCTTGATCTTCGCCTGGCGGATTCTGCCCACAGACCGCAAAGGCACCGTATCCATGGACGCCGCCTTCAAGCTCGAGGGCTACACGACCGAGGTCACGGTGCCAAAGGACTCACCGGCCGCCGACATCACCGTGAAAGCGCTGGAAGATCTCGGCGAAGGCGAGATCGAGGTGATTGCCCTGATACGCGGCGCTGGCCGCCGCTTCGATCCAGGCGGCAACAGCGTCATCAGGGCCGACGATATTCTGATTCTGCGCGGCGAGCCCTCGGCGCTCGAGCGCATCGTCGCTCTGGAGAAGCTCACGCTGATCCGCGACGAGGACCACAAGGAGCGCGACACCCCGCACGACGACGTCGGCATCATGGAAGCGGTCATCACGCCCGATTCACAGCTGATCGGTTACAGCGCCGGTCAATTGCAGCTTGCCGACCGGCATGGGCTCAATCTGCTCGCCGTGAGCCGCACCGGACGGCGCATCTCCAACCGGCTGCGTACCGTCAAGCTGCGCGCGGGCGATGTGGTGGTCCTCCAAGGCAATCTTAACGCCATGCCCGAAACGCTGGGCGAACTCCATCTCCTGCCGCTCGCCGAACGCGATTTGCGGATGGGCCGCAAAGGCAGTTTGGTGCCGCTCGGCGTCCTTGCGACCGCCATGGGTTTCGTCGCGTTCGGTGTGGTGCCCGTCGCCGTCGCCTTCTTCGGCGCCGCCGTGATTCTGCTTGTCGCGCGCTCTCTGTCCTTGCGCGAAGCCTATGACGTCGTCGAGTGGCCGATCCTCATCATGCTCGGGGCCCTGATCCCGGTGAGTGATGCGTTACGCACGACCGGCGGCACCGATCTTATCGCGGTGTGGCTCTCGGAAACGGCGTCCTCGCTGCCGGCCTATGGCGCGCTCCTTCTCCTGATGGCGGCGGCCATGGCGGTGACGCCCTTCCTCAACAATGCCGCCACCGTGTTGGTCATGGCGCCCATTGCCGCAAGCTTCGCCGCCAATCTCGGCTACAACCCAGACCCCTTCCTCATGTGTGTCGCGATTGGCGCCGCGTGCGACTTCCTCACGCCGATCGGGCATCAGTGCAACACGCTGGTCATGGGCCCGGGCGGCTACCGCTTCGGCGATTATTGGCGGCTGGGCCTGCCGCTCTCGGTCATCGTGCTTCTCGCCGGGACGCCGCTCATTCTCTATTTCTGGCCGATCTAGGCCTTAGGAGTTTCCGGCGGCCTCCGGCGGGCAGTGCTCCTCGACCGCGCTGCTCACCGTGGAGGGGCTCGCTCGCTCGAACACGTAACGCCCGTCGCACACGCTGACCTTGGGCGGAAGCTTGGTCTGCTCGAACAGGTCGGCGCCGGTCTTGAGGTCGGCCCAGAAGCCGCTCCATTTGTCGCCGCGCCGCAAGCGCATGTTGCGCTCGGTCATCCGGAAGGGAAAGGCATGTACTGGGATGCGCGCCTGCCCGTTGTCGAGCGCGGCGGTGACGAACGCCCAAAGCTCGTCGACCACATCGTCTGTCACCGCATAGCATCCGATGGAGGCGCACCCGCCATGCACCATGAGGAACGAACCGGTGCGGCGCTTGCCGCGGTCGTACGCATTGGGAAAGCCGAGATTGAACGACAGATGCATCCGGCTATTCGGATTCAGCGCCTCTTTGTCGACCGTATAGAATCCTTCCGGCGCCTGCCCGTCGCCTTCCTTCAGCTTCGGCCCCAAACGTCCCGACCACATGCAGA
>DATKYG010000014.1:0-3473 GCA_035528655.1 Methyloceanibacter sp.
GATCGGCGTGCCCTTGAGGGTGGTCTTGCCGGTCGAGAAGGTCGAGACCTGATCGCCCGCTTCCAGGTCGATCCCCGTATCGAGCCACGGCGCCTGGTCCGAGGGCACCCTCAAGAAGTGAAAGTCCTTGACCGTGCCGCCGGGCGCTTCCGCCAGAAGCGCCGAGAATTGGGGCTTGAACGCGCTATCGTCCTGCCGCTGGTCTTGTGCCCGCTCTTGCATGAAGTCCTCCCGAGAATTTCCTTCCGATGCCTGCGTGGACCGCCTAACGTCGGCCCGCGGCATGGAGTTTATCTTTCGCGGGGGACCTTAGCCGAGGGGTCCCGCTAGAACTTGCATGAACCTGCTATGCAGAAATTTCATCCCTTTCACTCGCAGCTCTATATCGGCAAGGGGCGTGCGCTCTATTGCGGGCCGTTGCAGCATCTAGAGGCGCATGGTTACGGCGCGCCAGTTCTGCATGTGGGCATCTACGGCCCGTTCAAATTAAAGCTCGGCAACGGCGCCTGGCGACCCTATCGCGTGGCTGTTGTGCCGCCGGGCTTGCGCCACGCGCTCGATCTGGCGGGCGGCGTGCATGGCAAGCTGTTCGTCGACATCGACAGTCCGTCGGCTGGTGCTTTTTGCCGCCGCTTCCCCTATCGCAAGGGCGTGGTCGGCGCGATCAACGACCCGGAAATCGTCGCCGACTTCCAATGGGTGTTCGAGGAGAACCCGCGCCAGCCGGAGGTAGAGCAGCGCCTGGACCGGCTGCTGCCGGCACGCGAGGACGAAAGCCTGATCGACCCGCGCATCCAGAAAATCGTCGCACTCATCCGAGATGAGCCGGACCGCAATCACACGCAAGCCGAGCTTGGGGCCGCGCTCGGTCTGTCGCCCTCGCGCGTGTTGCATCTCTTCAGCGAACAGATCGGCGTGCCCTATCAGCGCTATCGCATGTGGAAGCGCCTGTGGCTTAGCGCCGAGCGGCTGCATGCAAGCGACAGCATGACCACGGCCGCCATGGAAAGTGGTTTCGCCGACGCGACCCATTTCAGTCACGCCTTCTGCGACACGTTCGGCGTCAACCCGGCGCCGGTGTTCCGCAAGATCGAGCGCTTCGAGCGGCTGGTCTAGACCTTCCCGCCCTTGGCCCTGCGCCGGCCGCGCACGAACATGGCGATGGCCACGACGAACACGAGCAACCCGCCCAGCTTGAGCCAGCGCCGCAATGGGGCTTCGTCCGCCTCATCGCCATCCGCTGACTGCGCCGCCTCGGCGCCCGATCCGGCGTCCGCTGCCTTGGCCTCGTCGAACCACCATGTATCGAGAATGCCGCGATCGAATTTCGGCTTCGTCTCGGGCCGCTTGAACTTGTCCCAATAGGCGACGGTGTTCGAGCCCTTGTACCAATGGGGTACCCAGTAGTGACCGGCGCGCAGCACGCGGTCCAGAGCACGCGCCGCCGTTTCCATGTCCTCCCGGCTCTTCGCCGCGACGACCCGCTCGATCAGCGCATCGACCGCCGGGTCCTTGACGCCGGCAAGATTGAGCGAGCCGTCCAGATCGGCCGCGGCCGAGCCGAAATAGCTCCTGAGCTCCACGCCCGGCGTGTTGCGCATCGAATAGCGCTGGGTGGTGATGTCGAAGTCGAAATCCTTGAGCCGCTGCTGGTATTGCGCGGGGTCGACCATGCGGAGCCGCGCATCGATGCCGAGCAGTTTGAGATTCTTGATATAGGGCGCGGCGATGCGCTCCATGACCGGCTCGAACATCAGCACTTCGATCTTGAGCTTCTCGCCCTTGCCGTTGACGCGGACGCCGTTCTTGACCGTCCATCCCGCCTCGTCGAGCAGCTGGCCGGCCTTCAGGTAAAGCTCCCGGTTGCGCCCCGAGCCGTCGGTTTTCGGCGGCAGATAGACCGGCCCCAGCGCCTCATCCGGCACGGGCACGCCGAGATCTTCCATCAAGGTGCGCTCGGCGCCCGAGGGTTCGCCTTCCGCCTTCATGGGCGAGTTCTCGAAGAAGCTCTGCGTGCGGTCGTAGAGGCCGTAGAACATATTGCGATTGGTCCACTCGAAATCGAAGGCGAGATCGAGCGCCTCGCGCACGCGCTTGTCCTTGAGCTGGTCGCGCCGCGTATTGATGAAGAAGCCTTGCGTGCCGGACGGCGTCTCGTCGGGAAGCACCTCCTTCTTCACGCGGCCGTCGCGGATCGCCGGGAAGTCGTACTCGGTCGCCCACACTTTCGAGGTGAACTCCTCGCGGAAGTCGTAGAAGCCCGCCTTGAACGCTTCCATGCCCGCGGTGCGGTCGCGGAAATATTCGAAGCGGATCTTGTCGAAGTTCCAGCGGCCCTTGTTCACCGGCAGATCGCGTCCCCAATAGTCGGGGTTGCGCCGGTAAGCGATGGTACGTCCTTGGGCCATGCTATCGATCAGATAGGGGCCGGAACCGAGTGGCGGGTCGAGCGTGGTCTGATCGAACGGCTTCGTCGCGTAATAGGTCTTGGAGAGGATCGGCAACTCGGCCACGGTCAGCGGCAGGTCGCGCACGAGATCGCCTTGGAACGTGTAGCGCACAGTCTCGGGGTCGAGCGCCTCCGCCTTCACCACGTCGCGCAGCGTCTGGTGGAACAGCGGGTGACCCTTCTCCTTCAGCGTCTCGAATGAGAACACCACGTCGTCGGCCGTGAGCGGGGTTCCGTCGGAGAAGCGCGCCTCGGGTCGCAAGGTGAAGGTCACCGACAGGCCGTCATCGGCGACCTCGGCGCTCGAAGCCACGAGCCCATAGACGGCGTCGGGCTCGTCCGCCGCGCGCACCAACAGCGAGTCGAACAGGAGTTCCAGCCCTTGGGCCGCGTCACCCTTGAGGATGTAGTTGTTGAGGTTGTTGAAGGTGGTGACGCCGCCCCAGCCGACCAGAGAGAAAGTGCCGCCTTTGGGCGCATCCGGATTGGCGTAAGCGAAATGATCGAAGTCCGGCGGCAGCGCGAGATCGCCGAAGGCCGACAGCCCGTGTTTTCGCTCCGACGCTGCGGCAGGGTTCACCGCCAGCGCCAAGACGAGAAGCGCGGCGCCGAAGGAAAAGGAGACTGCGCGCGAACCCGCCATCAAAGCTTCGACGGACCCGGCAGTGTTTCGGTCATTTGCCGGTCGTACCACCAGACTTGCAGGAAGCCCGGCGTCAGGCCCGGCAACTCCTTCGGCTGCCCGTAGTGGTTCCAATAGGCGATACGGACATTGGGCGAGAACCATTGGGGCACCACGAAGTCGTGCCACAGGAGGACGCGGTCGAGCGCGCGCGTGGCGGCGATCAGCTCCTCGCGGTCCTTGGCGAAGATGATGTGGTCGACCAGCTTGTCGATGGCCGGGTCCTTGATGCCGATCAGGTTCATGCTGCCTTCGCGGTCTGCGGCCTCAGAGCCCCAGAAGTCGCGCTGCTCGTTGCCGGGCGAGTCCGACTGGGCGAAGGTCGACACGATGATGTCGTAG
>DATKYG010000015.1:0-24630 GCA_035528655.1 Methyloceanibacter sp.
CCCTGGCAGCGCGGCACCAACGAGAACACCAACCGTCTTCTGCGCCAGTACTTCCCGAAGGGCACCGACCTGTCCGTGCACAGCCAAGCCAAGCTGAACGCCGTGGCGCGCGAACTCAACGAGCGACCAAGAAAGACGTTGAAGTATCACTCACCAGCGGAGAAGTTCGCCGAGTGTGTTGCGGCCATCGGTTGAATCGGCAGTCATTAGCGGACCTGGCTGCGCGGATGAGGGATGTCGGCTTTAATCGCAGGAGCGGAAGTCCGGCAGACGCTTCTAGCGTGGTCCTGCCGGGTCGGATACCCGTTGACCGGAGGAGTAAGTCTTGGCCTTCTAAGCGTCCGCGGTGCCGAGCAGACGGCTCCAATTCGCCCTAGCAGTTATAGACGCCAACGGCGCACCGACGCACAGTCCGACGCGCTACACCCGCGACGCTGACCGGCGTCAGGGGGCGGCCTACTCGAGCGTCAGCCGTCGAGACGAGACTGTGAACGCCGGGGATCGAGAGTCGCTCGCCAAGTTCTAAGCCGCCCAATCCGATCATGCTAACCACCAACAGCAAGCCAATGTTTTTCGACACGCTCATTGTTCACCTCTAATGACAAAGTTGTTCGTAATGACGAAGCTGCTCGGCAACTCATCCATATCCTTCATCTTGCGCTTAGTCGTTATAGACGCCTATCGCTCAGCGCCTGGCTGTCCTCCGGGCAACGCCGGCGACGCTCACTGGCGTTAGGGGACGCCCGACTACGGCATCTGCAGTCGAAACGAAACTGTGTACGCCGGGGATCGAGATGCGCTCGCCGAGTTCGAGCCCACAAAGCCCCACGATTGCGGTCAAAATAACGATTCCAAGTTGTTTCGTGTGAGTTTTCCACCCCGTTGTTTTCGCCAAATCTCGCATTCCCGTCGTCGCCCGCACCTCAAATAATCTCGTCTTCGTCGAACAGCGGGTCCTCTTCGAGCTGACCGGCAAGAAGGTCGATGGTCGCCGCCGGATCGTCGCGCTGGCGTATCCTGGCGATATGAAACAGGCCGTCCCCTTCGTTGACCACGGGCAAGTTCGTGCGACCCACGATCAAGCCGGGCTCTTCGGCGATGATCTCGGTTTCAATGTCGCCGAACGGGTCGGACACCAAACCGAGCACGTCGCCGATCTCCACATTGGCGCCGGGCGCCTTAAGCGTCCGCAACAGCCCGCCGGCGGGTGCCCGCAGCCAATAGCTGGAGGATGACCGCATCGGTGTAACGTGAGGCTTGGTGATGCCCTTGGCTTTGACCATGCCGAGATGGCGCATGACCCGCAGGATACCCATCATCCCGGTGCGCACGGCGTGCTCGTCGAACCGCAAGCCCTCCCCCGCTTCGAACAATAGAATGTCCACATTATGCGCTTGAGCGGCCTGGCGCAGCGACCCGTCGCGAATCTTGGAGGTCATCACGATCGGCGCGCCGAAGGCCTCGGCAAGCAACATAGTGTCCGGCTTGCGCGGCGACACGCGGATCTGCGGCAGGTTGGTCCGGTGGATCGCCGCGGAATGCAGGTCGATGCCGACATCCGACCGCGAGACGATCTCCGTCATGAATTGGTGCGCCAGCCGCCCGGCCAGCGAGCCGGCCGCGCTGCCGGGGAAGGTGCGGTTGAGATCCCGGCGATCCGGCAGGTAGCGCGAATGGTGGAGAAAGCCGAACGCGTTGACGATCGGCACCGCCAGCAATGTGCCTCGAAGCGTGTCGAGATTGGGCGTCCGCAGGAGCCGGCGGACGACTTCGACGCCCATCACCTCGTCGCCGTGGATCGCGGCGCTGACGAACAGCGTCGGGCCCGGCCGTTTCCCATGAATCACATGCACCGACATGGTGATCGGCGTGTGATCGGACAGGACGCTGACCGGCAAATCCACGGTCCGCCTTGTGCCCGGCGCGACGCTGTGTCCGCCGATCTCGAATGCGCTATGTGCCGCCATTACCCTTTGCCGCGCGTTCCCGTCTTGCCGGGCTTCGCCTCTTTTTCCAGGAACTCGATAATCTTGCCGGCGATGTCGATGCCGGTGGCGTTCTCGACACCCTCGAGGCCCGGGGAGGAATTGACCTCCATGACCACGGCGCCGTGGTTTGCGCGCAGCATGTCGACGCCGCAAACATTGAGGCCGAGAGACTTCGCGGCGCGAACCGCCGTCGACCGCTCTTCCGGGGAAATCTTGATCGACTGCGCGCTGCCCCCGCGATGCAGATTGGAACGGAACTCGCCTTCGGCACCCTGGCGCTTCATCGCGGCCACCACCTTGCCGCCGACCACGAAGGCGCGAATATCGCTGCCGCCGGCCTCCTTGATGAACTCCTGGACCAAAATGTTCACGTTCGCGCCGCGAAAGGCTTCGATCACCGACTTGGCGGAGCGGTCGGTGTCGGCGAGAACCACACCGATACCTTGCGTCCCCTCCAGAAGCTTGACCACCAGCGGCGCGCCGCCGGCCAGCTTCACCACCTCCTCCGTCTCCGCCGGGTCGTGGGCGAAGGTCGTCACCGGCAGGCCGATGCCGTCGCGGGCGAGAATCTGCATGGAGCGCAACTTGTCGCGCGAGCGGCCGATGGCGACCGACTCGTTGAGCGGGAACACGCCCATCATCTCGAACTGACGCAGCACGGCGAGGCCGTAGAATGTCACCGACGCGCCGATGCGCGGGATGACCGCGTCATAAACCGGCAATCTCTCACCATTGTAGAAGACCTCCGGCCGTCGCGAGGCGATGTTCATATAGCAGCGCAACGTGTTGATGATGTCGAGCTGATGACCGCGAGTCTCCGCCGCCTCTTTGAGACGCTTATGCGAGTAGAGCTTGGGATTACGGGCCAGCATTGCGATTTTCATGAAAACTCTCCGTTTCTGCTATGCGCTGGCGGCCGCGACTGCGGGGCCCAACGGCAAACCGGCGATATAGGATCGCCCAGGATTGACGACCATGCGATAGCGGCGGACTGCCGTGCGGCCGACGATGAGGTCGAATTCCATATTGTCTCGGTTGGTCAGCGAGACTTCGATGGGCCACCGGTACCGACCAAGCACCAGCGTGGTCTCAATGATGGGGCGCTCTTCCGAGCTGCCTCCCGTGTTCTTGATGTGGCGATGATGGACCAGCTGCGCTTCGCAGCGCATCTCGCTCTTGCGTCCGGTAAGCGGCGAAAATCTGACCCAATCGCATCCATCGCGCTCAAATCTCTCGATGTTGGCCGCGTGCAGCGCCGAGGTTCTCGCCCCGGTGTCGATCTTCGCGCGCATGGAGGGCACCCCGAGATCCGGTAGGCCGACATATTCACGCCAGCCGATCTCGCGGGGGCCGCGCACCCGCCCCGCCACAACGCCCCGGCGCTTCATGACAGGCTGTCCTCATTCACGCGCCGGTAATTGACGAACGTATTGGCCGCCATGATCACGAAGAAATTGTCCATGTCCACGAGGACATAGCCCTGCTGCGCCAGGGCCCGCGTCAACATCCGCACATCGTCCTCATAGAGACGCCGGCAACCAAACAGCGCCCGCAAAAGGCGGGCCGAGATGCGATAGCGGCCACTCTTCTTGCCGCCAAACGGCTCGCCATAAAGCGCCGCCAGCTTGTCGGCGACCAGAGTATAGTCGTGCTGAAAGCTCATGCCCCTTCCTAGAAAGCCAAAAAGAATTTGTCTATAGAAATTTTTTTTTGCCTAAAATTGGGAGAGTGCCTAGGAGAGTGCCTATATGGGGCTCATGATGAGGCGTTTCGGCGTGGCGTGGTGCGTGGAAGCGCCCCTGCCCGGCCCCGAAAAGGGTCTTCAGAGAGGGTCTTCGGCGATGGCCCAGAGTGATGGCTTGCTCTTCGCCTATCTCCTCGATGGAAAAGGGGGAGGCCGGGAGCTCGACTGGCAGGGCATCCGTGCCTGGTCGCCGTCCGACGGGGTCTTGTGGGTCCATCTCGACCGCACCGGGGAAATGGCCCGGTCGTGGGTCTCGAACGAGACCGGCATCGATAAGGCGACCACGGAGACCATGCTCATGCCGGCGGCAACGCGTCCCCGGGTCCAGCGCATCGGCGAGGCCCTGTTCGTCGTGCTCCGCGGCATCAACCAGAATCCGGGCGAAGAGCATGACGACATGGTCGGGCTGCATATGTGGGTCGATCCGGGCCGGATCATCACCTTGCGCCGCCGCCGGCTCATGGCGGGACAGGCCATTCGCGATCTCCTGCTCAAAGGCGTGGGCCCGCGCGATCCCAGCGACTTCCTGGCCACGGTGGCCGAGCAGCTCTTGCAGCCGATTGTCCCGATCATCAGCGATCTCGACGATGCCGTGGACGAGATGCAAACCGAGCTCCTCGTCTCGACCGACAAGCCGATGCGTCACCGGCTGCACAGCATCCGCCAGGAGGCGATCGCCTTGCGCCGCTATCTCGCGCCCCAGCGTGACGCCATGTCCCGCCTCCAGACCGAGACGGTGAGCTGGCTGGGCGATCTGGACCGCGCCTATCTGCGCGAGACCGCCGACCGCACGCTGCGCTTCGTCGAGGATCTCGACTCGATCCGCGAGCGCGCGGCCATCGCCCAGGACGAGCTCAACAACCGCGTCAACGACCAGATGAACCGGACCATGTACCTGCTAACCGTCGTCGCCACCCTGCTGCTGCCGGCCAGCCTGCTCACCGGACTGCTCGGCATCAATGTCGGGGGCATACCCGGCGTCGATTCAGACTGGGGGTTCCTGGCGGTGGCCATCCTGGTGCCCGGGCTGGCGCTCCTGGAGTTCCTGTTTCTGCGCTGGATGAAATGGATCTAGCGCGCGCCATGCCGGCCCTTCGCCCGGCCCATCAGGCGTCTCATCATTGGAGGTTCGGTTGGACCACATTCTAAACGGCGACACTCTGACGAAGGCCCGCGAGCTGTTCGAGCACTGGGTCCGAAGCGACGTCTTCGTCTGGTCCAATCTCGCCCAGCTGCTCATCATCGCGTTGCTGTTTGCCGTCGCCCGGCCCATCGCCAAGCTGATCCAGGCCCGGCTCGAGGTCGTGTTCGCGCGTGAGCCGCGCCGCCGCGCCACCTCCATCTTTCTCAAGAACATCGCCAAGCTTACGGCCTTGACCCTGCCGGCGACGTGGCTGTTCCTGCTGTGGGTCACCTTGGTGGCCTATGACTATTATGAGCAGCCGGCCGAGCTGTTGCGGATTGCCGCCGTCCTGCTGGCGGTGTGGCTGGCGATCCGCCTGACCTCGACGCTCGTCCGCGATCCCGGCTGGGCCAAGGCCATTACCGTCGTCGCCTGGGCCATCGCCGCCTTGAGCATTGTCGGGTTGCTGGACGACGCCGTCGCCGTCTTGGACGGCGTCGCGCTGACCGTCGGCGGCGTGCGCATCTCCGCCCTGCTCGTCCTCAATGCCGTGCTGTCGCTGGCCATCTTGTTGTGGGTCGCCGTCATGGCCTCTCGCGTGCTGGAACGGCGCATCACCCAGAGCGTGCAGCTGACGCCGACATTTCAGGTGCTGCTGATCAAGCTGCTGAAAGTCGTGCTTGTCGGCATCGCCATCGCGCTGGCTCTGTCGACCGTGGGCATCGATCTCACCGCCTTTGCGGTGCTCGGCGGCGCCATCGGCCTCGGCATCGGTTTCGGCCTTCAGAAGATCGTCTCCAACCTGATCGCCGGCGTCATCATCCTTCTCGACAAGTCGATCAAGCCCGGCGACGTCATCACGGTCGGCGAGACCTTCGGCTGGATCAATTCGCTCGGCGCCCGCTACGCCTCAGTCGTGACGCGCGACGGCACTGAATTTCTGATCCCGAACGAGGACCTGATCACCCATCAGGTGGTGAACTGGTCCTACAGCAACGATGCGGTTCGTCTCAAAATTCCGATCGGCATCTCCTACAAATCGGACCCGCGTCAGGCGATTGCCCTGTGTTTCGACGCCGCCCGCGAGGAAAGCCGCATCCTCAAGCAGCCGGCGCCCAATGTACTGTTGAAGGGCTTCGGCGACAGTTCGGTGGACATCGAAATGCGGGTGTGGATTCGCGATCCACGCAACGGTGTCTCCAACATCAAGAGTGCCATCCTCCTCAGGGTCTGGGACAAATTCCACGAACACGGCATCGAGATCCCCTACCCGCAGCGGGATCTCCATCTCGTTCCGCCCGCCGATATCGGCGTCCGCACCGTGGTTAACGAGAGCTGACGGCTGACGGCGCCCGGTTTAGGACCCAAGCCCGCCACAGCGGGATTAAGCCAAGACCCGCCAGAGCGGGTTTAGAACCCAAGCTCCGCCAGAGCGCTCGGAAACGCGCGACGGCTGGGTCGCGCCCCGCCGCGCCGGCGTCCGGCAAGACGAGCCGACGATTGATGCTTTCGGGGAGTCAACACCCGGCGCTCTACAGCCGTTCCCCCGCACCCCTCTTCCATACCTAACAAACCACAACACCATCGGCCGTGTCCGTTGGCTCTACATCGAGGCGCAAACCGGGCAAAAAAGGGGCTGTGGGGCGGTGACCCCGTTCTATGGTTATAAGAGTGGTACTGAGTAATTGACGATTGCGCGGAACTGCGTCAGGTCATCGCTAGGCAGGCCTGCGTCGAACACGCGCCAGTCAATATATTCGACCTCCACCCGGAGCCCCTGCAGGCTGCCGCCATGGGGTTCATACACGAAACGCAGGTCGAGCTCTTCCTGGTTGGCGAAGCCCCCGTTGGTGGCGAGATCGGGCGTGCCGGTTCCCTTGCCCCAGGCGGCGTGGAGCTTCACCCCTTCGAGCCCGATGTTCTCCAAATCGTGAGACAGTGAAAGAAAATAGGCTTGCACGCTGGCCTGGTGGAAACTCGTGACGATCATGCCCGTGTATGACGTCGAGTAGCCGAACGGCTTCTGAATGTTCGCTTCATCGCCGACCTGAGACACCGCGCCGGTTAACACGAACCCGGCATAGCTGGCAACGAGCCGCGCCGAGGTCTGGTAGGTGTTGTAGGGTCCGCCCGCGATCAGATCCGCGCCGACCGTTCTCTGGTCGAGATCGTTGACGCCGACGCGGAAACTCGGTCCGTCCTCGCCGCCGCCGAACGGCAGCATGTAGTCGATCTCGCCATAGGCGGTGTTCAGCGTGTCCTTGATCCAGTAATTCGCGACGCCGGCATTCCACGCGGCCCCGTGATAGCTCACGCCGTTGACGAGCACGCCTTCGTCCTGTTCGACACCGAGCCCATTGCTGAACGACTCGGACGTGGCGGTATCGCGCGGCTTGTATTGCGTCAGATAGGACGCGATGTAGTCGAACGTCTGTCCGGCCTTATGCTCGGGTACGATGACGATCCCCTCGAAGGTCAGCGGGATCATTCTGACGTCGTAGGGATTAATGTAGGGCGTCCGCACAAGCTGCCGCCCCACGGTTAGTTCTTGGCCGGCGAGAGTCATCCGTCCGTTGATCTGCCCGAGCGTGGTGATCTGGTCGCCGTCCGTCGTGAGGTTGACCGTGTCTCCGGCAAACGCATTCCCGTAGAGCGGCTGCGACGTATAGAGCACGCTGCGGAGCTGGAAGAATTCGGCGATGTAACCCGACTCGTATGCGAGCGAGCCGCCGGTGGTCAGCGCCTCGGAATCGTCATAGCCAAAATCATGCTCGTCAAACCAGTAAGTCCGGCTATTGGCCGTAAGTTGCGTGTCGCGGAAGAAAGCCGGCGCGTTCGGCATGTGCTGGCGGCGGGCCGCGTCAAGCCGCGCCTCACGCGGATCGAGATAGGACCGCGGCCCCCTCAGATCGTTCCGCGGGTCGATCGGGCTCCCGAAACCCTCGCCGATCGGGCTGAAGGCCTCTTTGGCGCTGGAGGGAATGGGATAATCGGTGGCGCCCTGGGCGAGCGCATGCGACGAAATCCCGGCGCTGGCCGACATGAGGGCAACGCCGAGGGCCGCTTCGAGCGCCCTGCCCCTCATCAAACCAGCCATAATCTCCGCCTCCCCCACACTGAAGGCCAGCCCCACGAACGAGAGGTCCAAGCCTAGCAGATTCTCTGCCCGCAAATCGGCGCCTTCAGGCTCCCGTAAGCCCGCGCGCTTTGCTAGGGTCCGGCCATAAAAATGTCCGCCAACTCAATAAGGTCGGTCCATGCTCATACATACGCGCCGCCGCGCGCTGGGTCTCCTCATCGCCGCCTGCGCCGCCACCCGTCTCTTCTCGGCAACGCCGCGCGCGCTTGCCGCCGGGGCGGCCGCTGCCGAAGACCTCGCTGCCGAAGACCCTGCTGGCAAAGACCCCGCTGACGAGGCGGCTGACGCGGTCGAGTGCTACGACACCAAGACCTTCGGGCCCTGGAAGGCCCAGGCCAGCGACGGCCGCGCCGGCGCGCGCTTGAGCGAGGTGCCCCTGCTCAATGCCGACGCTTGCGATCTGACCATGGAACTCCAGGTCAATACGGACTTCGAGGCGAAGATCTTCGTCACCGGCAGTCCCGACGAATTGCCGGAGGACGTCCTGATCAAGCCGGACAACCGCCTGATCGCCAAGACCGCCGCCGGCAAGGTCGCGGTGGACGAGCAGCTCTGCGGCAACTGCACCGACATTTACGACGACCAAGTGAGCATCGTGCTGCCGCTGGCAACGGCGCCGCTGTTCCGCGAGGAGGACAGCGTCGAGCTTGCGATCAGACTCGCCAGCAAGGGCGCGGACTGCCGCTTCAAGGTCGACGCCGTCACGTTGCGTCAGGCGCTCGACTGGGCGCGCGCGCGCCGCGACGCGCTGGTCAAGAGCCGCGACGACGACAAATGCTCCTCACCGGAAGGCTGCTTCATCACCACCGCCTGCTGCGAGCTGCTGGGCCTCGACGACGATTGCTTCGAGCTGCGCGAGCTGCGCCGCTACCGCGACGAGGTGCTCGCCAAGAAACCGAACGGCGCGGCGGAAATCGCGCAATATTACGCGCAGGCCCCGCGCATTATCGCGCATTTACGCACAATACCGCGCAGGTATCCGCGCACGCTGCTGTCGGTTTATGCCCGCTTTATCCTGCCGGCGGCACTCGCGGCCAGGCTGGGGCTCAACGCGCTGGCCTATCATCTCTATGTGCGGATGCTCGATGAGCTTACGGCGGAGACGGCAATCGGGCGCGAGGAAGACTGCCCCGCGCCCGCTGCCTCCGCGTCCCGATAATCCAACCGCCTAGCTGACGGCGTCGGTGTTCTCGAAACTCAGCGGATCGCCGATGGGCTCGAACGCCCACACCATGGCGTCGCCCGTGGCATTGCAGAGATAAAGCCCGCCTGCCTGATCCTCGACGAAGACCGCATAGCCCGGATCGTCGTTGAGCCCGTCCGCCCGGCTCGACAGCACCGTGCCGCCATCGGTGAGATAGGCCACGCAGATGGTCTCCGCGAACGTCTGCGGTTGATCATCGGAGCCGCCACTGGAGGCCGGCTTGAGCCCGATTAACTCCGGTCCCGTGCCCGCGAGAAGATCGTCATACACGAGCGAGTAGGAATAGACGAAGCCCTCGGCATCGGCGTCGCACATCCACAGCCGGTCCTCGGCGTCGTTGAGCCAGACCAGGCTGAAGCCAATGCCGCTGCCGTCGTCGACGACGCCCAACGTCTTGACCGGCTGCGCCGGATTGACCGTTGAGCAGGCCTCGATGGCCTTCGCATGGCTGCTTTCACCGATTTTTGCCGCGGCGGGAACAAGGGCGATCGCGGTCACGGACAGCGCGGCGAGCCCCGCGCCGAACATCGCAAGTTTGCGGACCATGTTCAGTCTCCTCAAGAATTTGCCAGAGCAGGATTGCGCTGGCCTTGAGGGACAAATGGCGCGCGGCCGCGCCCTTCATTGTGAGCCGCGTCACATTTGGCGCCACAGACAAAGCCAAGCTTCGCCCCATTGAGGCCGGCCTCGCGCCCCACTCCGCCAACTATCATTCGCCGCTTGCAGATTTTCGGGAACCGGATCGGGGCCCCGCGCATTGACGTGCAGGACCGTAGGCAGGGGAATTGGCCGCCGGTCTTTGGAGGGACCTCACCAATGCCGCGATCATCGCTTCGGAGCCACTTGCGCGGCGGCTGGCCCGCCGGCGCTGCCGGCGTGTCCCACCCTCGGTCAAACCAAACCTCGGGAGGCGCCGTCTAGACCGTCGATGAACCTTGCCTTGCGCTCAGGGGCACGAGCGCGCTTTCGCCAATGGGGAATGGGGGGCGAGAGGCCGGCGGTGGGGAACCCGCACGGCCAAGCGAGGGAGCCTGACGATGATCAGTTCAACACTGCCTTTGGTCGAACAGCCCGACTGGCATCCGGTCCACCGGGCCACCGCGCTGCTGCGCCAAGCGTTACTGACCTCCGCCGCGTCCAGACCACATCCCGCGGAGATCTGGGGCGATCGCATGTACCGCCTCGACCCCGCACCGGTCGAACTCGTGAACGGGCCGGTCAGCATGGCCCCGCCGGCGTCTCTTCAGGCGCTCCTCGGTCTGCTGCCGGTCGATGACAATGCCGCCGCATGTCAGTCGCCTGTCACATATGCCAACGATGTTAGCGCCCCGGATGCGCCGCTTAAGGCCGCATCGGGGGAGGACGAGATGCTCGATCGGACGGAGTTGCTGCAACTTCGAGGTTTGGTCCAGGCTTTCTACCGCAGGCAACGCCAGGCGAGCCTGCTGGTGGCGGTCTCGATCACCGCGGCCATCGTGCTGACCTTTGGCGGTCTCATCCTACTCTTGAGCATGGCCGGCCCGGGAGCGGAAGAGCGCAACGACGCCGCTCCCAAAGACAGAACGCCGGTCGCCCGCGCCGCGCGGCATGCCGATCTCGCCGCACCAGGCCTCGAGCCACTTCTGATCCGCGTCAAGGCCGAACGGCCGGCACAAGATCGGGCCGCGCTAAATGCTCGCGTCATCCACACCACGTCGAAGCGCCCCCTTGCGTTGGCCCCGCTGCTGCCGCTCGGCTCGGCGGGCTATGTCATGCTGCGCGGACTGCCGGAGGAGGCACAGCTCTCCGCCGGACGCCGGACCGGAACCGGCACCTGGATGGTCAAGGCCCAGGACATGGCCGATCTTGCGCTGACCGTGGGCAGCGGCGCCGAAGGCGACTATCCTCTCGATGTCTATCTCCTGGATTCCAGCAACGGCCCGCAGGCACGGCGCCGCCTGGTTCTGCGCGTCGATCCGGCGCCGCAAGCGGCACTGACCGGAGACGGACAAAGCTGGCCCAACGCCGCTGCCGAAATACCGCCCGGCGAAACCTGGCCTGCGCCGTCGCCGGCGATCGATGCGGGCGCACTACACGCGCGTGCCCAAACCCTGCTCGGCGAAGGCGATTTCGCCACGGCGCGGCAGCTCCTCACCGGCTTGGCGGAGGACGGTCACGCCGATGCGGCCTATGAGCTCGCCCTCACCTATGATCGCGAAGTCCTGGATCATGCCGGCATCCACGGCGTCGACAGCGACACTGCCATCGCCACTGCCTGGTACGAATTCGCCGCCAGGGAAGGCCACGCCGGCGCGGCCCAACGGCTCAAAGTCTTAGCTAGACGACGTGGCGCCGCCTGAGCTCGGCGATCAGCGTTTCGACCAACACTTCGGGATTCGTATCGCTCGTGGACAGCGAAAGCTCGGCCGCTTCCGGCGGCTCATAGCTTGAATCGATGCCGGTGAAGTTACGGATCAGCCCTGCCCGCGCCTTGCGGTAAAGCCCTTTCGGGTCGCGCGCCTCGCACACTTCCAGCGGCGTATCGACAAAGATCTCGATGAACTCGCCCTCGCCCACCAGTTCGCGCGCCATGCGCCGCTCCGAACGGAACGGCGAGATGAACGACACCATGACGATGAGACCGGCGTCGACGAACAGCCGCGCGGCCTCGGCCACGCGCCGGATGTTCTCCACCCGGTCGGCGTCGGTGAAGCCGAGATCCTTGTTGAGGCCGTGACGGACATTGTCGCCGTCGAGCATGTAAGTGTGCCGCCCGAGCGCATGCAGGCGCTTCTCGAGCGTGTTGGCGATGGTCGACTTGCCCGACCCCGACAGGCCAGTGAACCACAGCACGCAGGGCTTCTGACCTTTGAGCCCCGCCCGCGCCACTTTGTCGATGAACAGCTCCTGCCACTGCACATTGGTCGCACGGCGCAGGCCAAACTCGATCAGGCCGGCCGCCACCGTGGCGTTGGTGAAACGGTCGATGAGGATGAAACTACCGGTGTCGGCGTTGTCGCCATAAGGATCGAACACCAGCGGCCGCGCCAGGGTGATATTGCACAAGCCGACCTCGTTGAGCTCCAGCGTCTTGCCGGCCACGTGATCGAGACTGTCGACATTGAGCTTGTATTTGAGCGCCGAGATGGTCGCCGTGGTCGCCTGGCTACCGCATTTGATGGTGTAGGCGCGGCCGGGGAGCATGGCCTCCTCATCGAACCAGATCACCTTTGCGGCGATCTGATCGGACACCGACGGCGCGGTCTCCGGCACCGCCGCCGCGATCACGTCGCCGCGGCTGGCATCGACCTCCTCGGCGAAGGTCAGCGTCACCGCGTCGCCTTCTTGGGCTCTGTCGAGATCGCCGTCGGCGGTCACGATCCGGGCCACATGAACATGCTTGCCCGAAGGGTGAATGACGACCTCGGCGCCCGCGCCGATGCTCCCGCTCGCCACGGTGCCGGCATAGCCGCGAAAATCGAGATGCGGCCGGTTCACCCATTGCACGGGGAACCGGAACGGCGCGTCGGTCGTCTGATGGCTGACATCCACCGTTTCAAGATGTCCGAGCAGTGTCGGGCCGTGATACCAGTGCATATGTGGGCTGGGGCTGGTGACATTATCGCCCCTGAGCGCCGAGACCGGAATCGAGGTGATCAGCTCGAATCCGAGCGGTCTGGCGAACTCGGCAAACTCCTCGGTGATCGCCTCGAACCGCGCCTGATCGAAGTCGATCAAATCCATTTTGTTGATGGCGACCGCGACCTTGCGAATGCCGAGCAGTGACAGAATGCACGCATGGCGGCGTGTCTGCGTCAGCACGCCCTGGCGCGCGTCGACGAGCAGCACGCCGAAATCGCAGTTGGAAGCGCCCGTCGCCATGTTGCGCGTGTACTGCACATGGCCCGGCGTATCGGCGACGATGAATTTTCGCCGCGGCGTGGAGAAATAGCGATAGGCCACGTCAATAGTGATGCCCTGCTCGCGCTCGGCTTGAAGACCATCTACAAGGAGGGACAGGTCGATCTCGCCGCCTTGCGTGGCGTTGGGACGCTTGGAGTCGCGCTCCATGCTCAGGAGCTGATCCTCAAGCACGAGCGCGGAGTCGTAGAGCAGTCGCCCGATCAAGGTGCTCTTGCCGTCATCCACGCTGCCGCAGGTGAGGAAGCGCAACAGTCCGCGATCTTCCTCGGCGGCGATCCTGGCGGCGAGACGATCGCTGGCGCTCTCCTTCTTGGCACCGACTACGCTCAACTGCGGCATCAGAAGTAGCCCTCCTGCTTCTTCTTCTCCATTGAACCCGACTGGTCGTGATCGATGACCCGGCCCTGGCGCTCCGAGTGACGCGAAGCGATCAATTCGTCGATGATCTCCGGCACCGTGGTCGCGTCGGACCTGATGGCGCCGGTCAACGGATAACAGCCCAGCGTGCGGAAGCGCACCTTCGCCATCTCCGGCGTCTCGCCGGGGTCCAACGGCAGCCGCTCGTCGTCTACCATGATGAGCGTGCCGCCGCGCTCGACCACAGGCCGCTCCGCTGCGAAATAGAGCGGCACGACCGGAATATTCTCAAGATGGATGTACGTCCACACGTCGAGCTCGGTCCAATTCGACAGTGGAAATACGCGCATGCTCTCGCCCGGTTTCACTTTAGTATTGGCGAGATGCCATAGCTCCGGCCGCTGGCGCTTCGGGTCCCAGTTATGCGCGGCATTGCGGAACGAGAACACCCGCTCCTTGGCGCGTGACTTCTCCTCGTCGCGCCGCGCCCCGCCGAACGCCGCATCAAAGCCGTGCGCGGCGAAGGCCTGCTTGAGCGCCTCGGTCTTCATCACGTCGGTATAGAGCACGCTGCCATGGGTGATCGGCGACATCCCCTCGCGCACGCCGTCCTGATTGGTATGTACCATGAGGTCGACGCCGAGCCGCTTCGCCTCCTTGTCGCGAAAGGCGATCATCTCGCGGAACTTCCAGGTCGTATCGACATGCAGCAGCGGGAATGGCGGCTTGGCCGGATAGAACGCCTTCATGGCGAGATGCAGCATCACGGCGGAGTCCTTGCCGATGGAATACATCATCACCGGATTGCTGAACTCGGCCACCACCTCGCGCATGATGTGGATGCTCTCGGCCTCGAGTTGGCGGAGATAGCCGGATAGGCGATGCTTCATGGTGTGGCACTCGTACTCTTATCTTCGGACGACGCGGACGCTTCCTTGGCAGGCTTGTCCTTGGCCGCGGCCTTGCCGTTCTGGGCCTTGGCATGCGCGTCCGCCTTTCGCTTCACGGCGAGATAGCGGTAGGCGCTGACCGGGATCAGGGCGAGATAGACCACCGAGCCGACAGCAAGCGTGAGCGACGGATAGGTCAAGAGCATGGCGATGAAAAGCGCCGCAAGCACAAAAACCGGCGGCACATATTCCCGCGCTATACGCTGACCGATCATCTTGGCCGAAAAGGTCGGCACATTACTCACCATGAGCAGCGCGATGGCGAGAGTGTACACCAGCACCAGCGGGGTGAGGATTGGCACATGCAGGCCGAGGTCCTGAGAATAGATCGGCAGCAGGAGAATGATGGCCCCCGCCGGGGCCGGCACCCCGACAAAGAAGGCGCCCTTCCAGGCGGGCTGGTCGGTCTGATCCAGCGAGACGTTGAAGCGAGCGAGCCTGAGTGCCGAGCAGACCGCAAAGACCAGCACGGCGATCCAGCCCAGACTGCGGAGATCTTCGAGCGCCCAGTTGAACATGATGATGGCGGGCGCCACGCCGAAATTGACGAAGTCGGCGAGACTGTCGAGCTCGGCGCCGAAGCGCGAGGAAGCCTTCAGCAGGCGTGC
This sequence comes from Methyloceanibacter sp., assembly GCA_035528655.1. Lineage (GTDB taxonomy): Bacteria > Pseudomonadota > Alphaproteobacteria > Rhizobiales > Methyloligellaceae > Methyloceanibacter. The sequence continues at coordinate 15,017 of DATKYG010000015.1, forward strand.
GACACGGCCGTCGATACCATCGAGAAACGCCGCGAACACGAGCGCCGCCACCGCCAGATCCCAGCGATGCTCGATGCCCATGCGGATCGCGGTGAGCCCGGCGCACAATCCGACCAGCGTGAAGATATTGGGGATGAGCACCCGAACCGGCACTTGGCCGCGGGCGAACCCAAGCGGACGCCGCTTGCGATCCTCGCGTCCCGGTTCGAAAGGAGGGAACATAGCTGCCTTACGCCTCACCTAACGCGGATGATCCGCGACGCGCGTCACCCATGAGCGCCGCCAGCACCGTCTCGCCGCCAATCGCCGTCTGGCCAAGTTCGGTGAGGAGTTCGACACCGTCCGGCAAATAGAGATCGACACGGCTGCCAAAGCGGATCAGGCCGATCCGCTCGCCCGCGGCCACGCTAGCCCCCTCGCTCACGAAAGTCACGATCCGCCGCGCCACGAGCCCGGCGATAAAGACCACGCCGATCTTGGCCCCGGACTTGGTCTCGATAACGAAGGCCTGGCGCTCGTTCTCTTCGCTCGCCTTGTCCAGCTCGGCATTGAGAAAGGCGCCGGGCACATAGGCGCTGTGAATGATCTTGCCGCCGACGGGCGCGCGGACAATATGCACGTCGAGCACCGACAGAAACACGGAGACGCGCGTGAGAGGGGCAGTGCCGAGCGCCAGTTCGCGTGGCGGCGTCACGGATTCGAGCACGGCGGCGATCCTGCCGTCGGCCGCGCTCACCACGAGTCCATCCCGGTCCGGCGTGACCCGGTCCGGATCACGGAAGAAATAGGCGCAAGCCGCCGTGAGAAACGCGGCGAGCCAGCCGAGCGGCGGCGCCAGCAAGAACAGGAACAAGGTGGCGACCGCGAAGGCGGCGACGAATTTGTAGCCGTCCCGATGAATGGGCACGAAGGCGCCCGCAATGCTGTCCAGAAGATTATGCCGGTCGTTCATGTTGCTCGGGTCCAATCGGTTCAGGTCGACGCCAACGCCTCGTCCTCGAGACGCTCGGCCGCCCTTGAGTCGTGAATTTCCTTTTCGTCGAGTGCATGGGCCAGCCGCTCGCGCGCCTCGTCGGCTTCGCGCTGACGCGCCCACAGGCTGGCATAGAGCCCGCCCTTGGCGAGCAGCTCCGGATGCGTGCCCTGCTCGACGATCTTGCCACGGTCGAGCACAACGATGTTGTCGGCATGCACCACAGTCGACAGGCGGTGCGCGATCACCAGGCTCGTGCGCTCGCGCGCCACGCGCTCCAGCGCATCCTGGATGTCCATTTCCGTATGACTGTCGAGCGCCGAGGTCGCCTCATCGAGCATGAGGATCGGCGGCGATTTGAGGATGGTGCGGGCGATGGCCACGCGCTGCTTCTCGCCGCCGGAAAGCTTGAGGCCGCGCTCGCCGACGAGCGAGTCGTAACCCTGCGGCAAACTCATGATGAAGTCGTCGATCTGGGCCAGCCGCGCCGCTTTGCGCACGTCGCCTGCGCTCGCATCCGGTTTGCCATAACGGATGTTGTACTCGATCGTGTCGTTGAACAGCACCGTGTCCTGCGGAACCATGCCGATTGCCGCCCGTAGCGACTCCTGCGTCACGTACTGAATGTTCTGACCGTCGATGGTGACCTTGCCGCCGGACAGCTCATAGAAGCGGAACAGGAGGCGCGAGATGGTGGACTTGCCCGCGCCGGTCGGGCCGACAATGGCGACCATCTTCCCCGCCGGCACCTCGAAGCTCACATGTTTCAGGATCGGCCGGTCCGGATCGTAAGCGAAGGAGACATCGTCGAACTTGATCGCGCCCTTTGTGACATCGAGTGGTTTCGCGCCGGGACGGTCGGCGATCTCCGCGTCCTCATCCAGCAACGCGAACATGGTCTCCATGTCGATCAGACCCTGCTTGATCTCACGATAGACCATGCCCATGAAGTTCAGCGGCATATAGAGCTGCAGCAGGATGGCGTTGATCATGACGAAGTCGCCGATCGTGAGCACGCCGCTGGTCACGTCGCGCGCCGCCAGCAGCATGCAGGCGACCATGCCGAGGGTGAAGATCACCGCCTGACCGGTGTTCAGCACGCCAAGCGAAGTGTAGGCGCGGACGGCGGCCCCTTCATAGCGCGCCATGGAGGCATCGAAACGCCGCGCCTCGAGTTCTTCATTGCCGAAATACTTCACCGTCTCGAAATTCAGCAGGCTGTCGACGGTCTTGGCATGGGCCTCGGTGTCGGACTCGTTCATGTCGCGGCGAATGGCGATGCGCCGCTCGGATGCGAAAAACGTGAACCACACATAGGCCGCCACGGTGACGAACACGACCACCACGTAGATCCACCCAAAATAATAGGCGACCAGCCCGGAGATCATGACGAGCTCGACGGCGGTCGGAATCGAGTTCAGCACGGCCATGCGCATGATGGTGTCGACACCGGCAATGCCGCGCTCGATGACGCGGTTCAGCCCGCCGGTGCGCCGCTCGAGATGGAAGCGCAAGGAGAGCGCATGGAGGTGGCGGAAGGTGCGGTTGGCGAGCCGGCGCACGGCATTCTGGGATACAACCGTGAACACCACGTCGCGCAGCTGCGCGAACAGCACCATGAGGATGCGGCCCACGCCATAGGCGACGATGAGCATGGCCGGAACGATGGCCAGTCCCAAGGCGCCGACGCCCTGGCTCGCGCCCGTGGCGCCCTCCCCGGTGAGGAAATCCACGACAATCTTGTAGGCGATCGGCACGGCCAAGGTGATGACCTTGGCCAGCACGAGCGCGGCAAAGGCCAGGATCACGCGGCGGTGCAGATCCGGCCGGTTGGCGGGCCACACATACGGCACCAGCTGGCGCAAAACGGCGAGCTGGCCCGCCCGCGCCTGAAGCACGGCGTCGCTGGTCGATTGCGGCAGCCGATCTCGCATGAAAGGTCTTTTCTATCAGCGCGTTAGCGCGCGGCAAAAGGGGCAGCGTCAAAAGCTGCCCCTGCTGTCACAAGGATATAGTCCCCCAGGCTGTCCGCGCCAAGCCGCCCGGGGCTTTTAGCCCCGAGCGCGCCCGATCAGGGCTTGGGACCGGCGGGGCGCATATCCGCCGCGCTGGGCTTGGCGAGCGAGATGCTGAACATCGCCCGGCCGGCCAGCAGGCGCGTCTTGTCGTCGAATTGCTCGACCCGAACCTGGTGAACCGCGTCATCGAGCTCGGCCTTGTCCTCGACGCTCCATTTGCCGTCGGCGTCGGCGAGCACTTGGCCGAAGGGCTCACTGTCCACGTAAATATAGACGCTGCCGTTGGCGATGGCGGTGCCGGCAAGCTTCAAGGTGCCGGGCCCTTCCTCCGCCTTGGCGTAATCGACAATGGTCACTTTGATCGGCGATTTCGGCGACGGCGATGACGCCTCACCGACCACGTCGGCCGATCCATTCTCCGCTGCGGCGGCGGGCGCGAGATAAGACGCGCCGGCGACAACCGCAAATGCCGCGATCAGGGCAATGAACTTGTTACCGATCATCTGGTCGTTTCCTCTACAAACTCCACATCATGCCGAGGGACGCCAAGATCCGCAGGCTCCGCCAGCTTTGGCCGGACACTAGCGGATCGGCCGCGCCGCCGCCACAAGTCAGACGAATTAGGGTTGCTTGACGCACCCGGGAGCCGAGTGGCAGATGAGCCCATGAAGACCGGCAAGACCACGCGCAACATCAAGACCACACGCAACATTCAGAATATCTGCGTCTACTGCGGCTCGGGCGCCGGCCGCAACCCGGCCTTCATCACCGCTGCGCGTGCGCTCGGCCGAATCCTGGCCTCGTCCGGCATCGGTCTCGTCTATGGCGGCGGCGATCTCGGCCTCATGGGCGCGGTCGCCCGCGCGGTGATCGAGAACGGCGGCCATGTCACCGGCATCATCCCCGGCTTCCTCAGCGCGCGCGAACACATGCTCATGGAGGTCCACGAACTAATCGTCGTCGACGACATGCATCAGCGCAAACATCTGATGTTCGAAAAGTCCGATGCCTTCGTGGCGCTGCCGGGCGGGCTCGGCACGCTTGAGGAATTCGTCGAGCAACTCACCTGGACTCAGCTCGGCCGCCACACGAAGCCCGTCGTGCTCGCCAATATCGATGGCTTCTGGAACCCGCTGCGTCAGTTGTTCGACAAGATGGGCGGGGAAGAATTCATCCGCTCCGGATTCGAGCTCAAGATGACCGTCGCCGACCGCGTCGAGGATATCCTCCCGGCGATCGAGAGCAGGCTCAAAGCCGGTCCCGAAGAGGCCGTGACGGAGGCCGAGGCGGAATCCGAAATCGCCGCGAAGTTCTAGGCGCCGGGCGCAGGCGCGCCGTCGCGGATCAGCTTGTAGTTGATGGAATCGAGCAGCGCCTCGAACGAGGCATCGACGATATTGGGCGACACCCCTACGGTGAACCAGCGGTTGCCCTCCCCGTCGCGGCTCTCGATCAGCACGCGCGTCACCGCGTCGGTGCCGCCGGTGAGGATACGCACCTTGTAATCCACGAGCTTGAGGTCATCGATATAGCTCTGATAAGGGCCGAGATCCTTGCGCAAGGCGTTGTCCAACGCGTTGACCGGACCGTTGCCCTCGCCCACCGACATCACCGTCTCGCCGTCGATGCGCGCTTTGACCGTGGCCTCGGAGATGGTGACGAGCTCGCCCAATGCGTTGTGCCGCCGCTCCACCATGACGCGGAACGAATCCACGTCGAAGAATTGCGGAACATTGCCCAACATCCGCCGCGCCAGAAGCTCAAAGGACGCCTCGGCCGCCTCGTAGGCATAGCCCACCGCTTCGTGCTCCTTGACCGTATCGAGGAGTCGCGTGACGCGCGGGTCGTCCTTGGGCACAGCGATGCCGATACGGTCGAGCTGCGCCATGATGTTGGAGCGCCCGCCTTGGTCGGAAATCAGCAGTCTGCGGACATTGCCTACCGCCTCCGGCGGTACATGCTCATAGGTGCGCGGGTCCTTCTGCACGGCGGAAACATGGATGCCGCCTTTATGGGCGAAGGCGGACTCTCCCACATAAGGCGCGTGCCGGTTCGGCGCGCGGTTCAGGATTTCGTCGAGAACCCGCGAGGCATGGGTCAGCATGCGAAGCTTGTCGGGCGTGACCCCCGTCTCGAAGCGCTCGGCATAGCCCGTCTTCAGCATCAGCGTCGGGATGATCGAGGTCAGGTTGGCATTGCCGCAACGCTCGCCTAGACCGTTCAGCGTGCCTTGGATCTGGCGCGCCCCGGCCCGCACCGCCGCGAGAGAATTGGCCACGCCGTTATCGGTGTCGTTGTGCACGTGGATGCCCACGTGATCGCCGGGGATATGCTTCACCACCTCGGCAACGATAGTCTCCACCTCCTCGGGCAGCGAGCCGCCATTGGTGTCGCACAGGACAACCCAACGCGCGCCCGCCTCGTAGCCGGCCTTAGCGCAGGCGAGCGCGTAAGACGCGTTCGCCTTGTAGCCGTCGAAAAAATGCTCGCAGTCGAGCAGCGCCTCGCGCGCCGACGCCACGACGGCGGCCACGGACTCGCTGATGCCGGAAAGATTTTCCTCGGGCGTGATGCCGAGCGCCACGTCCACATGGAAGTCCCAGCTCTTGCCGACCAGACAGACGGCATCCGCATTTGCAGCCAGCAGCGACTGGAACCCCGGATCGTTGGCGATCGACCGGCCCGGGCGCTTGGTCATGCCGAAGGCGGTCACCTTGGCGCCAAGCGGGCGCGGCTCGGCGAACAACTTGGTGTCGGTCGGGTTGGCGCCGGGATAGCCGGCCTCGACATAATCGATGCCGAGCGCATCGAGTTGCTCGGCGATCAACCACTTGTCTTCGAGCGAGAAGTCGACGCCATGGGTCTGGGCGCCGTCCCGCAACGTCGTATCGTAAAGCGAGAGCCGTTCGCGAGCCATGACCTACACCACGCCGAAGAAGAAGTGCAGCGTCAGCAACACCGCCAGCACGAGCACGACAAGCTTGATCACAAAATAAACCCGCCGCGATCCCTTGAACGGCACGTCTTTGAGAAACGGTTTCATTGCGCGGCCTCTCCATCGCCAAGCGGCTTGTGCATCGTCGTGTTGGCCAGCCACTCGTCGCCGCACCGCACACTATTGCGCTGCTGAGGGACATAGCCGCGCTTGGCGAAAAAGCCCGAGGCCGTATCGCTGGCGTCGACTTTGAGGGTCGCCACGCCGCGCCCGCCGGCCACCTTCTCCAAGGCGTTGGCCAATGCCGCACCCACGCCCTGCCCCGCAACCGCCGGATGAACGTAAAGGAAGCCGATCTTGTCGTCCCTCTCGAGCGAGCCGAAGCCGACCGGCGCGCCGCCGAGCGTCGCGACGATGGTGACCTCGTCCCCCAGCCGCTTGGCGAACGCCGCCTCGTCCTCGGCCGCCGCCATCCACGCCTCCTGCTGCATCTCCGTATAGTCGTCGCCCGTCAGCTCCGTGATGCTGGCGCGAAAGATCTGCGCAAGCAGCGCCGCCTCGCCCGGCAACATCGGCCGCACGGCGAGCGTCGGATGGGCTTGCGCGTTCATCGTGCCGCCTCCCAATGGGTGACCAACTCGCCGGTCTTTGGGTCCTTGGCGTCTTTCAATATGATGCCCATGGCCTCGAGCTTGCCGCGGATGCGGTCGGCCTCGGTGAAGTCCTTGGCTGTGCGCGCGGCATTGCGGGCGGCGATCAGCGCATCGACTGCAGCAGCATCGGCCGCATTCGCACCGGCCTCGCCGGCGCCATCCTGCCGGACCCGTTCGATCTTACCCCGTTCGCCGGAAAACCCGAGCAAGCCAAGTGCCGCACGCAAGCCCTCGAAATGCCCGGCGCCATGCAGCTTGTGCAGTTCTGCGATGACTTTCGGCGTGTTCAGATCGTCGGACAATGCATCCAGGACGGAGTCCGGTGCTGTGGGCGCGAGCTCGGCGCCTTCCACATCGCCATACCACTCCCACAATGTCCTATGCGCGTCGTCGAGCCCGACAAACGTCCAGTCGAGCGGCTGGCGATAATGGGTCCTGAGCATGTTCAGCCTGAGCGCTTCCCCCGGCCAAGCGTAGCCATGCCAGCCGGTCAGGAGATCATGCACGGTGATGAAGTTGCCGAGGGACTTCGACATCTTCTCGCCCTCCACCTGGAGGAAGCCGTTATGCATCCACAGATTGGCCATGACTTGCGTTCCATGGGCGCAGCGCGACTGCGCGATCTCGTTCTCATGATGCGGGAACACGAGATCGATACCGCCGCCGTGAATGTCGAACACTTCGCCGAGATGCGCCGCGGCCATGGCCGAACACTCGATATGCCAGCCGGGACGCCCAGGCGTCTCGATACCGCCGGGCGAGGCCCAGGACGGTTCGCCGGGCTTGGACGGCTTCCACAACACGAAATCCATGGGGTCGCGCTTGAACGGCGCCACCTCGACACGGGCGCCGGCGACCATCTCGTCCAGCGGCCGCCCCGACAGCCTGCCGTAGTCCGGCATGGCGGCGACATGAAACAGCACATGGTCCTCGGCCACATAGGCGCAGCCGTTGGCGATGAGGCGATCGATCATCGTCCGCATCTCGCCGATATGCTCGGTGGCACGCGGCTCGACGGTCGGCGGCAGAGCGCCGAGCGCGGCCATGTCGGCATGGAACTGGTCCGCCGTCTTCCTTGTCACCTGACCGATCGCCTCGTTCAGCGGCAGGCCGGGATAATCCTTGGCGGCGCGTGCGTTGATCTTGTCGTCGACGTCGGTGATGTTGCGGACATAAGTGACGTGGTCGGGCCCATAGAGGTGGCGGAGCAGGCGGAACAGCACATCGAAAACGATGACTGGCCGCGCATTGCCGATATGGGCGTAGTCGTAGACCGTCGGCCCGCACACATACACGCGCACGCGAGCGGGATCGAGGGGCGCGAACGGCTCCTTCTTGCGGGAAAGCGTATTGTAAAGCGTAAGCGCCACTGCCAAGCCCCTTCGGCTTGAGGCTCGCCGGATGTTCGTCTGCAGAAGAAAATAAAGTTAAAGGAGGAACGACCCGCGCGAGCTGATTGCTAGCCGGTAATGATGCAGCACGAAATCATAAGGATGGGTTGCTCTGGCATCATGATGGGGCCGCTTATGGCGGAAAACGGCCAAATCGTCAAGCGAGGCAATCATATTCATGCCTCATTGACCCCGGATTTTAAGGGCGCATAATGGGTTAGAGGCTCCTCGGGGATCGGAAAGCAATCTTGAGCGTTAATCGCCATCTTCGGCGCGTCCTTGCGTCGTCTGTGCGGTCGAGCGGCCGTGCGTTTGCGCTCGCGCTCATCGGCCTGGCGGCCACTCTGGCTGCCTTGGGCGGCGCACTCGCGCAAGGCATGAGCGAGCAGCAGATCCGTTGCATGCAGCTTCAGCAGGAGCTCGCTGCGGCCTCGGGCGGCGGTGGCGCCGCCGGCGAGGAGCTCGGCCGCCTCCAGCAGGAGATCGCCCAGCAGGACCGAATCTACCAAGGCACGCAAGCCTCCATGGAAGACGCAGGCTGCTACGAGCGCCTGTTCATCTTTGGCCGTGCCCTGAAGCGCAACCCAAGATGCCTCAAGATGAACGCCCGCGTGGAAGATGCGCGCCGGCAGCTGGCCCGTCTGCAAGAGCAAAGCAAGTCTCTCCAGCGTGGCGGCGGCAACAAGCGGCGCCAGGCGGAACTCCGCCAGGCCTTGCAGCGCAGCGGCTGTAGCGGCGCCCCGACCCGGCGCGGCGGCGGCCTGTTCGACTTCTTCGGCGGCGATCGCGAGCCGGAGTACCAGACCCCGATCTATCGCAGCATCAATCCCAACGGCCGGTATCGGTCGGTCTGCGTCCGCCTGTGCGACGGCTTCTACTATCCGGTCAGCTACTCGACCTATGGTAGCCGGCTCGAGCAGGACAAGGTGCAGTGCGAGTCCAATTGCGCCGCGCCCGCCGAGCTTTACGTCTATCGCAACCCCGGCCAGGAGATCGAACAGGCGATTTCGCTGCACGGCTCCGCCTATATGGACCTGCCGGTGGCGCTGAAATATCGCAAGGAATACGTCAAAGGCTGCTCCTGCAAACAGGCGGAATACAACCCCACGGAGATCGAGGCCGCCAACAAGAAGGCGGCGGCCGAACCCGAAGGCGGCGCGCCTCAGGCCACTGCGGCGGTTGCCCCGGCCGCCAATACCGGCGATGCGCCGCAACTCGATCTCGATATTACCGGTAGCGCCGAACCGGCCCCCGCGCCGGCCGCCGAGATGCAGCAAGAGCCGGCGAGCCAAGGGCCGGCGAGCGAAGTCACGACCGAGATCGCACCGCCCCCTGCCCCGCCGGAGCTGGGACAGTCGGTCATCACCAAGCAGCCTCGCGCCGTCGCGAACTAGAGCGTTTTCCGATCATTCGTAGTCATATCCTGCAGCGGCGAAGTAGTTTTCGCATTCCTGTGGCGTGAAGGTTTCGATGCCGAGTGCGATGGCGTCCCAGAGGTCGTCTACGGTTCGGGCGGCCGTCTTTTTGAGGAAGGCCTTGAGCTTCGAGAAGGCCATCTCGATGGGATTGAAGTCGGGGGAATAGGGTGGCAGGAAGCGCAGTTCCGCGCCGGTGGCTTCGATGGCCTGGCGCACGGCGGCAGGT
>DATKYG010000016.1:0-18562 GCA_035528655.1 Methyloceanibacter sp.
CCTCACGCTGCGGTGGCGTGAACGACTCGACATTTGTAAGGATTTTCGAGCCCATCATGGCGGCAACCCTCGCCATTCGGTCCCGGGCACAGAGCCCAGAGTTGAAGAAGGCCGCGAGTTCCATCGAGCAGGCGGCGTGGAACGAGTTGGGCTATCTCAATTACACAAAAGCTCATTATGAGCATTACCAGAATCTCCTGGACGAGTATCCGGACTATCAGCTCTGCCTCGTGGACGAGGAGACGGGCTATCCGGTTGCCGTCGCCAATTGCGTCCCGTTTGCGTGCTCAGACTCCGACGATCTGCCTTCGGAAGGTTGGGATTGGGTGGTCGAGACGGCTGCTCGGTCCAAGGGCGCCAGGCTCAATATGCTGGGAGCACTCGCTATTTCCGTGCCGGCCGTGCACCGCTCCAAAGGCTATGCCAGGGTGATGATCCGGGCCTTGATCGACTTGGCCGAGGCCAAGGGGCTGCGCGGCCTCGTGGCGCCAGTGCGGCCGTCGGCCAAGGCGCGGCATCCCTGGGTGCCCATCTCGGAATATCTGTCTTGGACCGACCCGAAGGGCCGCGTCTACGACCCGTGGCTCCGGAGTCACCTCGCGTCGGGCGGTAAGCTCATTGGGCCCTGCGAGCGGTCGATGACCGTGAACGAGCCTCTCGGCTTCTGGGAGAACTGGTCCAACCGGAGGTTCGAGGAGACAGGTCCGTATGCGCTCGAGGGCGCCATCGCGCCGGTAAAGATCGATGTCGATCGCCAGACCGGGACCTATGAGGAACCCAATATCTGGGTGGCCTATTCCTGAGGTCTCTGCCTCGGTTGCGTTTCCCTCGCTGAGAATTCCGAAAATCCGTGTTTTGCGTGCGCTCGCGTAGCTCGTGACGGCTGTGGCCGGCTCCCTCTTGAGTGCGGCCATGACAGCGCCCCGCACCATCATCGGCGTCGTCCGGGCCGGCGGCCGATCGAGTCGCATGGGGGGCGGCGACAAATGCCTTGAGCTGCTCGGCGGCAGGCCGCTGCTCGGCCATGTCATCGCCCGGCTGAGACGGCAAGTCGCCGATATGGTTATCAGCGCCAATGGCGACCCCGCTCGCTTTGCTCCGTTCGGGCTGCCGGTCGTCGCCGACAGTCCGCCTGAGCTCGCTGGCCCAATTGCGGGCGTCGAGGCGGCGCTCGCCTGGGTGGCGGCGAACTGTCCCGGCGTTTCTTGGATCGTCACTGTTCCCGGCGACAGCCCGTTCATTCCCGGCGATCTCGTGGCGCGTCTCGTGGGCGCGGGCCGCGCCGGCACCATGGCGGTGGCTCGGTCGGCAACAGGTGTGCATCCGGTGGCCGCGCTGTGGCCTGTCGGTATAGCGGACGATCTCAAAGTTGCCCTGGCCGATGGCTTCCGGAGAGTGAGCCGCTGGGCGGAGTTGCAAAGCGCGCCGGAAGCGTTCTTCGCGCCGGTCGAGATCGATGGGCGGCCGGTCGACCCGTTCTTCAACATCAACCGGCCGGAGGATCTCGCCGCGGCGGAAGCGCTGTTGGCGCGGGAGCGGTCCAAACCGTCCTAAGCCGGCTAGGCCACGTCGCTTTCGAGCTTGCCCTTGACGCGGTGGGGGTGGGTGAAGAGCTCGAACCCATCTTTGCGGGCGATGGCGACGAGGGTCATGCCGCATTCGTCGGCCATGCGCACGGCGAGCGCCGTCGGCGCCGACACGGCGGCAATGATGGTGGCGCCGATGGCGGCCGACTTCTGCACCATCTCGATGGACACGCGGCTCGTCAGCACGACGATGCCTTGCTCGGCGGTGGCGTCGTCTATGGCCAGCGCGCCGGCGAGCTTGTCGAGCGCATTGTGGCGGCCGACATCCTCGCGCACCGCCAAGAGGCCGCGCTCGGGGTCCCAGAAGCCGGCGGCATGCACGGCGCGGGTCTCGCGGTTGAGTTCTTGGCGGGGCGATAGGGACTCGACCGCCGTCATGATCTGGTTCGGGGTTAGCACCCGGCCTTGTCCGACCTTCGGCGGCGGGCGCATGGCCTCGGTGAGGCTCTCAACGCCGCACAGGCCGCAGCCCGTGGGGCCGGCCAGCTTGCGCCGGCGTCCTAAGAACTCGGTGGCGTCCTTCGCTTTCAGCCAAACGCGAAGCTCGATGCCGATCTCTTCCTCAACCACCTCGATCTCCTCGATGGCGTCGAGCGAGGCGACGACGCCCTCGGTCAGGGCAAAGCCGATGGCGAAGTCCTCGAGATCCTGTGGCGTCGCCATCATCACCGCGTAAGAGGCGGTGTTGAAGGTGAAGGCGATCGCCGTCTCTTGCGGAATCGCGCGTTCGCCCTCCAACGTGCCGGTGGCGCGCCAGATGGAACAGGGAACACGGATGACGGGTGGCGGCATTGGACTTGCTCCGTCTTGAGGCGTTTCGGCGCCGGGGACCGAGAATCACCCCTAAATAGGTCAATGGCCGGGTGTCTGCCACCCGGATTTTCCTCCCGCAAAGCCGCCTAGAGCAACGGGTGGGGGAAGTCGGGGGGCAACACTGTCATAAGAAGAGTATACTCCAGACTTATTCGTAAAGCGCGTCGTCGGCTGAGGTGGCTGCCCGCTCGCCGGCTCAACAATGGAGGCGGTGCAGGGAGGGTATGACTATGGCTGCAACTATTGCGCATAAGGACCAGTCGAGCATCTGGTGGGTCTTCCTGCTCGAAGGGATCGCCGCGATCATCTTCGGCGGTCTGCTGATCACCAACCCCGGTGCGACCCTGGTCGCGCTCGTCGTGTTCCTCGGCTTCTACTGGCTGTTCGTCGGTGTGTTGGAACTTGTCCGCGTCTTCGTCGACCGGTCCGTGCCGTGGTATTGGTCGCTGCTCATCGGCATTGTCGGCATCGTCGCCGGCATCATCGTACTGAGACATCCGATCTTCGCGGCCGTCGTGCTGCCCACCGCGATCGTGGTCTGGCTCGGCGTGCTCGGCCTGGTCATTGGCGTGTTCGGTATGATCGGCGGCTTCACCGGCGGCGGAGTCGGGTCCTTCATCTTCGGCCTCGTCAACTTCCTCATCGGCCTGCTGCTGCTCGGCTCGCCCATGATGGCGGCGCTGGCTGTTCCCCTGGTGTTCGGGATCCTGCTCCTCGTCGAGGGCGTGATCCTCCTCATCTGGGCGTTCCGCGTCAAAGTCTGACGCGCGCGGCTGACGGCACCCTAGGCGGCGTCCGTGGGTTCGCCGTCGACGACAATGCGCTCGGGGGGCAGCAATTCGAGCTGTACCCCGGCGCCGATCGCCAGCGTGTGGATGTAGAAGGCGGTCTCCATGTCATTGGTCGCTTCCATGACAGGCGAGGGCGCCGAGATGATCGGCAGCCCGGCGCATTCCCCGATCCAGTCGATATGCCGGTGGCCGTGCATCAATACGCTACGGCCGACCAACGGCTTCAAGCTGCGGATGAACCAATTGCCGTTGATGAGCGCGGTGCCGATGCGCTCCGACAGCTTCTTGGCGGCCCAGGGATACTCGATCACGTGATGATGCAGCGCGATGATCCAGCAGGCTTTGGGATAAGTCTCACGGGCGATCTCGATGCCGCGCACCTGGGCGGCGGAAACCATGCCGAGCGCGTTGGTGAATGAGAAATGCGTGTCGGCATTCGAATTCAGAAGAATGATGCCGAGGCCGTTTTCCTTTTCGGGTGGCACCACCATGGGAAAGGACTTGGCCCACAAGTCCTGAAGCGTGTTGGACAATAGCGGCCGGGCCACATCGGCGAAGCGTTTGATCTCCTCGACATGCGGCTCAAGCGACTGTTCCAGGGTTGCCCCCAAACAGCCGCCATCGAGGTCGACAATGCGAACGCGTGGGCCTTGCACGGCATTCATCGCGGACAGCGTCCGGATCTGACGCAAGCGCCGGTCGGGCGAGGTCGGCAGATCCATGCGCGCCGGATTGCTGCGGTCGATGATGTTGAGGTCATGGTTGCCGGGGATGATCAGCACGCGCGCGGCGAGGCCCGGATGGTGATCGAGGATGTCGAAAAACTCGACCCATTCGGTGGAGAGACCGGCGTCGGTCATGTCGCCGGTGATCAGGATGGTGTCGAGCGGCGCCTTGGCGTCGATTTCCTCGAGCTGATCGAACAGCCGCCGGACCCGGTCATTGCCGCGGGCACCCGACCGGCCGCTCTCGACGCGAAAGCCGTAACGCTCCGCCACGAGATGGATGTCCGACAGATGGACGATGCGCCATTTGCGCCCGTTGGTCTTGCCAGTGTGAAAGGTTTTCAGGCTGCGCGGCTCCGCCATGGTGGCGTCGGCCAGGCCCCAGATCAGTGCGGCGACGGCGAAATAGCCGGCGATCAGCGTGATGCTGTTGGCGAGCGCCACCGACACGAGATCGCGCCAGCCCGTCAACTCCGAGACCTGTCCATAAAGATGGGCGCTTGGCCAAACCCACCACAGCACCAGGAGGGCGAGGCCGGAGACGATGACGCCGGCCACCGCGGCCGATATGGCGCGCAGTCTGGCGCGGGCGGCCTCGCCCGCGTGCTTGGCAAAGGCCCGCTCGACGAGATGGCGTAGGATCTCCCGGGCCGCGGCGTAGCCGGGCTCGACCACGATGGAGTTCAGCGCCCAGAAATTCTTCTCCACCACGCGGAACAGCGAGCGCCAGCCGTACCAGCCAAGCGCAATGACGCCGATGAAGAGAAGCGCCGACCAGACGCCGATGAAGGCCGAGGTGATCTTGTCGGCGACGATGCCGAGCCACGAGGTCAGTACGAGCGGCGCCAGGCCGAGCAGCAGCCCGGGGACGACCATCAGCACAATCCAGGCAAAGATCAGCTTAGGCAGGCTGATTTCCACGAGGAGGCTGCCGAGGAGCGACAGCATCGAGCGCCGCTTGGTGCTGGAGGCGTCGTCCTCAATGTCGCCTTGGCGCGGATCGACAATCGGCGGGACGCTCGTTTTGGCTACCTGGCGTTTGCGCGTCATAGGACGGGCCTAGTTCTTTTCGGTGGCATTCGGCGCGTTGCCGGACAGAAGATCGGCGATCCATCGGCTCGACGGATATTGCGCGCAAATCACGATTACAGTGATGAGGATCGGCACGCCGATGAAGGCGCCGGGAATGCCCCATAAGAACCCCCAGAAGAACACGGCGAACACCACTGCGAAGGGCGAGATGGACAAGGCGGCGCCGGCAACGAGTGGCTCCAGGTAGTTGCCGATCAGGAACTGGATGATCCCTAGTCCAGCGAAAACGATAATGATGCCTTGCCACGTGTCCAACTGGACCATGGCGAACAGGCCGGGAAGGATGGTGGCAATGAAGGAGCCGATGAACGGAATGTAGTTGAGCGCGAAGGCCAGCAGTCCCCACGCGGCCGCGGGCTCCACGCCGGCAAGCATGGCGAAGCCCCAGACGAGCAATCCGGTGAGAACGCTGAGTTGCGTGCGCACAATCATGTACTTGCGAAACTTCGCGGCGATTTCCCCAGCCGCGGTGATGAGCTTGTCGCCGGCGCCTTTTCCGAGCGCCGCCAGCCGTCGCCGAAACTCCTCGGTTTCGAGGAGGGCAAGCATCAGAAACACGAAGACAAGGATGCCGAAGCCGGTAAGCCGGTTCAGGCGGCGCGCGGCCTCTTGGAACATGCGAATGAGCCAGGTCACATCGAACGTGTCGGCCAATGTGCCGGCGACGAAAATTCCATGGCTCTCGAGCCAATCGGTGAGCTGCACATACAGAGTTTGGAATCTCTGGATGTTGCTCACCAGCCAATCGGCGATGGCGCTCAGCGCCCAGGCGATCATCGAGGCAAACACTAAGAAGACGGTAATCGTCACGGCGAGTGTCACGAACAGCGCCAAGGCCCGGGGCAGGTGGTCGTGGAGCCATTTATGCATCGGCCAGACAAGCGCGAGAATGAAGAGGCCAAAGGTCAGGGGCGCGAAGATGGAGGCCGCAAGATAAAGCGCCGCGGCGAGAACCACGATCGTGCTCAACACCAGTACGGTTAGAACTCTCGTGTCCGCCACCGGCGTCGCCCCCACGGGTTAAGTTCTTTTTGCGGCCGTCCAATCTCGCGTTCCAGCTTCGCCGATGGTGTTGGCTGGCGCCAGGAATTTTTAAGGCCCGGACAAGCGGTCAGCGGCACTAAAAGCTTGCGCGCGGCCCGATTTTTTCGGCTAGGGTCGCGCCATGAGCAGGCTCATCCACCGCGCGCGGCGGAGCGCGATCACGTTGACCGTGCTGTTGGCCGCCTCCGGCGCAGCTCTCGCGGCCGATGAGGTAAAGCCATGCACCGAGGACGCCATGATCGTCTTCGATGCGTCCGGCTCCATGGCCGGCAGCCTGGCCGAAGGCATCGGCGCCAAAATTAGACGCATCGACGAGGTGCGCAAGGCGCTTGCTCTAGCGTTGCCGCGCGTCACGCATTTTCGCCGTATCGGCCTCATCACCTATGGGCCGGGCTCCTATCGGCAATGCAATGTCGAGCTCGACCTGCGGCCGATCGCTGACGCGGCTCAACCCATCATGGAAAAGGTGAACGGCTTGAACCCGTCGGGCAAGACGCCTTTGGCGGCGGCCGTGGAGCAGGCGGCGGAGGTCC
Source organism: Methyloceanibacter sp. (assembly GCA_035528655.1). Lineage (GTDB taxonomy): Bacteria > Pseudomonadota > Alphaproteobacteria > Rhizobiales > Methyloligellaceae > Methyloceanibacter. The sequence goes on from DATKYG010000016.1 coordinate 6,585, forward strand.
TGGACTACAAGGCGAAACCCGGGGTTGTCGTCCTGCTGACAGACGGGGAGGAGACCTGCGACGGGGCACCCTGTGCTCTGGGGAAGATGCTGGACGCGGAGGGTGTGCAGCTGACCGTCCACGTCATAGGCTTTCGCATGACCGCTTTCTGGACGGGCGCGCAGAGCGCGCTCGACGTCCAATGCCTCGCCGAGGCGACGGGCGGCCTCTACATTGCCGCGCAGAGCCAGGAGGAGCTTGTCGATGCGTTCGAGAAGACGCTTGGCTGCCCGATGATGTCGGAATTGCCGAGCCCGCGTGCCTTGTTCAAGAACTAGCCGAACCCCAAAAGCCCTGGTGCCAAAGCCCTAACCCCAAGGTCCGCGCCGGCGCTCGACCTGGAACGGGCGGTATTGCGCGGCTTGCAGCAACGGCACGTTCGCTTTCTTGAACAGCGGCACCAGCGCCATGCCGGCGACGAAGCCACCGATATGCGCCCAGAAGGCGACGCCGGCCTCGCCCGAGCTGGAAAGGGTGGCGCTGACGAGCTGCATGAGGAACCATAGTCCCAGCACGACCAGCGCCGGCAGGTGCACCATGGTGACGAAGACGCCGAGAAAGATCATCGTGCGCACGGTGGCCTTGGGGTGCAGCAGAAGATAGGCGCCGAGCACTCCGGAAATCGCGCCGCTCGCGCCGACCATGGGAATGGTCGAGTCCGTATTGACCAGCGCTTGTGCCAGCGCCGCGGCCACGCCGCAGGTGAGGTAGAAGACCAGATAGCGGACGTGCCCCATGGAATCTTCGATGTTGTCGCCGAAGATCCACAGGAACAGCATGTTGAAGCCGAGATGCATCCAGCCGCCATGCATGAACATGGAGGTGAACACCGTCGCCCAGGCGGGCACGGTGGCGAGCTCGGGATCGAGCGTGGCGTCGCCGAATAGGCGCGCCGGGATCATGCCGTATTGATAGACGGCGATCTCACCGGCATTGTCGCCGAGGGAGAATTGCCAGAGATAGACAGCCACGCACGCGCCGATGAGCGACCAGGTGACATAGGGCGTCGCGATGCGCGGATTGTCGTCTGCGATGGGAAACATGCGCCCTCATGCGGCCTTCCCGGCCTTCTTGCTCAATAGAGCAGATACGGCTTCCGCGTTTCCTCGAAAGCCTTCACGCCTTCGCGCCAGCTCGCGGCAATCTCTTCGACAGGCACCTGTTGTTCGATCTGCTCGCGCAACTGCGTGGAGCCGGCCAGAATGTCGATCGGCATCTTGTCGTGCTCATACTCGTAAGGCGGGTCGCGCCATTTGAACTGATTGGGGCCGAGACCGTAACACTCGCGCATCACCGCGACGCCGACCTTGACGGGCTCGAAGTCCCAGCGCGACGTCACGTGGATCTGGCAGCCGCCGCACGGAACCTTGGCGTGCTTCTGGAATGTGGGTTCGAACATCACCTCACGGAAGTGAACGCCGGCGAGCCCCGATTGGTTCAACCGTGCCGTGAGGCCTGCGCCGTCGATCCAGGGCGCGCCGATCAGCTCGAAGGGCCGGGTGGTGCCGCGGCCCTCCGACACCATGGTGCCTTCGAACAGCACCGTGCCGGGATAGACGATCGCCGTGTCCAGCGTCGGCATATTGGGCGAGGGGATGATCCAGGGGATCTCGGTGTCGTCGAAATACAGTTCGCGCGACCAGCCCTCCATGGGCACGATCTCCAGCGCCGCGCCAAGCCCGTATTGCTCGTTGAACATGCGCGCCAGCTCCGCCACCGTCATGCCGTGGCGCATGGGGATCGGGTAAAGGCCGACGAAAGACTCGAAGCCCGGCTCCAGCATCGGTCCTTCGACTTGAATGCCGCCGATGGGGTTGGGGCGGTCGCAAACGATGACGGGAATACCGGCCTTCGCCGCGGCGCGCAGGCAATTGGCCATGGTGTAGATGTAGGTGTAGATGCGCGCGCCGACGTCTTGGAGATCGATGACGAGTACGTCGATGAGATCGAGCATGTCCAGCGTCGGCTCGCGGGTCTCGCTGTAGAGCGAGAAGATCGGCACGTTGCGGCGCGGGTCGGTGCCGTGCGGCGTCTCGATCATGTTGTCCTGGAGATCGGAACGGAAGCCGTGTTGCGGGCCGAAGATGGCGGCAAGTTTGAAATTCGGTGCTTCGGTGAATTGATCGACCACATGGCGGAAGGCGTGATCGACGGAAGCCGGGTTGGCCAAGATGCCGACGCGCAGCCCGTCGAGGCGCGAAGAGGCGACCAGCCGTTCGGAACCGAGCAGCATGGCGTCAGCGCGCGTGGACGGCGAGGGGGCGGGATGCCCCCTCGGGCGTTGGGTCTTGCGGCATTAGGTCCCTCCCTTGACTAAGAATAGCAAGGGCTTAGCCGTAATCGCGGCGGGTTTCACCTGCGAATTTCAGTGCTATGGTAGTCGGCGACGGGGCTGACAGGAAGCCTGAGGGGATTCCCCAAAATTATAGGACAGGCTAGGCGGTCGGACCGGCCGCCGCAGCCGATTGACGTTTCGCCGCTGGCCGTGAGAGCCATGGCGTTTGGTAACAAGGGTGCTTGGTGGAGAACGCATGAGCAAAGACGGCACACGGCCTATTCCGGCCTTTATCGATTTGGGCGCGCAGCGGGCGAAGATGGGCGACAGCGTCGCCAAGGCGCTGATCGCCGTGCTGGAGAGCGGGCAGTATATTCTCGGGCCGCAGGTGACAGAGGCCGAGCAGCAGCTCGCCGCCTTCTGCGGGGCCAAGCACTGCATCTCCTGCGCCAACGGTACCGACGCGCTGCTGCTGGCGCTGATGGCCGAGCGTATCGGCCCGGGCGATGCCGTGTTCGTGCCGGCCTTCACCTTTGTCGCCACGGCGGAGGTCGCCGTGCTCGCCGGCGCCACGCCGGTGTTCGTCGACGTGCGGCGCGACACGTTCAACATGGATACGGCCAGCCTCGAAGCGGCCATCGGCGAGGCGAAAACCCTCGGGCTCAAGCCGCGCGCCGTGATCGCGGTCGACCTGTTCGGGCAGCCGGCCGACTATCCGCGCATCCAGGAGATTGCCGACGCCCACGGGCTACTCGTCATGGACGACGCGGCGCAGGGCTTCGGCGCGTCGCTCAACGGCAAGAAGGTCGGCACGCTTGCCGCCTATACGTCCACCAGCTTCTACCCGGCCAAGCCGCTTGGCGGCTACGGCGATGGCGGCGCCATCTTCACCGACAACGACGCCAAGGCCGAACTGCTGCTGTCCTTGCGCAATCACGGCAAGGGACCGGGCCAGAAGGAGACCGAGGAGATCGGTCTCAACAGCCGGCTCGATTCCTTCCAGGCGGTCGTCCTGATCGAGAAGCTCAAACTGTTCTCGGCGGAGATCGCCGCGCGGCAGGCGGCGGCGGAGCGCTACAGCGCCAAGCTCGGCGCCGTCGCCAAGGTGCCCGAGATGATGGCGGGCGCGAGTTCCGTTTGGGCGCAATACACGATTGTCACCGACCGCCGCGACGCGCTGGCCACGGCCTGCCGCGAAGCGGGCGTGCCCACGGCCATCCACTATACGAGCCCGCTCCACAAGCTCACGCCCTATCGCGATTGCCCGACCGCACCGGGCGGTCTACCCCAGGCGGAATGGCTGTCCGAACGGGTGATCAGCCTGCCCATGCATGGCTATCTCAGCGAGAAGGCGCAGGACACGGTGATCGACACCGTGCTCGGCGCGCTGGGCTCAGACACGGGCAGCGTCGCCGCCGAGTAGTGGGAGGGCGAGCCGGCGTCCTCAGAGCGCCGGATTGCTGATACGATCAAGCGGCGTTTGCAGCTTAGGACTGGCGGAACGCCGGATTCTAGGACACAAACCAGCGAGGACCATGAGGCGGTAGGGGGCAATGGCAGAGCAAATTCGCACGGCCGTGGTGGGTACAGGCTATTTCGGCCGCTTCCATGCCAACCATTATTCGAAGAATCCCCGCGCTCAGCTTGTCGCCGTGGTCGACACGGACGCGGCGCGGGCGGCTGAGATCGCTAAGGAATTCGGCGCCGAGCCTGCCACCGATTATCGCGACATTCTCGACCGCGTGGACGCGGTGAGCATCGCGGTGCCGACGCCCGGACACGCGGCAATTGCCCGCGATCTGATCGAAGCCGGGCTTCATGTGCTGATCGAAAAGCCGATCACCGACAGCGTAGAGAGCGCCAACGCGATTACGGATTTGGCCGAGCAGAAGGGCACTGTCCTTCAAGTCGGGCATATCGAGCGCTTCTCGGCGGCTTACCGCACGCTGGCCAATATCATCACCGAGCCGCTCTATTTCGAGAGCTACCGCATCGCCCCGTGGAAAGAGCGCGGCGTCGAGGTGGACGTGGTCCTCGATCTGATGATCCACGACATCGACATGATCATCGGTCTGGTCGGATCGCCGGTGAGCAAGGTGGACGCCGTCGGTACGCCGGTGCTGGGACAGCGCATCGACCTTGCCAATGCCAGGATCACCTTCGAGTCAGGCTGCGTCGCCAACGTGACCGCGAGCCGCGTGAGCTATAAGACCGAGCGCCGCATGCGCGTGTTTGCCCGCAACCACTATCTGAGCTGCGACCTCGGTGAGCGTCGCATCTCCGGCTATCGCCTGCGCGGCGATCCGATGGTCGACGGCCTGGCGGCGATCTCCTCGGAGAAGTACGAGATCCCGCAAGAGGACAGTCTCGGCAACGAGATCGACGCCTTTCTCGACTGCATCGTCAACGGCACCAAGCCGATGGTGGATGGCCGTGCAGGGTGCGAGGCGTTGCGCGTGGCGAGCCTGATCAACGAGAGCATCGAAGAACAGCTCCAGAAGGTGCATGGGCGCTTCGCAGGCGCCGGCCCCGCCGCGGATTAGTTCGCGCCGCCGTTCCGTTCCACGGCGTTCCGCACGCGAATGGCATCGAGCACGACCTTGGCGGCGCGCTCGCTCGGCGGTGGGTTGGCGTCGCCGAGAATGGCGATGACCTCGCGGAAGCCTTCGCGCTGGGCCTCGCGGGCTTCCTCCGAGCGAAACAAGTCCTCGATCGCCGCGGCGATCTTGTCGGCGGTGCAATCCTCTTGGATCAGCTCCGGCACGACGGCGTGGCCGACAAGCAGATTCACCAGAGAGGCGTGCTCGACATTGACGCCCATGCGGCGCACGAGAAACGCGGTGGTGGCGGTGACTCTGTAGGCGACCACCATGGGCACCTGGGCAAGCGCGAGCTCGAGCGTCACCGTTCCCGACTTGGTCATGGCGGCGTTGCAAGCGGCGAAAGCATCGAAGCGCTCGTCCGCGTCGGCGATCGGGTGGACCGGCAACGGCCAGTCCTTGGTCAGGGCCGCCACTTCCTCAGCGACCGAAGCGGCCACGGGAATGACGACGCGAAGGTCGGGGTTGGTCTCCATCAGGCGGCGCAGCGCTTCGCCGAAAATCGGCAGGATGCGCCGGACCTCGCTGGTGCGGCTGCCAGGCACCACGCACAGCACGGGCGCGTCACCCGGCAGGCTGTGACGTTTTCGAAAGGCGTTGCCGTCGCCGCGCGTGGCGCCGGACTCGATGGCCGAATGGCCGACATAGGTGCACGGGATGCCGTAATTGGCGAAGAAGGGCACCTCGAACGGTAGCAGCGCCATGAGGTGATCGACGCGCTGGGCAAGCTTGCGGGCGCGGCCCGGACGCCACGCCCAAAGCTGCGGCGCCACGTAATGCACGATGGGAATGCCGGTGCTGCGCAGCTTATGGGCGAGCCGCAGGCAGAAGCCCGGCGAGTCCACCGTGACGATGGCATCGGGCTTGAGCTCGCGGGCGGCGGCGGCGGTCTGGTTGAGCCGTTTGACGAGACGCGGCAAATGCGGGATGACCTCGGCGAGCCCGATGACCGAGAGATCGTGCATGGGGAACAGGCTTTCGAGGCCGTGCGCCGCGCTCATGGGGCCGCCGACGCCGGCGAAGCGGACGCGGCCGTCCGTCTGCGCCTCCAGCGCGCCCATGAGCCGTCCGGCAAGATTGTCGCCGGAGGCCTCGCCCGAGACGACAAAAATCAGCGGCTCCTGCCGGCTCATGCAACGCTTCCTGTCATGAATGTCCTCAATGGCCCGAGCCCCCGATCGTGAGGTCTCGCGCGTTATCACGGCACGAATTAGGCCGATTGTGCCGCCTTATGCCAGGAAATTGCGGCGCGCCGGTTTGTCACCCGAGCTTAATCGGCCTCGCCGTCGATGTGGATGCGGAATGCGGCGCGGAAGGTGCCACCGGGCTCCACCAGACTCAAACCGGTGCCGCTGATAAGTGCGTTGGCGGGCGCGGTCATCGGCTCGAAGGCCAGATAGGTTTGTGTGTGCGGCGCGTAGACTTGCGTGAAGGGATAGCCCTCCAGCAAGTCCACCGAGATCCGGTGTCCACCGCCTGCCACGGACAATGTCGCCTGATCGCCAAGTAAGGCAAAGCCGTCGTCGAAATCGCGTTCGGCGAGGGCGGCGTCCATGCCTGGGAAGGGCTCCGATGCGCCGGTCGGAATATTCTTCGGATCCAATGCCGGGTGCCGCATCTCCGGCAGCGTCACGCGCCAGTCCTGGCGCGGCACATCCGGCAGCCCGAGATAAGGATGGAATCCGAAGCTCACGGGCACGGCGATATCGCTCGTCGCGGCAAGCGCTGTCTCGATGGTGAGGCCCGCGGCATCAAGGGTTGCGGTCATGGTGAGCCGGCATGGATAGGGGAAGACCACGAGGCATTTCGGGTGCGACCAGTCAAAGCTTGCGGTGAGCCGGTCGGGCTCCGCCTCGACGACGGTCCAGGGAAGATGGGGCCACATCATGCCGTGCATGGGCAGGCCGTTGTCGTCATAGCGCAACAAGGTCGAGTGCGCGCTTAAGGTGACGCCGCGTCCGGCGACCTCGTATTGGAAGCCGGCGAGCCGATTGGCCCAGGGGAAGAGGAAGGGGATGCCGGCGGTCTTGTTGCCGGCGGCATAGGCCTTGAGGTCGTCGATGCGGCGCAAAAATTCGATGCCCTTATGGCGCAACGAGATGCCCAGCATGCCGTGACCGGGGAGGAAGGTGGCCTCCATGTCGCCGGCGGCAAGCCGCGTTGCCGTTGGATCGTCGAGGGCATTGGGAACGGTCATAAAATGCTCTTGGCGTAGAGGTCTGTGCGGCGGTCACGGAAGAAGCCCCAATCGGCGCGGTAGCGGGCGATCTCGTCGAGATCGAACCGCGCCACGATCACCCCTTCGCTTGCCTCGTCAATTTCGGCGACCAGTGCGCCGGTGTGGTCGGCGATGAAGGAGTGGCCGTAATAGTTCTGGGCGACACCGTCATTGTCTTCGAGGCCGATGCGGTTGGCGGCGACGATCGGCACGGCATTGGCCACCGCATGGCCCTGCATGGCGCGCTGCCAGCGGTCGTGCGTATCGAGCGCGTCGTCGTAAGGCTCCGAGCCGATGGCCGTGGGGTAGAACAACAGTTCGGCGCCTTCCAGCACCATGGCGCGGGCGGCCTCCGGATACCATTGGTCCCAGCAAATGCCGACGCCGATGACCCCGTGCGCGGTCTTCCATGTTTTGAATCCGGTATCGCCGGGGCGGAAATAATATTTCTCCTGATAACCGGGACCGTCGGGGATGTGGCTCTTGCGGTAGACGCCGAGAACCTCGCCGTCGGCATCGGCGATGGCGACGCTATTGTAATAGCGCGGCCCGTCCTTCTCGAAGAAGGAGATGGGAATGACCACCTGCAGCGTCTTGGCGATCTTCTGCAACGCCCGCACGCAGGGATGCTCGCCCACGCCATAAGCGGTCTCGAACCATTTGGGGTCCTGCTTGGTGGGAAAGTAGATGCCCTGGAATAGCTCCGGCGGCAAGATCACTTGCGCGTTCTGTTTCGCCGCGTCGCAGACCAGCGCCTCGACATGATCGAGATTGGCCTTCATGTCGGGGCCGAAGGCCGCCTGAAGGGCGGCCACTGTCATCATGCGCGTGGTCATCAAACGGGCTCCTCGCGGGTGATGCAGTGGAACGAGCCACCGCCGGCGATCCCTGCGCCGAGCAGGCCGTGGGACGGAAGGCCGATCATCTCGCGGTTCGGGAAGACGCCGCGCAAGGCGTCGAGCGCGGCCGCCTCCGTCGCCGTGCCGTAGACCGGTACGATCACGACGCCGTTGGCGATAACGAAATTCAGATGCGACGCGGGCGCGATCTCGCCATGGGCGTTCACGACGCGGCCCGGGCCCGGGATGCGGGTCACGTCGAGCTTGCGGCCTTCGGCGTCGGTCGCGGCCTCGAGAGTGCGGGCGATGGCGTCGAGGACGGCGGCATTCGGATCGTCGGGCCCGGCGGGCGACTGGCAGACGACACAAGCAGGCGCTACGAAGCGGGCGATGTTGTCGATATGCCCGTCGGTATGGTCACCGGTGAGCCCTTCGTCGATCCAAATGATCTTCCTGGCATCGAAGGCGTCGACGAGCGCTGCTTCCGCTTCATCCTTGCTCCAGCCGTTGCGGTTGTCGTTGAGCAGCGTCTGACGCGTGGTAAGAATGGTGCCGTCACCGTCCTGCTCGATGGCGCCGCCCTCCAGCACGAAGTCGAAACAGACGGTCGGCGCACCCGCTGCCCTGGCGATGTCGTCGCCGACGGTGTCGTCGCCGGCGAGATCGAACTTGCCGCCCCAGCCATTGGTCTTGAAGCGTAGGGCAACTTTGCCGTCCGGGCCGAGGGCGAAGATGGGGCCGGTGTCGCGTAGCCAGATGTCTCCGTATTTGGCCGGCACGATGTCCGCGGCGTCCCCGAGGGCTGCGCGGGCGGAGGCCTCGGCCTCGGCGCCGTTGACCAGAACGCGCACGGTGCTGGTGGCGCAGAGCGCGCGCACCATCGCCGCCACGTCGCGGCGCGGCGTCTCGAGGTCATCGTTCCACTCGGCCGCGTCGGCGGGCCAGGCGGTCCAGATGGCCTTTTGCGGCGCCCATTCGGGCGGCACGGCGAGGATTTGTTCGGTCAGGGAAAGGGTCATGATATCGTTGAGGATATAAGGGGTTGCCTTAGGCGTTTCAGCCTAGCAGGGTCCATGTAAGCGTTCGATGTAAAGAGAAAGTCACAATGAAGCCAATCCTCCTCGCATGGTCCATCCGAACGGTCCCGACCGTTTTGGCGGCTCTCATCTGTCTGCCGGTCCCAGCCGCGAACGCGCTTCTGGACCGCAAGGCCTGCCAGGCGCTGGAGCAGGGCTATGCGCAGATCGAGCGGGGGGCGAGCCCCATCGAGGTCAACAACATGCTGTTCTCCGCGGCCGACAAGGGCTGCGAGGCGCTTGCCGTGCTCGTGCTCGACAAGGGCGCCTCGCTCGAAGCGCGCGACCGGTTCGGAGCCAACCCGCTGGCCCACGCCGCCGCCGCCGGGCATGCGGACCTCGTGACCCTGTTTCTGGACCGCGGGGCAGCAATCGACGCCCGCAACATCGACGGCTCTTCCGCCCTGTATAAAGCCGCGGAGCGCGGGCGGCCTGAGATCGTGGAACTGCTGGTGGCGCGCGGCGCCAATGTAAATCTTCCCGGCCGTAGCGATATCAGCCCGCTGTCGGCCGCGGCCTTCATGGGCAGCGAGCCGATCGTGGCCTTCCTTATCGCGCAGGGCGCGGACCTCAACGCGGTCGACAAGACGGAGAAGGCGCCGATCGTCTATGCCGCCGGACGCGGCTTCCTTCCCATTACGCGGTTGCTTCTGGATAAGGGCGTGGACGTCAATGCCCGCTACGGCAACGACCTCACGGTGTTGATGTGGGCCGCCGGCTATTCCAGCGAGGCCGGGGTGAGCGACGTGGTGACCGTCGTGAATCTGCTGTTGGACCGTGGCGCCGAGATCGACGACCAGGACAACCGCGGGCGAACAGCGCTGATGATCGCCGCCGAGCAGGATCACGAGGCGATCGTTGATCTTCTGCTCGCGCGGGGAGCCGACAAAAGCCTCCGCGACAAACAGGGTAAGAAGGCCGGCGACCTGACCTCGTTGACGGCGCTGCGCCAAAAGCTCGCGTCGACGCACTAACCTCCGCGGGCACGACGCGCCGGGGTTGGGCGCTAGCGTCCGTGGCCGAGATAGGCGTCGATCTGAAGTCCGGCGAGATATTGCGACAGGGCCTCGAGATCGTCGGCCGGGGTGGCCTTCATCAAATCCGACATGCCCGGATTGTTGCCGCGCGACCCGTCGCGGAAGCCCATCATCGTATTGAGAAGATAGGGCTGCCATTGGCCGGCAAGGCGCGCGGTCGAGCCATCGCCTTGGAAGTGGTCCAAGTGGCAGCCGCGGCAGCCGATGGACTTGGCGGCGGACTCGGCCTTGGCGGCCACGTCGTCCGGGGCCGACGGCTGGCCCAGGTTCGGCCAGGCCTTTTTCTTGAAATAGGCCGCGAGCGCATACATGTCCGCTTTCTCCAGCTGGGAGGCGATGGGTTCCATCATAGCGTTCTTGCGTGCGCCTCGTTTGAAGTCGCGCAACTGCAAATAAAGATAGCCTTCGTCCTGACCCCAGATCACCGGCGTCGTGTTGTTGATCGGCACGCCGTTCGCGCCGTGGCAGGCGGCGCAGATTTGTGCCTTCTGCTCGATATCGTCGGCGGCGAAGGCGCTTTCGCCCACGAGAAGGGCCGCGGCGAACAGCGCGGCGGGCAGAGCCCAGTTTGAAACCCGAGACATTCCGTTAACTCCGGTATGGGGACGTCGTGAAAAGATGAGCCCGTCATTGAAAAGGACGGGGCACGATTATGCCCCGTCCTCTTAGTTCTTGCTAACCGTCAAACGTCGGAACGCGATCAATCAGCCGTAAAGGCGATGATGTTGTTGCCACGCTTGAAGTCGATCTGGGTGTTACCGCCCGCACCGACCACGATGTACTGCTTTCCGTCCACTGCGTAGGAAGCCGGCGGTGCATTCACGCCCGCGCCCGCAAAGAACGACCACAGCACGTCGCCGTTCTCAGCGTCATAGGCCCTGAACCAGCCATCGCCTTCACCGGTGAACACGAGCCCACCGGCCGTGGCCAACGCGCCGCCCATCATCGGCAACGGCGTCTTCTTCTGCCACTTGATCTTGCCGGTGTTGTAGTCGACAGCGGTGACGTTGCCGAACTGCTCGGAGCCGGGGATGATCTTGAAGGCACCACCGAGCCAGAGCTTGCCGCCCGGATAGGGCGAGCTCTCGACATGGTACGTCATGGGCTGATGCAGATTGACCGCATAGGTCAGGTTTAGGTTCGGATTGACGGCCATTACCGACCATTCCACGCCACCGTTGGCGCCCGGGAGCATCGGTGCCCCCTCGGCAGTCGGCAGTGTCCACATCCCGGTCTGATCGACCATCGCCTCGGAGAAGCGGATGAGGCTGCAGTCGTCGCGATTGTGGACATACACGTTGCCGGTCTTGCCGGCATGGATCACGCCGGGAACCGTCTTGCCGTCCTTATCCTTCACATCGACCAGAATCGGCGGGCTAACCGAGTCCAGATCCCAAACGTCATGGGCGATATATTGGAAGTGGCAGACATATTTGCCCGTCTCGAGATCGACCGATACGAGCGAGTCCGTGTAGAGGTTGTCACCCGGCCGGATCGAGCCGTCGAGGTCGGGTGAGGGGTTGCCGACGACGAAGTAGATGCGCTTCGTCTTGAGGTCGACAGCCGGATTCTGCCACACGCCGCCGCCGAGGGTCTCATACGGGTCGCCCAGTTTTTTGAGCGCCGCTTTCTCGGCCTCGATGTCGCGGAGCATATCCTTGCCCGTGGCATCGTGGGTTGCCCACACACCGGTAGAGTCCTCAGGTACCGTATGGAAGTTCCAGATGAGCTTGCCTGTCTCGGCGTCATAGGCGCGCACGAAACCGCGGATACCGTACTCGCCACCGTTGGTGCCGATCAGGATCTTGCCGTCCACCGCAGTGGGCGCCATGGTCTCGCTATAACCCTTCTCCGGCTCGGCGAGGTCCGTCTCCCAGATAAGGCTGCCGGTCTT
>DATKYG010000017.1:0-133942 GCA_035528655.1 Methyloceanibacter sp.
CAGGCTCTGCATGCAATCGAGGCCGTCCCAGCCCGTGCCGGCGACGCCGAAGGTGTAGACATTCTTGGTGCCCCACAGCTCGCGCAGCATCAGCTTGGCCTCGATCATGCCGCGCAGAACGTCCTTCTGCATGTGGTCGGCGACGCCCGTCTTGGCGAAGGCCTCCAGCACGCGCGGGTCGGTGTTCCCCGGGCCGGGGCCGGCGGCAAGGGTCTCGGGGATAATGAGCTGCGGAAATACTGTCATGGGAACACCCTCTGTCTAACGGTCAAAGATCAAGAATTTCGCCCAATCGTCTACCGGGCCGCGCGGAAACGAGCAAGTCCAGCGGGACTATTTACATCACTGGCTCATACAACAGACCGACCTGTTTCGGAACCGATTTTAGGCGTTTTTCGCCGCGTCTGGGCCCCTTTTGGCCTCCCAGACAGGCCCCCGTAGGCGCCCGCGGAAAAACCTTAGGCGGCATCGTCATCCGGTCCGAGCGGCTGGCGCTCCTCGTTGGGCGGCGCGATGCCGATGCGATTCCGGCCTTCGGCCCGCGCCTGGCGCAGCGCCGCGTCGGCCTCCCGGTGCATCCTGGCGAAATCGGCGGCATCCCCGTCGCACGCCGTGATGCCGACCGACACGCTGAACGGGGGCCCGATCAGGGACATCCCCTCCCCACTCAGAATGGAGAGCACCTTCTCCGCGATCTTCTCGGCCCCTGCCTCATCGCAGTCCGGCGCGTAGATCATGAACTCGTCGCCGAGCCGGCTGCACTGATCGCCTGGGCGCAAGCTCCGACGGATGGCTTCGGACGTGCGCGCGATCACTGCATCGCCGGCGACATGGCCGCGCGCCGGTTGTAAAACCCGGTCAGGCTGTCCTGTATGGAGATGTCGTGAAGCTGCTTGATGCGGCGGCGCATGCTCGCGTGATAACGCGCCACGAAATAGCCGATAAGCAGAGCAAGCAGCAGCGCGCCGGCAAGCGAGGCGATCGCGATGGCGCGAAAGCGTGCCTCGCCAGCCAGGGAATAACCCATGTCGAAGTCGACGCCGACGAAGCCACTATTCCGTCCGTGACTGTCATAGATAGGCACGTGCGCGGTGAGAAAGGTTCCGTAGTCGTCCTCCTCGAAATCAGGGCTGATGTACTCCTTGCCGGCGGCAAGATCCCTCAGCCACTGGCCGTCGTCGTCATCTTCGAGTTCGAACTTCTCCATGTACGCCGACGGCCGCAGCTCATGCTTTGTGCGCAACTTCGGCGACGTGGCCGTGTCGAGAACGAAATAGGGGACGCCGCGGCGATCGACCATCGTATACACGTAGAAGATGTCGGGATCCGCGAAGTGGAACTTCACCAACGGCGCTAACGCTTGCTCGTAAAGCGCGTCTGTGTAGTTTGACGGGTCCAGCAATTTCCGGTGGAGGTCGCCGTCGACCGCGATGGCGGCAATGCGCCCGACCTCGCCCACATGCTTGCGTAGCTCCTCCAGCCTTGCCCGCGTGGACAGATACTGAGGTATCGCCACGATCGAGATGAGGATGACAGCCGAGATCAAGGTCGCGAGACCGAAAACGAGCGGATCGACGCGCTGACCCGAGGCGCTGCGCTGTGACTGGTCTTTCCGCACGGGATGCTTACGCCTTCCAGTCTTTGAACAAGACCGACTGAAGCCACGCTAGAGCGCCAGCCTTAGCCAAACGTTACGCCAACCCGTTCTAAATCCTCAAAAATTGCGCCACACACGAGCGCGCCAACTGACCACAACAGCCTGCGCGGCACCCTCACGGCTCACCGTCAGGCCGCCTTGGCGCCGGAATGGGCCAGAACCTGGTCCGCCGCCTTGCCGACCAGCTCCGCCAGATGGTCCGGCTTAGCGTGGAAGGTGCCGACGCCGGCCGTGGCCGATCTGAGCTCCACGATCAGAGTCTGTATCTCGGCCTCGGGGATATTGGCCTGAACCACGTCCCAGCCCGGCCAGCCCGGCCGCGCATCGAAGCCCAGAATCTGCCCGCGATGGGAGGCGACAATGGAGTTAATGCGCGCCCTGGCATCCGACGGCACGGCGATCTCGACCGCCATGATCGGCTCCAGCAGCACCGGCTGGCATTGTGGCATGCCCTCGGTCATGGCGATACGCCCGGCCTGGCGGAAGGCCATGTCGGACGAGTCCACCGAGTGATACGACCCGTCGATCAGGCACACGGCGACGTCCACCACGGGGAAGCCGAGCGGCCCCGCATGCAGATAGTCGCGCACGCCGATCTCGACGCTGGGGATGTAGTTCTTCGGCACCACGCCGCCGGTGATCTTGTCGGAGAAGGCAAAGCCCTCCCCGCGCGGCAGGGGCCCGATGGTCACCACCACATCGCCGAACTGCCCGTGGCCGCCCGACTGCTTCTTGTGGCGTCCGCGCACCTCGGTCGATTTGCGGATGGTTTCCTTGTAAGGGATGTGCCGCGGATGGGTGGACGCGCCGATGCCGTATCTGTTGGTCAAACGCTCCAGCGCCACGCGCAAATGCATCTCGCCCTGCCCCCACAGCACCATCTCGCCCATGTCCTGGTTATGGGTGATGGAGAGCGACGGGTCCTCCTCGATGATCTTGGCCAGCGCGGCCGTGAGCTTCACGTCGTCCTTCTTCTCCTTGGCCTCCATGGCGAGGCCGTAGACCGGATCGGCAATCTCCCCGGGCTCGATGCCCCCGCTCGCGCCCTTCTCCGTCGACAGCGTCTCGCCGGTTTTGACACCTTCGAGCCGGCCGAAGGCCACCGTGTCGCCGGGCGACGCCGCGTCGCGCTTCACCGGCTCGTGGCCCAACAGGCTGAACACCCCGACGATGCGCTCCTCGGTGTCGCCGGCATGGACGGTATCGCCGTCGGAGAATTTTCCGGCGAGCACGCGAGAGAGAGACAGCTTGCCGCCATGCGCCGTGTGGAACGTCTTCATCACGAAGGCGCATGAAGCCGCATCCTCGACGCCGAGCCGTCCCACCGTGGCGCCGACGAACGGCGCCTCGTGGCGCAGCGCCTTCAACAGCCGCAAGATGCCGTTGCCGTTCTCCGCCGAGCCGAGCAGCACCGGACAGATCAGCCCTTCGCGCAGCTCCTTCGAGAGATCATCGAACACGACGTCCTGCGGCGGCGGCACGTCCTCCAGCAATTGCTCCATCAGCGCGTCGTCATAGTCGGCGAGCTTCTCCAGCATGGAGAAGCGGGCTTCCTGCTCGCGCTCGGCAAGCGCCTTCGGCATGTCGATCACTTCGCTCGTCGCGTGCTCGCGATAGACATGTGCGCGCTCGAGCGCCAGATCGATGAAGCCAGTGACGATGCCGCTCTCCCAGATCGGCACCTGACGCAGCACGAGCGGCACCGTCGACGCCGGCTGCAGCATCGGTACGATGTCGCGCACGCGCGTTTCCGCCTTGTCGATCTTGTTGAGGAACAGAAAATGCGGAATGCCGCGATCCTCGAGCTGTTTGAGGATGAGCTGTAGCGCCGGCACCTTCTTCTCGTCGGGCTCGCACACCACCACCGCGGCATCGCAAGCCGCCAGCACATTGGCGGCGTCCGCTTGAAACTCGATGGAACCGGGGCAGTCGAGGAAGGTGAAGCTGTCGCCCAGAAATTCGACCGTGGCCGCGTTGAGCTCAACGCTCATGCCGTGATGGCGGGCCTCGTCGGAGGCATCGCCGACCGTATTCTTGGCGGCGGTGGCGCCCTGCCGGTTGATAACGCCGGTCCGCGCCAAGATGGATTCTAAGAGTGTCGTCTTACCGCTGAGATAGGGGCCAACCAGTGCGATGCAGCGGGCGCTGCGGGCTGGCTGGCCCTGCGCTTGGCCCATACTTTCCTCCCTCGGCTGAACGCCGCGCGGAGACTGGCCTTTTCGGCCCTTATCCTCTACGCGAGCCTCGATGAGACCATCGTGTCAAGGGAAGCGTCCTCTGGCAAGAGCCACGATTCGGGACCAGCGCGGCTGGCTGTTCTGATCCACGCGGAGTTCAGCTATGGTGCGCCCGTCTCTCTAGAAGGGGGTTCCATGCGTCTAGCTCTTGCTTTTGTGGTGACGGCTTTCCTCGCGCTATGTCCCGTGACGTTCGGGGCCAGCGCCGTGTCGGCTCTCGTGCCGGCCGCGCCGTCGGACATGTCCAACCCGTCCCTGCTGCGGGACGCCAAAATCGTCTGTGGCGATTTTGGTGAGGGATACACGTGCCGGAGGGAATCCGGCTCCATACGGCGGGGCAAAAATATCAAGGTTCCTGGAGCATCGTCCGGCGGGTCCTCTGAAGCGCAAATCGAAAACAGCGACCCGGACGCGTTACCGCCGGCCTCGGGCGGCACCGCCTATCCGGCGCAATCCGCGCCGCCCGCCACCTGCCCCAGCAACACCGAAATGCTGGCCGGGCATTGCATCCCCTACACGCAGACCTGCAATCGTGGCCTGGCCGCCAATGCCAACCCGCAAGCCTGCCGGGGCGCTGAGGAGAAGCAGGTGTGCAGTTTCCGTCCGGACGGGCTGAAGGATTGCTGCTGCCGTACCTACAGCAAGTTCTAGGCTTGCCCGTCCTTGGCATGCGGCCCCAATGGCTGGCCGTATGAGAATTCGATGATGTAGCCGGTCGGGTCCTTGACGCCGCAGAGATAGCCGGTCGGCGGCGCGTAATCGCGCGGCGGCCAATGCAGCAGACCATCCGCCTTCGCCTTGGCGGCAATGGCATCGATGTCTTCGCGCGACGCCACGCCGAAGCCGTAATGGGTCATGTCGTCCGCGTCTTGATAGCGCGGCACGCCGCCGCCCAGCAGCACGAGCACGAAGCGCTGCTCCGCGCCGGGGCTCGCCAGCCACACCACGCGCTTGTCGCCCTCGCCATGCTCCTTGACGATCGTCATCCCGCAATAGCGCGCATAGAAGGCAATGGACCGGTCGAGATCCGCCACATGCATCGCAACATGAGTGAAGGCGGGTGTCACGGCTCGCCCCATGCCGCCCGCACGGCGTCGAGCACGAGGCCGAATTTCGCGAACACCCAATAATGCCCGGCGCCCTCAATGACCTCGAGCCGGCAATGGGGCAGCGCGCCAGCCAAGCGATAGGCGGCGTCGGCCGGCACGATCGTACCGTCGCTGCCTTGCCATATGAGCGCCGGGACATCGAACTCGGCGAGATCGAGATTCCACGGGGCGCAATAGAGCCGCAAGTCCTGGAGCGGGCCCTCGACGCCGGTCCTCAAGGCCTCCCGGATCGTCGCCTGAAGATTGGCTTTGACCTCGGGACGCGCAAGCACGTCGCAGTCCGTCGCCGTCACGCGCTGGGTCAGGAGCTGGTACGCGACGCCCGGCGCCCAATCGACCAGCATCCGCAGGCCCGCGAAGAAGGCGCCCGCCGCGTGATGCGACGGCGCCATGCGGGCGAAGAGAAAATGGTGCAGCTGCGACATGCGGATATGCTCGCCGCAATCGGCGATGGGGCCGACGGGCCCGATCAGCGCCAGCTGCAACACCCGGTCCTTAAGCAATGCCGCGGCGGCCACCGCATGCGGCTCGCCGCCCGACACCCCGACCAGGGCAAAGCGCTCCAGCCCGAGCGCGTCGGCGATTGCCTTCACGTCCCCGGCGGTCTCGGCCAAAGTGTCAACATGGTGTGCATCGGACAGCCCGTAGCCGGGGCGCTCCGGCGCGATCAGCCGCAAGCCCCGCGCCCGCGCGCCTGCGTCCGTCAGTGCAAACATGAACCGCGAACCCGGGGTGCCGTGGAGCGCGATTACCGGCAAGCCGTCGGGATCGCCAAATTCGGCGTAGCCGACGTGCCGGCCGGACGCGAGACGGTGCACGCGCGACAGGCGATCGCCTGTGTCCGGTCTGTCCGCTGTGACGATGGTATCCATGGTTCCCGAGGGGCCGGAGGGCCACCCCCGAGGCCCTGAAAGTCCTAGTCGCAGCCGATCATGATGTCGCTGGGATTGATGATCAGCGCCACGGTCTTGCCCTCGTAAAGCTTGAGCGTCTCGAGCGAGGCAATGGTGACGCTGGCCTCGACCATGGTGTCGTCGGCAATCTGCACATAGACAATGGCGGTCACGGCCCCTTTGCGGATCTCCATGATCTTGCCTTCGATCTGGTTGCCCGTGCTGAGCTTGCTGAATTTCATGCTCTCGCCCTCTGCTTTATCCATGCTGATTATAGACAACCCTAGCTGAGACTGGCGCAAAAGCGCTGGATGCGGCGGCACGCCTCTTCCAGCGCCTCTATGCCGGTGGCGTAGGAGATTCGGAAGAACGGCGACAGGCCGAAGGCCGCGCCATGCACCACGGCGACACCTTCCTCGGCCAGGAGCGCCACGGCGAAATCCTCGTCGTTGCCGATGACCTGGCCCTTCGGCGTCGTCTTGCCGATGCAGCCCTCGCAGGACGGGTAGACGTAGAATGCGCCTTCCGGGGTCGGACAGCTAATGCCGTTCGCCTGGTTCAGCATCGACACCACCACGTCGCGCCGCTCCTGGAATGACTTCACCCAGTCCTTCAAGAAATCCTGCGGACCGCGCAGGGCCTCGACCGCCGCCCACTGGCTGATGGAGCACGGGTTGGACGTCGACTGCGATTGCAGCTTGCCGATGGCCTTGATGAGTTCCGCCGGACCGCCCGCATAGCCGATGCGCCAGCCGGTCATCGAATAGGCCTTGGACACGCCGTTCAGCGTCAGCGTGCGGTCTTTGAGTTTCGGCTCCACTTGCGCCGGCGTGCTGAAGGCGAAGCCGTCATAGACGAGATGCTCGTAGATATCATCGGACAGCACCCAAACGCGCTCGTGGCGGAGCAGCACGTCGGTCAGTGCCTTGATCTCGCCGCGCGTATAGGCCGAGCCCGTCGGGTTCGATGGCGAGTTGAAGATGAACCATTTGGTCTTGGGCGTGATCGCCTTCTCAAGCGCGTCCGGCGTGAGCTTGAAGCCGTCCTCGAGCTTGGTCTCGATGATGACCGGCTCCGCGCCGGCCAGCAGCACGATGTCCGGGTAGCTCACCCAATAGGGCGACGGGATGATCACCTCGTCGCCGGGATCGAGCGTGGCCAGCAGGGCATTGTACAGCACGTGCTTACCGCCGCTGCCCACGGTGATCTCGGCGGGCTTGTAGTCCAGGCCGTTCTCGCGCGCGAACTTCTCGGCAATCGCCTGCTTGAGCTCGGGGATGCCATCGACCGCGGTGTATTTGGTCTCGCCGCGCGTGATGGCGTCGATGCCCGCCTGCTTGATGTTGTCAGGCGTGTCGAAATCAGGCTCGCCGGCGCCGAGGCCGATCACATCGAAGCCGGCGGCCTTCATCTCACGCGCTTTATTCGTGATGGCCATTGTCGGAGAAGGCTTGACCCGTTCAAGCGTGCGGGAGACCAGTCCCATGAAGAACTCCTGGAAGAATGTCTAAGGGCTGCGGGAAAAATGCGACGCAACCCTAAGCGGGCGCGCTTAGGCTCGCAAGTGCAATGCACAATAAGCCCGTGCAAAAAGATGCAGCGCGGAGCATGGCCCCGCGCTGCATCTTAATCTTAAGCAGAAGGTCGGAAGCGAGGCTACGCGGCTTCCTTGTTGAGCTGGCCTTCGGCGAGCTTGCTGAGCAGCTGGTCGGCCGCATATTCCTGGTCCAGCGTCTCCTGGAGAAGCTTCGCGGCGTCGTTCATGCCGAGCTGCTTGGCCCAGGCGATCAGCGTGCCGTAGCGGGTGATCTCGTAGTGCTCCACCGCTTGGGCATCGGCGATCATCGCCGCATCGCGGACATCCGGATCCTTGGAATCCTTGATGCCTTCCTCGCAGGATACCCTCGATGGCCGGGCAGGTCTCGCCCTTGGCCTTCTCGCCGACGATCTCGAACACCTGCTCCAGGCGTTTCACCTGGCCCTCGGTTTCCTTCAGATGGTCGTCGAAGGCCTCCCGCAGCTTGGCCGAATCGCACTTCTTCGACATTTTGGGCAGCGCCTTCAGCACCTGCTTCTCGGCGTAATAGATGTCCTTGAGATGGTGAAGGAACAGATCGTCCAGGGTTTTCATATCGGACATGGTTTGGCTCTCCTTGGGATACGGGGGTAAGCGGGGGTATGGGCTGCCCCAGCGGGGCGTCCCGGTATTCGTTTTGTTGTCCAGTTAACGCGGAGGCTAACGCCGGGCACCGTCTGCGGTTTCCTTCGCGGATTTCCCGATTCGCGCCACATATGTGGCAGCCGGACAGGGGCCCAGAACACATTGCGGTTAAGCCTCCGCCCCATTGCCGTGGTCGATTAACGCTCGTGACGCCTCGAGGGATCGTCGATGACCATGCGAAGCCAAGCGCCGAGACTCCCTAAGGCATTGACATATATAGCTCTTTTAGCACTGATCGCGACCGTCTTGCTCGCCTTTCCGCCCCTGATGCCACGAGCCGAGCCCTCGGCCGCGGCGGCATTCGCCGCGCGCATGGCATACGAGGCAGATGGCGAACTTGTTACCGGGACGAACTTGCCCCTGAACCTTCCAGTTGGCCGGGTCTATGATAGACTCACGGCTCAAGTCCTTGGCACTGAGCCATCGACCCGAAACGGCAAGACAGGACAAATCGCAATGTTCGTCCTTCTATTCACCTTCCTAAGCGCGGTGACGCTGGTTTTTTGGCGTCACCACCGCCGCGACTATGCCTCCCCGCGGCGGATCGGGAGGAGGATCTGATGCCGAAACGGGGGTCGGTGCAGTTCCTCCTCCTTTTCCTTCGCCCGCGCGCGACGCTCGGGTGGGCTCTGGGAGTTGCTGCCGTCATTGGTCTTGTCGCCGGCGCGGTGCAGCTGCAACAGGCCGTGCCTTTGCTTGACAAGGGCGGTCTCGTGCAGACGCTTCGCGAAGGCGCTTGGGAGAAAGCGCTTGCCGGTCAATCGACGCCGGCGCGCTGGCCCTGGGAGGACATGTCGGTGAACATGTCGCTCGCGCCGGGTGCGAAGGTGCCGCGGCTCGGCCTCAGCGCGGCCATGCTCAACCAGACGGACAAGGCGCCGCAGCCGGAAGCGTCACAACCGTATCGCGGCGCCCATGACCAGGCCGGCAAGACGGCGGAAGGCGCCGGCGACGTAGCCCTCAGCGACGTGGCGATCGGCGACAGCATCACCTTCACCGCGGCCGACGGCGCGACTTGCGTGTACCGGGTCAGCGGACGCCGCGTGGTGGATCCGCATCTCGCCGATGGCGGGTTGAGGGGCATCGATGGCGCAGTCTCGCTCTTCGAGTGCGATCCGCTGGAGAGCCTGATCAGGCAGGCGACGCAAGGTGCGCTCACGCAAAGCGATCCGCCGGTCGCCCCGACTGCGGACGACCAGCAGAAACTCTAAGACTTCGATCCTGAAGATCGGCCTAGCGGCTATCGCCGTGATGGCGCCGGCCGCTGCCTATTGCGCGCGCGGCACCACCGTCTCGGCAGGCGGCGGCCCCTCAGCCGGTGCCGGTGCGGCTTGCGCCGGCGGGGCTTGCGGCACGACCGCCGGCTGAGCGGTCGGACGGCGGTCCTCCTCCACCCGGGCCTTCAGCTTTTCGAGCCCGCGAGCGTATTCCGCGCCGACAAAGCCGTCGAGCATCAGCGCCTTCCAGCGCTTGAGCGGGCTCGAACCCGTCGCGTAGCCGAAGGTCCACGTAACCTTGCTGCCGGAGCCTGCCGGGGCGAGGTCGAAGCCGCTCGTGCCTTCGAGACCGTTGAGATCCGCCGTGAGGTCCACGCTGCGCGACTGCTCGGCCGCGACAATCTCAAGGCTACCGGTGCCAACCGACGGCTCGTCGCTTTCCCATACGAATTTCGCGCCGACCCCCTCTTGGGGTCCCGAATAGGTCACCTTCATATTCGGGTCGCGGGCCGCCCATGGCGACCAGTCCGAGAACCGACGAAGATTATTGAGATAGGGGAAGATCGCGTATTCCGGTGCATTGATCACCACCGATCGCGCCACCGTCACATGCGCCGGGAGCCCTAACGCCACCGCCGCGAAAATAATAACGAGCACCCCGAGCCCGAGGATAAGCCGCATCATTGTCGCCATCACAACCCCTCCATTATCCTCGGCTCAAACCCCCGCGAACCGCGCTTTCCGTCACGTTTCGGCCACCCAAACGCGCTCGCTTTTTCACAAAAAACGATTACAGTCCGCTCGTCAACAAGAGGGAGGGCTGAAGATGAGTCTGTCACCGCCGACAACTGTCGTCTTCGTAATTTCGATCATTCTGGCGCTATTGGCCATCATCGGCAACTACGTCGCGATTCCGTTCATCACCGAGCACGGTTTTTGGGTCGCTATCGTTGCCTATATCATCCTGGCATGCGGCAATATCTTTAGAGGTTTCTAGCCTCGCGTGACCTCCGGCGGGGGCGCCCTCCGGAGGTCAACCCGCGACCCCGGCCACGACAAACGCTCAGGTCTGACCGTAGAAGACGAGCGCCGCGCCCAGCGCGATCAGCAAAAACCCCCACCCTGCATCCAGCTCAGCGGCTTGTTGCGCCCCGCCTATGCCGAGGCGTCCGGGGCGAAGCGCGGGCTGTGATGCAAAAAAAGGAAGGGCCGGCGCTTTCGAGCCGGCCCTCTGTATCGATCTAGTCGGCGTGCCGATCTAGTCGTCGTCGTCCCTTGCCCATGACGGCCGGTAAGGCAGCGGGGTCGGACTCGGACTTGGATTTGAGCTCGGCATCGATGGCCGCGGCGAGCCGAAACCGGGCGAACCGCCCATCGGACTGGCCGGACGCGGAGGCATACCGCCCATGCCGCCCGACGGCGAAGCCATCGGCCGGGGTGCGGGCGGCGCCATTGGCGGGGCCGGTCTCACCGGCGCCGCAGCCATAGGCTTTGGCGCGGGCGCGGCTGGCTTGGCCACGACGGCAGGCTTTGGCTTCGCCACTGCCGGCTTGCGCTTGGCTGCCGGCTTAGGTTTTGCCGCGGCTGACTTGGCTGCCGATTTGCGGGCCGGCGCTTTTCGCGCAGACTTCTTCGCCGCCGGCTTCCGTGCCGTCTTACGGGCAGACTTCCGCGCTGCAGGACGCCTGGCGGTTGATTTCCGCGCAGTGGTCTTCCGCGCCGTCTTGCGGGCGGTCTTCCGTGCTGCCGGACGCCTGGCGGTGGTCTTCCGCGCCGTCTTCCGGGCGGTTGTCTTGCGCGCTGTCTTGCGAGCCGTCTTCCGCGCTGCCGGACGCTTGGCGGTTGTCTTCTGCGCCGTCTTCCGAGCGGTGGTCTTGCGCGCAGCCTTCCGCGCCGTCGTCTTGCGCGCGGCCGACTTTCGAGCAGTCGTCTTCTTCGCTGCCGGACGCCGCGCGGTTGTCTTCCGAGCACTCGTCTTGCGCGCGGTGGTCTTCCGAGCGGCTGCAGTGCGGCGCGCGGGGCTCTTGCGAACTGTCTTCTTACTCGTCGTGCGTTTCTTCCCAGTTGTTCTCGTCGCCATAGCTTTGCTCCGATTCTGTTTTGATGACGCCATCTACCCGTTCAACAGGACGCGTACATCGAATCACGCTTCACTTGGTCCAGGCTTGCCGTCCCACATGGCAAGTCAATTATTTTTTTTGAGTATAAGCTGATCGCAGCAGAAAATGGCAATTTGGCGGGCACTCTTTGCGGAACTTCAACAACCAGTTCTTTCCAATCGAACCACGATGTGTCGGAATTTGTGCATCCGCTGCACAAAAACGAATCGCTCCGTTAAATACAAATGCGCGCACAAAGCCTCTCAAGGAGGCGTCGCGGCACGTACCGGAGCGCTCGAACAAGCGTTGATGAAGAGACAAATCGCGGATGGGGGCGGCCGAGTCGGCCCTTAGCGATGGTCGTCGGTGACCGCCGCCAAGATATCCTCGGTCTTCATGCGGCGCCGAAAGTCAGGGTCGACAAAGCGCGCCTTGACGTGGCCGTCGCGGCCAACGATGAGGGTCGCCGGAATAGGCAAGAGCCAACCGCCGTTCCCCTGAAACTGCTCCAGATCGATGCCGAACTGCCGGTACATATCCTTGATTTTGTCGCCGACCCAGAACACGAGGCCGAGCGAGAAGGCGTACATGAGGTCGACGTCGGTCAGAACGGCGAATGGCAAGCCGCGCTTGGCTTGCAGGTCGCGCGCATGGTGGCCGAGCTCTGGCGTGATCGACACGACGTCGGCGCCGGAGGCGGCGATATACGGGTAAGCCCGTGCCAAGGCGTGGAGCTCAAGGCCGCAGTAATCGCACCAAGGCCCCCGGTTGAAGCTGATCACCAGCGGGCCCCGCGCCAAATAGGACTGAAGACTGACCAACTGACCCTCGCTGTCGGTCAGCATGAAATCCGGCAGCTTGTGGCCCACGGCGGGCACGAGCGTGCCGGCCCCGTTCTCACTTAAGCGCACGACCAGGTCGTCGTAAGCAGCCTCCAGTTCGGGCAAGAGCTTGCGCGACTCGCCCAAATAGAGGTCCAACCTCTCGGGCAGTGGCGCCTGAAGACCGTCGGCCTGATGGAAAACTTGGGCGAGAGAGTCTTCGACTGACTTTACTTCATTCATGGGTCACCCGTAGTAGCGACCTTCCGCCCGCCGAACCAGCAATAGATCCCTTGCGGACCCGCGCTCGCCTATCGTTCACGGATATCCTTTCCAGGACCTGAACGTCGTCGCCAGGCATGAGGCACAGCCGCTCAAGACGGCGGAGGGCCGGCGGAGATCACCTCCAACGCCCGATCGAACGGGTAGGCAGAGATGTGTGGGTTCCCGGTAAAGGGAAAGTCGAAGGCCAGTCCGAGCACCAGGGACAGCGCCACCAGCGCCGCAAGCGACGCGGTCATGAGAACCTGTGCCCCGAGATTCGACGAGGCGAAGAAGGCGGGATAGCTGAGCGTGATCGCGCCGCCCACGATCAGCACGAACCACAAGATCGCCGGCACCGAACCATTGGCGCTGTCCAGCCGCTCATCGCGGTTATCCGCAATCACCGTCAGCAACGTGAGCGCATGCTGGAACAGAGCAAGTTCCCGCCGATCGTTCGACTCCGCGGCAAAGATCGCCGCGCTGAGGGCGCCGAGTTCCTCGCCGACAACATTGCTCGGCTCGCCAACCGCCATGGAGTCCCATTCGTGTTTCAGCACGTCCTCTACATAGGCCGCGAGATGCTGGCGGATGGGCGCACCACCTTTGTCTGTCAGCGCATACGTCACCTCCTGCAGATCGACGACCGCCTTCGCCTCGTTGCGCACGGCCGTCTCGGTGTCCCGGTATTCCTCCCACACCGCGATCACCACGAAGGCCAGCAGCACCGCATAAAAAACCCCTACGACGGCGAACTTGAAGCCGGCCACCTCGTTATTAAGGCTCAGACGGCTGACGCCGTAGGTGTAGCGGGTGAGCAGCATGAGCCCCACGGAGAAGCTCTCCGCGAAGAGGACGATGATGGCAGCCATCGCCCACAGGGGGATCTCATGCATTACGGCGAGCAAGCGCATCCTCCACATTCGGCCGGGCACCGGCCCCATTGTTTTAGCGGAAACCGTCTCGATAGGAACGCCCCCGAGCACCGCTAATTTCGCCTAGACTCAACCGATTCGCCACGATCCTGAGAAGACCGATGACCAAGAAAAGCCCCAAGCCGCCCGAGGCTCCGGCGCCGCAAGAAGGCCTGACCCGGGACGAGAACCGCTCCGTCAAGGAGCGCAAGCGGCTGCGCGCGGCCGTCGTCTACGAGATCATTCGCCTGGAGGGCGACGCCGAACTCGCCCGCGGCTTCAGCGCGCTGTGGTGGTCGGCGCTCGCCGCCGGCATTTCCATCGGTTTCTCGGTGCTGTCCCAAGCCATGCTATCGGCGTCGTTGCAAGGCGTGGCCGGCGGCGCCGTGATCGCCGACCTCGGCTATTGCGTGGGGTTCCTGATCGTCATTCTCGGCCGCCAGCAGCTCTTCACCGAAAACACGCTGACCGCGGTCTTGCCCATCATGGTGCGCAAGGACTGGAGCGGCATCTGGGACGTGCTGCGCCTCTGGGGTATCGTCCTCGCGGCCAATCTCGTCGGCTGCTTCCTGTTCGCCGCCTTCCTGGCGTTCTCCGGCGCTCTCGGCCCGGAGATCACGGACGCAATCAAAGACATCGGTCACCATCTCATGGCCAACACGCCGACGGAGATGTTCGTCAAAGGCATTGTCGCCGGCTGGCTGATCGCCGCGCTGGTGTGGATGTTGCCCTCGGCGGAAAGCACCGAGATTTTCATCATCACCCTCATCACTTACATCATCGCGCTGGGCGACTTCACCCACATCATCGCCGGCTCCGTGGAGGCCGTATATATGTGGCTGGTGGGTGAGGAGAGCTTCCTGAGCGTGGCGGGCGGATTCTTCCTGCCCACGTTACTCGGCAACGTCTTCGGCGGCACGCTGCTGTTTGCCGTGGTGAGCTACGCCCAGGTCCGCGAGGAACTGGAAGGCTAGCCCCGGACCGTTGGCGGCGCTGATCGAGGTCAGCCGAGGCACCGAACATGGGTGGCTTCGCCGACGCTACGCGCACGAGATTGTCGGATTCCTTTCAATTGGTGCGCCGCCGCTGGGCGCCTTCTCGTTGATAAGCGGCCGAGCCGCTCCTCGGCCGCGAAGAGGCGCTGGCCGCGGAATTCGTCGAGGAGGAGAGAGGCCACGTCGCCGAGCTCAAGAAGTGGATCGCCGCCCATAAGGCCAGAAAGCCACTGCCGGTCGACCAGTTGCACCTGCTGGCCGGGCCGAACCTCTCGCACCCTCCGAGCTAGACGCACGCGTTCTCGCCATGCTGGCGATGGTAGGGGTCGTCGCCATGACGGGGCCTCTGGTCTCTGCCCCTAGCCAAGTCCCCTCCCCGCCGCCATATTCCGGCGATGTCCCGACAAGTGCCCAAGACCTTCGGTTCCCGCGCCGAGCCCCGCGCCGTCACCGGCGAGGAGAGCGGCATGCCGCTCGGCGCCGACCGCCGCACGCCCGGCTTCGGCGAGGCGTCGCAGCCACTGATCCAGAATCATCCTTTGGTGACCGGCGCGATCCCCGACTTCACGCCCCACCGCCCGCCGCGACCCGAGAAGTCCGAAGGCGGCATCGCCATCGATCTCCAGACCGAGCTCGAACCGAAAGGCGACCAGCCCACCGCCATCGCCGAGCTCGTGGCCCAGGTCGAGGCAAACGAGCGCGACCAGGTGCTGCTCGGCGTTACCGGCTCGGGTAAGACCTTCACCATGGCCAAGGTGATCGAGCTGACGCAGCGCCCGGCCCTGATCCTGGCCCCCAACAAGACGCTCGCCGCCCAGCTCTACGGTGAGTTCAAGAGCTTCTTCCCCGACAACGCAGTCGAGTATTTCGTCTCCTATTACGACTACTACCAGCCTGAGGCGTATATCCCGCGCACCGACACCTATATTGAAAAAGACTCGTCCATTAATGAGCAGATCGACCGCATGCGCCATGCGGCGACCCGCGCGCTGATCGAGCGCGACGACGTTATCATCGTGGCGTCGGTGTCGTGCATCTACGGTATCGGGTCGGTCGAGACCTAC
Source organism: Methyloceanibacter sp. (assembly GCA_035528655.1). GTDB lineage: Bacteria > Pseudomonadota > Alphaproteobacteria > Rhizobiales > Methyloligellaceae > Methyloceanibacter. The sequence goes on from DATKYG010000017.1 coordinate 15,489, forward strand.
ACGGCCATGACCTTCAGCCTGAAGCGCGGCGATAAAGTCGAGCAGCGGCAATTGATGGCCGACCTCGTGGCCCTGCAATACCGGCGCAACGACGTGAACTTCGTGCGCGGCTCCTTCCGCGTGCGCGGCGACATCATCGAGCTGTGGCCGGCGCATTTGGACGACCGCGCCTGGCGCATCTCGCTGTTCGGCGACGAAGTGGAAACGCTGGCCGAGTTCGACCCGCTGACCGGCGCCAAGACGGACGAGTTCAGCTCGGTCAAGGTCTACGCCAACTCGCATTACGTGACGCCGAAGCCGACACTGAAGCAGGCCATTCGCGGCATCAAGGAAGAGCTGAAGCAGCGGCTCACCGAGCTCAACGGCGCCATGCGCCTCATCGAGGCCCAGCGGCTCGAGCAGCGCACACTGTTCGACCTGGAGATGATCGAGGCCACCGGCTCCTGCGCCGGCATCGAGAACTATTCGCGCTATCTCACGGGCCGCCGGGCCGGTGACCCGCCGCCGACCCTGTTCGAATATCTGCCCGACAACGCGCTGGTCTTCGTCGACGAGAGTCATGTCACCGTGCCGCAGATAGGCGGCATGTTCCGCGGCGACTTCAAGCGCAAGTCGACGCTCGCCGAATACGGCTTCCGCCTGCCCTCCTGCATGGACAACCGTCCCATGCGCTTCGAGGAATGGGACGCCATGCGGCCGCAGACCGTCTATGTGTCAGCCACGCCGAGCGCCTGGGAGCTGGAGCAGACCGGCGGCGTGTTCGCCGAGCAGGTCATCCGCCCCACCGGTCTCGTCGACCCGCCCGTCGAGATCCGCCCGGCCACCTCCCAGGTCGACGACCTCATCGACGAGACGCGCAAAGTGGTGGCCCAAGGCTACCGCATACTGGTCACCACCCTCACCAAGCGCATGGCCGAGGATCTGACAGAGTATATGCACGAGCAGGGCATCCGCGTGCGCTACATGCATTCCGACGTGGAGACGCTGGAGCGCATCGAGATCATCCGCGATCTGCGGCTGAGCGCCTTCGACGTGCTGATCGGCATCAACCTGTTGCGCGAGGGCCTCGACATTCCCGAATGCGCCCTGGTCGCCATTCTTGACGCCGACAAGGAAGGTTTCTTGCGCTCGGAAACCTCGCTGGTGCAGACCATCGGCCGCGCCGCGCGCAACGTGGACGGCCGCGTCATTCTCTATGCCGACGGCATCACCGGCTCCATGGAGCGGGCCATGGCCGAGACCACGCGGCGCCGCGAGAAGCAGACGGCGTGGAACGAGGAGAACGGAATCACGCCGGAAAGCATCAAGAAGAATATCGGCGACATTCTCTCGAGCGTCTACGAGCGCGACCATGTGCTGGTCGACGCCGGTACCGGTTTTGCCGACGGCGAGCAAACGCCCTACGGGCACAATATCGAGAGCGTCATCGCCGACATGGAGAAGCGCATGCGCACGGCGGCCGCCGATCTCGAATTCGAGGAGGCCGCGCGTCTTAGAGACGAGGTCAAGCGCCTGCACCAGATGGAGCTGGCCATCGCCAACGATCCGCTGGCGCGTCAGTCGGAAGTGGAGCGCGCCGCCGCCGCGGTCGACCTGACCCGGCCCCACAAGCCGAGCCTCGACGAGATGGGCCCCCACAACCGCGAAATGCCGCTGAAGCGGTCCCGTCCGCGCTCGAGCGGCGGCAAACCTGGCACCCGCGCCTTCAAGGGCAAGAGCCGGTAGCGTCAGGCGCTGCCTTTGCCGCCTTGGGCTGCCTGTTGGATGAAGGCTGGCCAGAACTTGCGGAGCTCTTGCGGAAACATACCGGCGATCTTCACCGCCGCGCCCCGGTCGATGTGCTTGGAGAGCACGTCGAACACCGCAAGCGTGCCTTGCTCCACCTCATCTGCCGTGGCGCGTGGCAGCTCGCGGGCGATATGAGCGAGAAAGGCCGCCTCGTGGCGTTCCTTCGTCGGTTTGCCCGTTGGATCCCAGCCTTCATAGAACAGCCCACGCAACAGCATGGGCAGTTGCGCGCCGAGATGGGCGGCGCTCTCCGCGCCGATACGGTCGCGCAAGCCATGCAGCACGGCGCGCAAGGTGGAATAGGCGCGATGTCGGTCCTCGCTATCGAGCCGCTCCATCACAGCCTTTAGCCAGAGATTGGACTCATTGACCGTCTTGTCGAACGTATCGAGGCCGGTGGTCATGGGCTTACTCCTTTTTGAGCAAGCCTATGGCCCGACCATGGAAGCGCCTTGACTTTGGTCAATCGAGGTCAGGGCGACCGACGGCCCATGGGACCAACCGGATCTTCGGCAGACCGGCTATTTCTTCTTTTGAGCAGCGGCCTTGGCGGTCTTGTCACGCTGTTCGGCGGACGCAAACGGCGAAATGGATGCCGCCGGGATATTCTTCTTGTCCTGCTTCGGCTTCTTCTTCTCGCGATTGCTTTTCTGCTGACCTTTAGCCACATCAACCTCCCTGACCGACAGCCACGGACGCGGCGCGCCCGGCCAAGCCTCGGCCTCACATTCCTGTTTGTACCCTAAAATGGCGCCCTCAAGCGGTGGATTTCACGGTTTGCAAGGGCTTGGCCACCTCACCGGCCAGCTGATCGGTCCGCGGATGCTTTGATCTGGCGCAAAGTTCATATGGCGGATCGGGCCCACCCTCGCAGTTGGGCCGAAGAGGTCGCTCTAGTATCCGTGTCTTCCCCTTTGCCCCGGCGGCCCGATCGACTCGGGCGAACGTGACGATCAAGGGGCCGCCGTAAGGTTGCGCATGCCTACCCCCCTTGCCAGGTGGCAGCCTATCGAAAGAGAAGTCCGGCCGTTCGCCGGGCTTCTTTTTTGCGCGCTCAACGGCGCGCCGGCGCGCCGTTCTAAAATGGCCCGCGCATTAACCATTTTCTAAGCGGATCAGGGTGAGATGGGCGAAGTACCGAGTGGAGTACTAAGTAGCGTAAAGGGAATCAGTTATGCGCACCATCTTTGCTTTTGCGGTCATCACCGCAACCATCGCCCTTGGCGGTTGTTTCCATCACGGTCAGCAGACTTACGTCACCGAGCTGCCGCAGGCACCCGTCCCCTATAAGTAAGTCTTCCACGCTGGTTCGGCCGTCACGGCTCGAACACCCGGAAGGGTCCGAGTCTCGTCCGCGCCGGAATCGAAGATCAGTACTGCGTAAGAAGCCCGGCCGACCCGCCGGGCTTTTTTCTTAACGCCTATAAACCTCTCGGGCGGAACCGTGACCGATCGGACGCGTTTTTAAGGCAAACCTCCTCCAATCAAGATCGAATTGGCTGGAGCCGCGAAACCCGACATGCCGTGCATGAGGCGCTGCAAGGTGATGTGATGCCGTCGAAACCAAACCGCCCGGAGCAGGATCGGCTAAAGCTCCCCGCATCGAGCTGGTGGATCCCGTCGCTAACGGTCTTTATCGCTCTCGCGGCGATCGTCACCGCCTTCGCCTAGAGGCAGTCACCTCAGACAGCCCGAGCACGCCGTGTTTTGCCGCCACATAGGCAGACTTGTCTCTCTCAAAAGGTCCTGGCCCTGTTTTCCGCTCTGGCCATGTTCTCCGCTCAAGACCTTGTGAGCGGATATGACCCGCAAGTGAACGCAGGGTCCAATAGCCTGCAGCTATGGTGTCGATGGCGATCGGCAGTTCCGCGCACGAGCCTGCTGGTCCCAGGTCACGCAAGGGAGCTTCGCAGGATTTGACCTCTACGCGGGGCAATCGGAGGGAGACGAGATGCTCATCAACTGGCTGGAAGCAGGGCGCCGCCTTGCCGAGCGCATCCCCTATTGCATCGTGGCGCTGGTCGCCCGGTTTGCCGCGGCGAGCGTGTTCTGGCGCTCGGGCCAGACCAAAGTCGAAGGCTTTCTCCACATCAAGGACAACACGTTTTTCCTGTTCGCGGAGGAGTACAAGGTTCCGCTCCTGCCCCCCGACGTGGCCGCCCATCTCACCACATATGCCGAGCATATCTTCTCGGTTTGCCTGGTCGTCGGCCTCGCCTCCCGCCTGTCCGCGCTCGGCCTGTTGTTCATGACCCTGGTGATCCAGATTTTCATCTATCCCAGCGGCTGGCCGGAGCACATCCTCTGGTTCGCAGCGCTGCTTTTGATTTTGGCACGCGGACCCGGCGCCATCTCGCTCGACCACCTCATCTGGTCCCGCGCGGCGCGAAACGAAGCGTCGCCCGCGCGCTAAGCGTACGGGCGACGACCGGCCGAACATGCTTGCGTGGCGGGCGGCTTGCGGCGGGCGCTAGCGGCCTCGCTGCAAAGCCCTCAACAGCTCGTGGCTGGGATAGGAATCCGCTGGCAAACCATACTTGATCTGCATGGCGCGGATGGCCTCGCGCGTGCCGGCGCCGATCACGCCGTCGATCTTGCCGACATCGAAGCCTTGCCGGGCCAGTAGCGCCTGCAGCTGCTTGGTCTCCGCCGCGGTAAAGGGCTCGGGATTTCCCTTATCGAGCCGCGGCGCGCCGGCGAGCCTTGTGGCGTAGTAAGCCGCTGTCGTGGAATAGACGAGTGAGTTGTTCCAATCGAGATAGACCGTGGTGAAGTTCGGATAGGCGAGAAACGCGGGCCCGTCGCGACCCATGGGCAGCAGCAGCGACACCGGCATGTTGTCGGCCGGGATCGGCTTGCCGTTGCGATAGGTGACGCCGTGCTGCGCCCAGAACGCGCGCGGCTTCTGGATGGTCACGTCGGCCTGATCCCACGGCACGTTACCCGAGACACGAACCTCCTCGAGCCAGGGCTGACCGGGTTGCCACCCTTTGGAGCGAAGATAGTTCGCCGCCGAGGCCAGCGAGTCCGGCGCGCTGTGCACCAAGTCGCGGTGCCCGTCGCCGTCAAAATCGACGGCGTAGTTGTAATAAGTTTTCGGCTGGAACTGAAACTGACCGACCTCGCCATGCGCCGGACCGCGCATCTGCCCCGGCGTGAGATCGCCGCGGTCGATCACCTTCAGCGCGTAAATGAGCTGTTCCCGGAACTCCTCAGGACGGCGGCAGTCGTAGCTCAACGTGGCGAGCGATTGAATGCTCGGCAGATTACCCATCACCTTACCGAAATCGGTTTCCAGCCCCCAATAGGCGACCATCACCGGACCGGGCACGCCGTATTGCTGCTCGATCCGCTTGAACACGGAGGCGTATTTGTTGAGCATCGCCTTGCCGACCTGCAGGCGATTATTCGACACCATGCGGCCCTGGAACGTCAGAAAATCCTGGGCAAAGACGCCTTGGCGCCGGTCATGGGCAATGGCTGTCGGATAATAGGTGACGCCGTTGAGCGCCGCGGCGACGGTCTGAGGAGATATGCCTTCGGCGATCGCTTGTTGTTTGAAGCCTTGCAGCCATTTGCCGAAACCGGCGGGGCCGGGACAAGCGGCAAGCGCGCTCGAGGCTGAACCGAACAGCACCGCCGCGCAGAGGCCAGCGCGCGCTGTCATAAGGGTGACGCGTGTCATGAGGTGTCTAGCCATGCGCGTCACTGAACCCAGTCGGGGGCCGTCCGTCAAGCAAAGAGGTGCTCATGATCCCGGCCTAGGGATCACCTTTCTCATAGGTGCCTATGTGTTCGGCGCGCGCCAGGATGTGACCGTCCATGGCCGACTCCAGCTCGGCCTTGGTCATCGCCGCGGCGAGAAGCACGGTATCCAGCGCATAGAGCTTATGAAAATAACGGTGCCGCCCGATCGGCGGGCACGGCCCTCGATAGCCCGTCTGCTTCCAGTCGTTGATTCCGTCCGTCGCACCTGCCGGCAAACCCTGGCTGCTCGCATTCTCCGGCAGAGCATCCGTGTCGGGTGGAAGATTGTGGACGACCCAATGCACCCAGACGCGCTTCGGCGCCTTGGGATCCGGCGCGTCGGGATCGTCGACGATGAGGGCCAGGCTCTTGGACCCGTCGGGCACGCCGGAGATTGCTAGCGGCGGCGAGACGTCGTCGCCCTCACACGTATATTTGGAAGAGATCTTGCCGCCGGATTCGAAGACCGGCGATGTCAGCATAAGTGTCATCGTGACGCTTCCGGCCCAGGTAGAGATGAGGGCGAGAAGGGCAATCAGCCCAGACAACACGCCGCCGAGGAGCGACACATGACGGCGCAACCGTCGAACCCGCGACCGAATGGCCGGACCAGCTAGTCGGTGTGCGGCGGCAACTCGCCGATCCGAAGCTTTTCCATCAGCGCATTGATGCGCCGGGACGCCTCGCGCTTACTCAGATCCTGCCGGAACGCCCCAGGCTCCTCAACCTCCTCAGCCAACGACTTGAGGTAGGACGCCTGCGCACCCGTCATCGGCTCCCGCGCGGGAGCCTCGGCGGATGAAAGCTGCTGGCTCTCCTGATACGCAGGAGCCCTCTTCTTCTGTTGCATCGCAATATAATCCTGGACCTTGCTTGGTGTTTCCCTATGGGATTCGTTTTCTACACTGATTGTTACAGTAGGAATCGAAAAGGGCAAGGATTTGGCGCTCCTTGGCCAAGGTTTAGGCATGGCGATCTTCCGCTCAGGAAACGGGCGCTATTCGGCTGGCCACGTCCCACGCATCCAATCAATCTTAGAGCGGCCTTCCCGGGCTGCGCTTGATTCAGCGCAAATCCTCGTGCCGGAAAACTGAGCCTGCGCGGGCGGCGGAAATCTGTACGCGAGGGGTCAAATCGGCTGTCTCAACCCCCGCGACTTGTTGAAGCAGGCGGCAACCGTTTCACATTAACATGATGGAAAGTATAGGAAAAAGAGCCGTTACAGCCTCTAAATGGCCTTTCAATAAACGCCGGCCAGCCGATCTTTCGCCCCCTTTTCCCGTAGTTTAGTGCACTGCACCAACGCGTGCGCGACCGATTCGAATCGTCATCGGTCACTTAAAAAACCTCCCAAACAATTGGAAGTAAGGAGCACAACGCATGGTCAAAGTGCGAGCGAAGATAATGTCGGTGGGATTGGTGGGTGCTGCAATGTTCTTGCCTCTGAACGCCGCCCAGGCGGACCAGGTCGGCCACGCCTCTTGGTATGCGCTGACGTCCCAGACCGCGAGCGGGGAACGGATGAACCCGAACGAATTGACCGCAGCGCATCGCTCGCTGCCGTTCGGAACCAAGGTCCTCGTGGAGAATCTCAGCAACGGCCGCTCTGTTGTCGTGCGAATCAATGACCGCGGACCGTTCATTGGCGGCCGTGTCATCGACCTGTCGAAGGCCGCTGCCGCTCATATCGGCATGATCGGCTCTGGCACCGCCAAGGTGCGGATCACCAAGGCGAGCGGCGGAGCGCTCGAGGCCTTGGGGAAGTCGACGTCCAAGTCCAGGGCAGACGCCAAGCGCTCGGCCAGAAACTAGGTCTTGCTCGCCGGGCTGCCGCTTGGCGGCGGGCGCCCCAAAACTTTGAGATATATGAGCGAATGGCGCTATTCAGCGCCCGCTCAAGGAACAAGAACGCCGGGCCAGCGCCCGGCGTTTGCCGTTTCCGCCATGCCCCGAATGCCCGAGCCTCCGGCAGCGCCGGCGGGATCGCCAGAATCGGCCCCGGACACATTGGCGTGAGGCCGGAAAGATCGTCGCTACCTGTTGCCCAGATGCGCTAGGCAGCTACAGCCAAAGCCTGCATAGTCGCCACAACAGGCTTTTGGTGGCTGGACACCGGATCCCTCCCGGGGACCTGGTGACGCAATCGTAACCAACAAAGCTCAGGATTCGCAGGGGTTGGATGCCCCAACCCCGATGGAGTCACGATTCGACATGGCCACGCTTCTCCCCCTTCGCAAAACCCTTCCCCGCGCAGCTATCGTCGTTGCCGCGCTGTTTGCCCTCGTCGCCATTGATGCCGCTGGCGCGCAGCAGCGCCGCGGCGACAACAATGGCAACAGCAACCAGGCGTCCGGCAATCAGGGCAGCCGCACCCGTGGTGTCGGCGGAACGTCCTGGACCCTGAGCGACGTGTGGGGCGAGCCCAAGATGCCGCCGCCGGCCAACGATTTCGGGCCCGGTTTCGACTATCAGGGGGGCGGCTACAACCTGAACGGCGTCCCCAACCAGTCTCCCTATCCCAACTAATCGCGCGCGTTCATCTGCCTAGCGGTGTTCGCGTCAAAGTAGATGGGTCTTGCACACAATAGCCTCGCGCTTTTACAGTGAGGCGCTTTGTGGGCAGACAGCGAACCAGGGTGGAGACTGGCCGCGTACTACGCTCCTTGGGAAGCAACGCGGTTTCTTTCCCCGTTTCCTAGACTTGCCTGATTTTCCGTGCGCGTTGCGCGGACCATTTGGAGGGGAAAAGGAGCTTCCCATGCGTCAGACCGGCACGGTCAAATTCTTCAATCATTCTCGTGGGTTCGGCTTCATTACGCCGGACGATGGCGGCAAGGACGTGTTTCTGCACATCTCCGCCTTGCAGAAGTCGGGACTGCCCGCGCCGGACGAAGGTGCGCGGGTCTCGTTCGAGACCGAACCCGATCGTCGGGGCAAAGGCCCGCAAGCGATTAACGTGCAGCTCGGCGAATAAATCAGCCACGCAAATCCAACTGTTTCCACCCGCTGCGATAGTGGCGTCTCTTGGCCCTGCTATTGTCAGCGGGATTTTTTTGAGTCTCGCCGCTCGCGAGACATGACGGAGGGCTCACGCGTGTCGGACCCCGCGCTTGCAAGCGTACTCGATCGTCTGGCCGAGGACCGCGGCGCCGCTCTCGCGCGGCTGTTTGAATTCCTCGCCATCCCGAGCATCTCGACCGACCCCGCCCATCACGAGTCGTGCATCGAGGCGGCGGAATGGTCCGCCTCCGCCTTGCGCGAGATCGGATTCACCGCGAGCGTGGAGCCAACAACCGGCAAGCCCATGGTGCTGGCCCATTGGCGCCATCCCGCCGCCGGTTCCCGCCCGCATGTTCTTTTCTACGGGCACTACGATGTGCAGCCGCCCGACCCGTTGGACGCATGGACCGCGCCGCCCTTCGAGCCGCAGCTCGTCGAGGACGCGCAATACGGCCAGGTCATCGTCGCGCGCGGCGCCTCCGACGACAAAGGTCAGGTGATGACGTTCATCGAGGCCTGCCGCGCCTGGCTCACCGCGAATGGCGCGCTTCCCGTCGACGTCACCGTTTTGCTGGAGGGCGAGGAGGAATCCGGCAGCCCGAGTCTGGCGCCGTTTCTCGCCGCGCATGGTGCGGCCTTGCAAGCGGACATCGCGCTCGTCTGCGACACCGGGCAATGGGACGCAGAAACACCGGCCATCACCGCCTTCTTGCGCGGCCTCGCCTTCTCCGAGATCACCGTCTCGGGTCCCTCCCGAGATCTGCATTCTGGCATCTATGGCGGGCCGGCGTGCAATCCCATTCGCGTTCTCGCCGAGATCATCGCCGCGCTGCACGACGCGCAAGGCCGCATCGCCATTCCCGGCTTCTATGACGACGTGCAAGAACCGTCGGCCGAGCAGCTCGCAGCTTGGCGCAATCTCGGCTTCGACGCGGCGGGATTTCTCGGCGAGGTGGGCTTGAGCACACCGGCCGGCGAGACGGGCCTGAGCGTTTTGGAACAGCTCTGGTCGCGCCCGACCGTCGAGGTCAACGGCATCGTCGGCGGCTATACCGGGCCCGGCACCAAAACGGTGATTCCGGCACAGGCCTCGGCCAAGCTTTCCTTCCGCCTCGTCCCCAATCAAGACCCCGGCAGAATTCTCGACGGCTTGCACCGCTTCGTCGCCGAGCATCTGCCCCCCGACGCATCCGTGACCTATGCCGGCGAGGGCGGCTCGCCCGCGGTCGGCTTCGACACCGAAGCACCGGCCTTTCGTGCCGCCTCCGGCGCGCTTCAGACCGAGTGGGGCAAGGCGCCGGTGATCGTCGGCTGCGGCGCGTCCATCCCGATCGTGGAATCGTTCCGCACGCGGCTCGGCATGGATGCCCTGCTCATCGGCTTCGCGCTGGAGGACGACCGCATCCATTCGCCCAACGAGAAATACAATCTGACGAGCTTCGAAAAGGGCGCTCGCAGTTGGGCGCGCATTCTCGCAAGCCTCGGAAACACCGATGCCGATAGTTGATCTACGAGTTTTCGGCGCCGCGATCGCCGCCGCGTGGCTCTTGGCGGGCAGCGCCGCAGCCTATGACGATGGGCTACACGCCTACCGCTACGCCGAGCCCGGCGACTTCGATTACTATGTGCTGGTGCTCGGTTGGTCGCCCACCGACTGCCTCAAAGAGGGCGACAAGCGCCGAGGCGCGCAATGCAATACCGAGCTTCCACACGACTTCGTGCTGCACGGCTTATGGCCGCAATACGCCAAGGGATGGCCCGAGGATTGTTACCAGGGCAAGCGTCCATGGATTCCGTCGCAAGTGCTCGACGAGATGCACCCGATCATGCCGAGCAAAGGGCTCATCATTCACGAATATACGGCCCACGGCACATGCACCGGCCTGACGCCGGCAAAATATTTTGACGCCGCCCGCATCGTATATGAGCAGGTCAACGTCCCGGCCGGCTTCGACGACCCGGACACCCAGCGCTTCCTGTCGCCCGATACGATCGAGGCTGAGTTCATCGCGGCCAATGCCTGGCTCAAGCCGGACATGATCGCGGTGACCTGCCGGCGCGGCAATTTGTTCGACATCAGGCTGTGCTTCGATCGCGACCTCGCCCCGCAAGCTTGCGGCGCGAACGAAGTGCAAAAGCGGTTATGCCCTCTTGCGCGGATTACCGTACCGGCGCCCTAGAAGCGGTAGATCACCGAGCCGCGGAAGGTATTCATGTCCGGATCGAATGTTTCCTTGCCGCCCGGATAGTTGAGCGTTTCGGATTCGAAGTCCGTAAACTGATAGTCGACGCGCGCGCTCCAATTGGGATTGAGCGCGACCTCGGCGCCAGCGCCGGCGCTCCAGCCGAAGAAGGTGGCCTCGCGAAAGGCGCCGCCGGGCCCTGAAATGGACAGGTCGGCATTCGCCCACGCCCCACCGAACGTGCCGAACAGGAGGATGTTCGGCCTGAGGGCATAACCGGCGCGCAGGCGCACATCCCACATCGTATCGATGCTGGTGTCGGCTTTGTTCAGACCGGCATTGAAATGACGGCTTCCAGTGATGTCGGAGGCCAGGAAGTCACCTTCCAAACCGAGCACGAACGGACCGCTTTGGAAGCTGTAGCCGCCAATGACACCGCCAAGCACGCCGCTCGAGGAGACCGAGCCGTCCGCCGGCTGCAGATCGTAGCTCACGGAGGCCCCACCAAGGGTGCCGCCAAGATACCAGCCTTCGAAAAGGTCCTGCGGCGGAACCGGCGCCGCATCGTAAATCGGCGGCGCATCGTAGAGATCGGCACTAAGAACTGGGGTTGAGGCCGTGGCGCCGGCCGTTAACACGGCGGCAACAACCACAACCTGGAACAATCGTGTACGCATAACAGACTCCCTCACGATTGAGGCTCGGTCCGTTCGCCGCGCAGCACGGGAGAGCGTGCTGGACCAAGCGCTCACGGCCCCAAGGTAGTGCCCTACCCTTACTGACTGTTAACGACGAACCGGGGCGAAAACGGGCAAGGTAAGCGGCGGGTTAATGACCATCCCAAGGCGGGATTGGAAGGCACGATTGGTGAGCCGAACGGCGGCCGCCTCTAGCTGGCCCGGAAGAGCGCGACGCAGCCTTGCCTGTCGATGTCGACGGTCGCGAAGCGCCTACGCAGCCCATCCGTCAGCGTTTCCAGATCGTCCTCCCGGTTATCGAACACGCCTTTGGCGTTATAGATGTCGAGCAAGGCCCGCGCCGGCCCGTTGACCCGCACGCCACGGCCGAGAATCGTGGCGCCGAACAGCACTGCCCCCTCTGCCATCGCGGGCCGCAGATGATCGAGCACCGCAAGCTTCTCGCTCATGGCGCCCGGTAGACAATGCAGCACATAGGTCAGGCCGATCGAATCGAAGGGTTCGGTTGGCTCCAGCGGCGCCAGGAGATTCGCTTGTCGGAGCGTCAGCTCAAAGCGGGCCAGCCGCCGGCCCGCGCGCTTCAAGCAATGCTCATTGATGTCGAGCAGGACGAGGCGGTCGAAATCTACGCCCGCGCGGTCGAGAAACAGACCCGTGCCGGCGCCCGCCTCGAGATGATTGGGCGACAGGTTGGCCGCGTAGAGATCGAGTAACCGCTTCGTCGGACAGCGCCAAGCAAAGCGGTTGGACAGCCCGTGAACGACGACATCGTAAAAGGCGAGCGCGAAGGGGGTATAGACCGCATGCGCCCGCGCGATGGCTTCAGGGTCGGCCCCTCGATGGGCCTGATGTACAAAATCCGCCATGATTGGCATCCGGCACAAAAAAAAGGGCGCCGAAACGACGCCCTTTTAAGATGGGAAGTCCTTTTGGGGAAGTCTGAAGCCCTAAAACGAGGCCGAAATGGTTCCCACAACCCGAGAGTCACAGTTATTCGTGAAGCCACTGAAGGCTGCGCACCCAGCGTCGCTGAAGTCCGTATCCCAATAGCGGATATCCGCGGACCAGTTCTCCATGAAGCCGAGGGTCAAGCCGGCGTTCCAGTAGGTATAGTCCGCACTCTCAGTCCACTGCCAGCCGATCAAGCCGCTGACGCTGGGCGTGAATATCCACCACTTATTGGAGAAGGCGTACTCGCCCGAAAGCTCCAGCGCGTCGGCATCGCCGGTCTCACCGAAGAATTCCGGCGACCAGTAGTTGGTCACGCCGAAGGTGAAGGCCTCGCCGAAGGTGTAGGACGCACCGGTTTTCAGTTCGAAATAGTCGAAGTTTCCGCCCGGATCATAGGCTCCCGGGTACGTATAGTAGAGGCCGGCGATGTCGAAGCTGATGCCCTTCCACTCCGGCGTGATACCGGCATAGTAGTCGATCTCGAGATTGGCGAGGTCTTGACCGTACGGACCGCCGCCGAAGTCGACATTGGAGCCCCACATACCAAGATAGAAGATACCGTAGCTCGCATCGAGCGAGGCCTGCACCGCCGGGTTCTGCGTCGTATTCGAGATACCACGGAACACGTAGTCAGTCGTGAACGTGGCGGTGCCGCCGAGAGTGAGCTCCTCGGCTTGTGCCGGCAGAGCCAGGCCCCCGATGAGAGCCGCGCTCAAAAGTCCTAATTTCAAAGTCCCCACTTCCCGAGCCATTGTCCAGTCTCCTGCTTTTTTCGCCTGTCCCTGCGAATATGATTTCATTGGTTGGGAATGTGCCCCCGCATCAGTGTCCGCGTCACAACGTCCCCCGTTGCACTGACAATAGTCGGGGCCCCTCTCGAAGCAATGAAAAAGCAAGGGTTTCTTAAAACATCTGAGCATGTGTGACTATTCTGCAATGCTCCAAGCACTTTGACGCCACATTGGGCTCATGCCGCTCAGCGCGCTGCACAAATACTCAATCAAAGTGCCCATAAGAGAGGCAACTGCCCAATGCCGAGGCGCGATCCAATCAGCGCGCGGTTTCATTGGGTTGGGTGAGTCGTGTTGTCACCGCATCTGCGCCGCCGCCCACTGCGCCTTGTTCGGATTTACGCGGTCCCCTAGACTGCGGTTTCGCCAGTGCGAGACGCTTGACAGTTCGATTCGCCACCTCTTCCCGCAAGGCAACCATGGCCGAAGACACCACTGACGCTACGGTGCTCGTGACCGGCGCGGGGCGCCGGCTCGGCCGGGCCATCGCCCTCGATTTGGCGGCGCGAGGCTGGCGCGTGGGGGTCCACTTCCACGCATCCGCCGACGCGGCCGCGGGCCTCGTCGGGGAAATCGAGGCCATGGGCGGTCAGGCGGCCGCCCTGCAAGCCGATCTTGCCCGGATCGAGGAGCTCTCGCCCCTGATCGAGGCCTGCGGCGACAGGCTCGGCGTCCCCACCTGCCTCATCAACAATGCCGCCTGTTTTGAGCGGGATTGCGCCGATTCGCTCGATGCGGAGAGCTGGCAGATGCATCTCGACATCAATCTGCGCGCGCCGGTCTTCCTTACTCAAGCCTTTGCCAAGCAGCTACCGGGCGGCGCCTTTGCTAACGTCATCAACCTGGTCGATCAGAAGGTACAACGGCTCAATCCCGACTATTTCTCCTACACGATCGCCAAATCGGCCCTGTGGACGGCCACCCAGACCCTCGCCCAGGCGCTGGCCCCGAGAATCAGGGTCAACGCCATCGCCCCCGGGCCCGTGCTGCCGTCCCGTGACCAGAGCGAGGGGGATTTCGCCGCCGAATGCCGCTCGACCCTGCTGAAACGCGTGGTTTCGACCGATGACGTCACCGCCGCCGTACGCTTCCTGCTGGACACCCCCTCCGTCACCGGCCAGATGATCGCCCTCGATGGCGGCCAACACCTGGCCTGGACCAAAGAATGACCGCCTTGCGGGCTTGAATGGTTCAGGACTTAGACCTTACCTTCGTTCAGGTGTGGCGCATGCTTGCCCGGCATCGCGCGAAAGCCCTCATGATCCCATGCCCTTAGAGAAGCCCGACAGCGACCCCTCGCTCCTTGCGCGCGCGAAAGAAGCTTTGCTTGGCCCGGACACCGGCGCCGCGGTGATCGCCCGTTTCGCCAAGACGGCGCCCGCCGGCCCCGGCGTCTACCGCATGTTCAATACCGAGGGCGAGGTGCTCTACGTGGGCAAGGCCCGCCACCTCAAAAAGCGGGTGCAGAGCTATGCCCGGGGCACCGGCCACAACAACCGCATCGCCCGCATGATCGCCGACACCGCGACCATGGAGTTCGTCACTACGGCGACGGAGATCGAGGCCCTCCTGCTCGAGGCCAATCTCATCAAGCGGCTGAAGCCCCGCTACAACGTGGTGCTCAGGGACGACAAGTCCTTCCCCTTCATCCTCATCTCCCGCGACCATGCGATCCCGCAGATCCTCAAACATCGCGGCGCGCGCAACCGCAAAGGCGACTACTTCGGGCCTTTTGCCTCGGCCGGCGCAGTCGGCCGCACCATCAACACCCTGCAGCGCGCCTTCCTGCTGCGGTCCTGCTCGGACAGCTACTACGAGACGCGCACCCGGCCCTGCCTGTTGTTCCAGATCAAGCGCTGTAGCGCGCCATGCACCGGCGAGATCTCGGAGGAGGACTACGGCCTGCTGGTCGACGAGGCGCTCGGCTTCCTCCGCGGCGAGAGCGACGAGGTGAAGCACCGGCTGCACGCCCTCATGAACGAAGCCAGCGTTCGCCAAGACTATGAGCGGGCGGCGAGCTTCCGCGACCGGCTGACGGCGCTCAGCCATATTCAGTCCCGCCAGGGCATCAATCCCCACACCCTGAAGGAGGCCGACGTGTTCGCCGCCCATCAGGACGCCGGCCAAACCTGCATCCAGGTCTTCTTCTTCCGCAGCGGCAATAACTGGGGCAATCGCGCCTATTACCCCCGCGCCGACAAGGCCCTGCCCGCCGACGAGGTGCTGGAAGCCTTCATCGCCCAGTTCTACGACGACAAGCTGCCGCCGAAGCTGATCCTGCTGTCGCACGAGATCAAAGGGCGCGGCCTGCTGGCCGAAGCCTTGTCACTCAAGGCCGAACACAAGATCATCGTGACCACGCCCCAGCGCGGCGAGAAACGCGAACTCGTCGACCATGCGCTGGTCAATGCGCGCGAGGCCCTGGCCCGCCGCCTCGCCGAATCCGCTTCGCAGACGGCGATTTTTGGGCGCTTGGCCGAGCTGCTCGATCTCGACGAGCCGCCCGCGCGCGTCGAGGTCTACGACAACAGCCACATCTCCGGCAGCAATCCCGTCGGCGCCATGATCGTCGCCGGGCCCGAAGGCTTCATCAAAGCGCAGTATCGGAAGTTCAATATGAAGGGCGAAGATCTCGCCCCCGGCGATGACTACGCCATGATGCGCGAGATGCTGACCCGGCGCTTCAACCGGCTCGTCAAGGTCAAGGACAAGGACCCGGCCAACGACACCGGATGGACCGCGCCGGACCTGGTGCTGATCGACGGCGGTCCGGGCCAGTTATCGGCCGCCCACGACGTCCTGGACGACCTGGGCCTTTCGGAGATCAGGATCGCCGCCGTGGCCAAGGGCCCCGACCGCAACGCCGGCCGCGAGCGGATCTATCTTAAGGGAAAACAGCCTTTGCTCCTGGAACCGCGTGACCCTGTGCTTTATTGCATACAGACGCTTCGGGACGAGGCGCACCGGTTCGCCATCGGCGCCCACCGCGCGCGGCGTAAAAAGGCCATCACCGCCTCGCCGCTCGATGAGGTGGCCGGTATCGGGCCCACACGCAAGCGCGCCCTGTTGCAGCATTTCGGCTCGGCCAAAGCTGTCAGCCGCGCCGGCATTGCCGATCTCGAAGGCGTTGGCGGCATCAGCGCGCAAATGGCCAAGGCGATCTATGATCACTTCCATGAGCGCGAGTAATACGAGCGCGGGTAACTTGAGCGCGGCAACTGAGTTTGAACGGATGACTATGATATGGCGCAATTAGGATTGGCGGAACGGGGTGCCCCCAAAGGCCGGTACGGCAGCCTGCCGAACCTGCTCACCTATGGGCGCATCCTCGCCATCCCGGCGCTCGTGGCCTGCTTCTTCGTGAGCGCCGACTGGGGCCGCTGGCTTGCCATGTGGATCTTCATCGCCGCCGGGATCAGCGATTTTCTCGATGGTTATCTGGCGCGGGCCTGGCAGCAGCAAAGCGCCATCGGCAAGATGCTCGATCCCATCGCCGACAAACTCATCGTCGCCGCGAGCCTGATGATGCTCGCCGCCAACGGCACCATCGCCGGCTGGTCGCTATGGGCCGGCGTCATCATCCTATGCCGCGAGATCCTCGTCTCGGGCTTACGTGAATTTCTCGGCACGCTCGCGGTCAGCGTGCCCGTGACCAAGCTCGCCAAATGGAAGACCTTCGTGCAGATGGTCGCCATCGGCTTTCTGCTGGCCGGGCGCGCCGGCGACAAGGTGTGGTCTTTCACCACGCTGTTCGGCCTCACGCTGTTATGGATCGCCGCGATGCTCACCCTCTACACCGGCTACGATTATCTGAAGGCCACGCTCCGCCACGTGATGACCGACGAGGAGTGAGCCATGCGCCTCCTCTATTTCGCCTGGGTCAAGGAGAAGACCGGCATCGCCGCCGAGGAGGTGGCGCTGCCTGACGACGTCGCCACGGTCGGCGAGCTGATTGCCTGGCTGAAGACGCGCGGCCCCGAATACGCCAATGCCTTCGAGCGTGACGAAGTGATCCGCGCGGCGATCGATCAGACCCATGCCCGCCATGACGCGCCGATCAGAGGCGCGACCGAGATCGCCTTCTTCCCGCCGGTCACCGGAGGCTAGCGTGATCCGCGTCCAAGAGCAGGACTTCGACATCGGCGCGGAGATCGCAGGCCTCAAAGCGGGACGCACCGATATCGGCGCCATCGTCAGCTTCATCGGCACGGTGCGCGACCAAGACGACAACGTGAGCGGGATGACGCTGGAGCATTATCCCGGCATGACCGAAGCCGAGCTCACGAAGATCGAAACGGACGCCCACGCCCGCTGGCCGTTGCAAGCAAGCCTCATCGTCCATCGCGTCGGCGCGCTGAAGCCCGGCGACAACATCGTGCTGGTCGTCACAGCGTCGGCCCATCGCGAAGCCGCCTTCGACGCCGCCAAATTCCTGATGGATTACTTGAAGACCTCCGCCCCGTTCTGGAAGCGCGAGTCGAGCCCAAGCGGCGACCGCTGGGTCGAAGCGAAGGCGGGTGACGAGGCCGCGGCTGCACGCTGGCGCGCAAGCAAAGACGCCGCCGGGTAGCGCACCGCAAATATCAAAATGAACTTTCCGCTGCCGTCGTCGTTGTAAACGGTGTCCTCACAGCCACGCGGGTTCTGTAAATGCTCAGCCAAGCAAAGCGATGGAGCTCGCAAGTGACCGTCGGCATCCTGTCGGTCGGGGTTGCCGCAAGCCTGGCCGTCGCGCTCGGCTGGCTGGCCGTCCAGTTCACCGTCGACCTCGCCGGCACGTTCGAGGTCATTGCCGAGATCGTCGGCTGGATTCTCCTGCCGTTGCGCGTCTGACCGGCGCGTTTTGGATTGGTGAGGCAGCTATCGTCGGAGGAATCGCGCCCCGCGCGGCAGCACCTTCACGTAAGGCCCCCACACGCAGACATCGCCCCAGCTGCACAAGCCTCGGGCGCATGTGCGCTGATAGGTGCAGGAGCGGCATTTATAGACCGGCTGGCAGCCACTGCAGCGGGCGATCTCCTGGCAGTCCTTCCACACCGCCACTGGCGTCGCCATCGGTGCCGGCTGGCCGGCCTCGCTCAAGCCGCGCGGCGACCAGACGCCGGCCTCGCCGTCGAGCGCCGACAAGGCAACGAGCCCAAGGGCGACAAGGCCCACCAAGACCAGGAGCATGCGTGCGTATCGCAAGGAAAGCCCCCTCTTCCGCGACGCCCCCATCGCGCAGTCCAAGATCGCTTGCTGGCAAGAGTGCCCTTTGATCGCCGCCGGATCAAGCGCCGGGATTAGCGCCGGCGCTAGCGCCGGATGACGACGCCGTCAGGCGCGTGGCGGTGTTCCCAGCCTTCCCGTTCGAGCGCCGGCGTGTCGTCTTCCGCTTGCGGATAGCCGAGGCACAACAGGCCGATGAACACCCAGTCGGCCGGAACCTCCAGGATCTCGGTCATGCGCGCCGGGTCGAGGATCGACACCCAGCCGAGCCCGATCCCTTCGGCGCGGGCAGCGAGCCACAGCGTGTGCACGGCGGTGACCACCGAATAATCGAGGGTCTCCGGCATGGTCAGGCGGCCGAGCCCGGCGCCTTGCGCCGTCGTTCGGTCGGAGTACACGGCGATCTGCACCGGCGCATCGTCGAGCCCCGCGAGCTTGAGCCGCGTATAGAGCGCCGCCCGGTCGGGCTCCTGCATCTGAAGCGCCTCTTGGTTGCAGGCCTCGAAGCATTGCCGGATGCGCGCGCGGCGCGCGGCGTCCTCCACCACCACGAAACGCCAAGGCTCGGAAAGCCCCACAGACGGGGAGAGACAGGCGAGGCCGATCAGCCGCTCGATGGTGCCCTCAGGCAAAGGCTCATGCTTGAAGCGGCGCACATCGCGCCGCCAACGCAAGAGCTCGTATAGCCGGGCGCGAGTCTCAGAGTCGAACCGCGGCGGCTGCGGCGCGGAAGCGCACTCGCTCTCACGCTGCGCGAACTGTTCTCTGGACGGCTCCATGAGCCGAGATTAGCACGGATCGTCGCCCGCGATGCCTTGGAGAACGCCCCCTGCCCCACCGGACTGCCGACTTATCCCCGCCTCGCCATGCTGGAATATATTCCTAGATCTAGGATTTAACGAGCGAGGAGTGAGTTCGCGTGCAGGGATCGGCGGCGAGTTGGCGAACCAGCCTTCAGTTGCGCCACATGCGCAGCCTCCTCTGGGGCAAGGTCGTGGAGACCAAGCTCCGCGATCTCGATCGCGCGATCAAAACCTTCGACACCAACCAGCCGCGCGTGCCCGCCGGCAATCCTGACGGCGGCCAATGGACCGACGGTGGCGGGAGTGGCGCCTCGTCAGGGGGGAAGCGGCGCAGACGATCGGACCAGCGCTGGCCACAGGCCAGGCAACGTCATCCTTGCCTCGTCCGAGCCCGACGATGAGCCTCCAAAGATTCCACAGAAGAGACCACCGACATCCCGCGCACGCACCCGCGTCTACAAGGAACTCGCAACGTGGATCGCCAGAGGCGTGCTGAAGGAGGTGGTGGGAAGGCTGATGACGGCCTTGCTCACAATTCTGGACGAAGCCGGCTGGCTCGAACCGGCCATCGACTCCATCCGCACTTTTGCGGATCCTCCCAAGAGCATGGAGGAGTTGCAGCAGGATGTTTACACGCCCGCCCCGGGTTATGATGTGCATCACATCGTCGATCAGACTTCGGCCCTACAAGACGGCTTTCCTCCGTCCCGAGTCAACGCGCCTGAAAACCTGGTCCGCATTCCGAGGCTCAAGCACTGGATAATCACAGGCTGGTACATGATGAAGAACGACCGATATGGAGACGTGTCACCCCGCACATATCTTCGCGGGAAGAGCTGGGAGGAACGTCTAAACGTCTAAGAGTTGGTCGGGACGCTCTGATCAAGCACGGAGTGCTTAAGCCATGAAGGCAGAAGCTCCCAACATGTCGGTCGATCAGTTGGTCGAGCGCTTTTTGACAATTGCGCTGAAACATTACGAAGGCTATCCTCAATCGTCGCTATGCCAAATACAATCGACTTTACGACCAAATGAAGTCCATCGAGGCCGAACTCAAGCGGCACGATGGCGATCAAAGACTAGCCCTATTGTCCCTGTTGAGCCATCCCAACCCACAGATCCGGCTGAAGGCCGCCATCGCTACCCTGGCGGTGGCACCGGACGAGGCACGAGAGGCTCTCCAAAATATCAGCGACCGCAATGAGTATCCTCAGGCAGCCGATGCACGCGGCATGATGGAAGCGCTTGACGACGGCTCGTACAAGCCGACCTAGCGCCAGCGCAAGAGCTCGTAAAGCTGCGCGCGGGTCTCGGCATCGAAACGCGGCGGCGGCGCTGAGCATAAGATGACCGTCATGCGCAAATCCACATATTTCGATCAGATCGCGAGCCGCCGCGTCGATTTGGATCTCGATCTGTACGGGGTGCCCAATCTCGGAGTCCTGCTCATCTATCAGAAATACGGCGGAGGATACTCAGAGGCCTACACCTCAAAAGGCGATTTGAGCCGATTGAAGGAGTGGGTGCGCAATCTGCACAACGATCCACTGCCGATTGGCCTCTTCATTCCATTTCCCGCCGCCTATGAGGCCGTGAAGGAATTCATCGAGACCGATGGCCAACTTCCGAAATGCATCGAGTGGGTGGCGAACAAGGACCTGCCGCCAGGCACGTTCCCCGATCCGTGAACTGTGGAACTACCCCGCGGCGGCGACAGCCTTCGCCGGGCGCACCAGCGCCGCGTAGTCGCTCATCAGATTGCGGGTGATGTCGCCGACCGTGAAGCTGTACTCGCCGATCGAGCCGACCGGCATCACTTCGGCGGCGGTGCCGGTGATGAAGCACTCGGTAAAGTCGGTGAGTTCTTCCGGCATGATCGTTTTCTCGATCACCTGAAGCCCGCGCTGCTTGGCGAGGCCGATGACCGTGCGCCGCGTGATGCCGTCGAGGAAGCAGTCCGGCGTCGGCGTATAGACCACCCCGTCCTTCACGAAGAAGATGTTGGCGCCGGTGCATTCGGCGATCTGGCCGCGCCAATCGAGCATCACCGCGTCGGCATAGCCTTCGCGCTCGGCGCGGTGCTTCTCGATGGTGCAGATCATGTAGAGCCCCGCCGCCTTGCTGTGGACCGGCGCGGTGCGCGGGTCTGGCCGGCAATATTTGGCGAAGGTCAGCTTCAGCCCCGTCTCGCGCGCGGCGGGATCGAAATACGAGCCCCAGTTCCACGCGGCGATGGCGACATTGATCTTGGCCTTTTGCGCCGACACGCCCATCTGCTCGCTGCCGCGCCATGCCAGCGGGCGCACATAGGCGTCCGAGAGCTTGTTGGCGCGCACGACGTCGCGCGCCGCCTTGTCGAGCTCGGCGACGGAATAGGGCACCTCGAAGTCGAGGATCTCGGCGGATGTATGCAGACGCTGATTATGCTCGGTCAGCTTGAAGATCTCGCCGTCATAGGCGCGCATGCCCTCGAACACGGCGCTGCCATAGTGGAGCGCATGGGTCAGCATATGGACGCGGGCATCCGACCACGGGATCAGCTCACCGTTGAACCAGATAAAGCCGTCGCGCTGATCGTAGTCCATAAGTTTCCTCCGCGACCGGGACGGGCCGTTCTTTGGCGCGGCCGCCGTCCCATAAACACCAGAACTGCCCCCTCATACCACCACTCGACGGCAATTGCGCAAGCAGGCGGCGAGGCGTATCAAGGACCCAAATTAAGTCAACATGGCTGACATAAACCAGGCCAAAAAATATGTCAACATGACTGACCTAAATGCACCAGTGGCGCGCGGCAAAGCCGCGGAAGCCAAGCACGGTGACGGCCCCCCGGCCGCCAAGGGCGGTGCTTTGTCCGAAGCCAAGCTGCAAGAAGCCAAGCTGCAAGAGTTCGCCGAACTGTTGTTCTTCGCCTATCGCGATTTCACCGGCGACCCGGACGCTATCCTGGCCGATTTCAGCTTCGGCCGGGCCCATCACCGGGTGCTGCATTTCGTCAACCGCCATTCGGGCCTGCGCGTCGCCGATCTGCTGGACATCCTCAACATCACCAAGCAGAGCCTGGGCCGCGTCCTCAAGCAGTTGATCGACCAGGGCTATGTCATGCAGCAGGCCGGCGCCGCCGACCGCCGGGAGCGGCTGCTGTTTCCCACGGAACGCGGCCGCGCCTTGGCCGAGCGGCTGGCGGCCCCGCAGCTCATCCGCCTCGCCGCCGCTCTGGATGCCGCCGGCCCCGGCGCTGAGACGGCCTTGCGCCTTTTTCTGGAAGCCATGATCAATGCCGAAGATCGTCCCAAAGTGTCCTCCGTAATGTCGACGCCGCCGGTCCAGCCGACCACGGGCGGCAAGGGGGAATGACCATGCCGACGCCGATCAAGGTCCATCGCGCCAGCGGCCCGGACGACAACGCGCCGCACATCCTGGTGGTGGACGATGACAGCCGCATTCGCGACCTGCTCGCCCGCTATCTCAACGACCATGGCTTCCGCGTCACCACCGCGGTCGATGCCGCCTCGGCGCGCGCCACCATGCGCAGCCTGTCCTTCGACCTTCTCATTCTCGACGTGATGATGCCGCAAGAGTCGGGCATCGAATTCGCCCGCGCGCTGCGGACCGAGAGCCAGGTGCCCATTCTCATGCTAACCGCCCGCGCCGAACCCGAACAGCGCATCGAAGGCCTGGAGACCGGCGTCGACGACTATCTCGCCAAGCCGTTCGATCCGCGCGAGCTGTTGCTGCGCGTAAGCAACGTGCTGCGCCGCGGCGCCTCCGCACCCGCCACCGGCGAGGTCCGCATGGGCAATTTCATCTTCCATGTCTCGCGCGGCGAACTGAAGCGCGACGGCGAGAGTGTGCGCCTCACCGAGCGCGAACGCGATCTGCTGCGCTATTTCGCCCAGCGTCCCGGCATGCCCGTGTCCCGCCACGAACTGGCCAAGGATGCCGAATCGGGCGGCGAGCGCGCCGTCGACGTGCAGATCAATCGGTTGCGGCGCAAGATCGAGCATGACCCGGCCAACCCGGTCTATCTCCAGACCGTGCGCGGCAAGGGCTACATTCTGTATCCCGAATGATGTCCTCCATCGCCGACACCGCCGCCCCTCTTACCGCCGAGCAGCGCCGCCGGCCGCTGGGGCGTTTCATGTCCGCGCTCGGCGACAAGATGCCGAAGGGCCTCTATGCCCGCGCCCTCATCATCATCATCGCGCCCATGGTGCTGCTGCAGTCCGTGGTGACCTTCGTGTTCCTGGAGCGCCATTGGCAGACGGTGACCCATCGCCTGTCGACGGTCACCGTGCAGAACATCTCCATGCTCATCGATGTCTATGAGGACCTGCCGAAGGCGCAGAACATCGACACGCTAACGGCGCTGGCCGAGAAGAATCTGGGCTTGCGCGTCCGCTTCGTGAAGGGCGAGGACTTGCCCTTGGCCCGCTCCAAGCCGTTCTTCGATCTTCTCGACTCGACACTCTCCGACGAGTTGAAGCGGCAGATCGGCCGCCCCTTCTGGATCGACACGGTGGGCCGTTCCGAATTCGTCGACATCCGCATCAAGCTCGAGGATTCGATCATGCATGTGCTGGCCAAGCGCAGCCAGACCTATGCATCGAACTCGCATATCTTCCTCGTGTGGATGCTGGGCACGTCGCTTGTGCTCCTCACCGTGGCCATCCTGTTCCTGCGCAATCAGATCAAGCCGATTCTGCGCCTCGCCCATGCCGCTGAAAGTTTCGGCAAGGGGCGGCCGCCGCCGGACGACTTCCGGCCGCGCGGCGCGCGCGAGGTGCGTCAGGCGGCCCACGCCTTCATCGAGATGCGCGATCGCATCGAACGCCATGTGGAGCAGCGCACCGTCATGCTCGCAGGTGTCAGCCACGATCTGCGGACCATCCTGACGCGCTTCAGGCTCCAGCTCGCCATGTTCGAGGAGAATGCGGAGCTCGACGCCATGCGCGCCGACGTCGACGAAATGCAGGCCATGCTCGAGGACTATATGGCGTTTGCCAAGGGCGATTCCGGCGAAGCCATTGGCCGCGTCGACATCGGCGAGATTCTGAGCGAGGTGCAAGCCCAGGCCCATGGCGACAAGACCATCAAGATCGCGGTCGGCGGCGATCCGCTCGTGGTGCCCGTGCGCCGTCACGGCTTCAAGCGTGCCGTCGCCAACCTCGTCAACAACGCCGCCCGCTTCGCCGATCATGTCAATATCACGGCCGCCAAGCAGAATGGCACGCTGACCGTCGAGGTCGAGGACGACGGGCCCGGCGTACCGGAAGCCGAACGGGAGAACGTGTTCCGGCCGTTCTACCGGGTCGACCACGCGCGCAATCAGGATTCCGGCTCGACCGGGCTCGGACTCGCCATCGCCCGCGACATCGCCCGCATCCACGGCGGCGACATCACCCTCAGTCAATCCCGCCTCGGCGGATTGAAAGCCGTGCTAAAAGTACCCGTCTGATCATTTGGAGATGCTTCATGCGAAAGATTGCCGTCGGACTAGCAACAGCCATGGCCGTCGCCTTCAGCGGGCCGGCCATGGCTCAATCCGTTCAGGACGAGATCCAAGACGAGGAGCAGCCGGGCTCGGAGTTCGAGCTTGAGGATAGCGGCGGCAAGGTGGAATTCGGCCGCAAGAGCAAGCTGGACGCTGAATCAGAGGCCGAGGCCGAGAATGACAGCGCACCGATGGCACTGGACGACGATGTCCCGCTCGATCCGTCGGACGACCCGGATAATCCGGATGAGCCGGATCCCATCGACGAGGAGTTGCCTGGCGAAGGGCCCGAGAGCCTTTCCGGTCCCGACGACGAAGACCCCCTGCCCTATTAAGCGGCCCGGGCCGAGTGGTCCCGGACTAAGACGCGCCGACGGGCGACGGACCCGCCTCCGGTGACGCAGTGGGCTGTGACGGTGCATCCGCGCCGCCCTTCCGCTTGAAACCGCGCGGCACCAGTCCGCACAGCGCGCCGCATACCTGATCCATGCTGGCGAGCATACGCTCGCCGTTGCTCAAGGCCCGGTCGAGCGCCGCCATGGTGCGATCGAGCGACGGCGAGGGATCTTCGAGCCAGACCTGGAAGACCCTGCCATAGACCGTGGCCAGCCCCGCCACCCGCACCGCGGCGCCCGCGCCAGCCAATTTGGCCCCAGCGCCGGCCAGCATCCAATATTGCGAAGCCAGCGAAGAGCAGGCGAGCAGCGAAGCCTCGCCCGGGCGGCAGCGCAAGTAGCAGGCGATCCGCTTCAGCGCCGGCTTGTAGGGCGCCATCACCTCGAACCGCATCATGATGAGATCGAACAGCCGGTCGCGCACGCTTTGATCGGGGCCGGCTTGCTTTGCCTTGGCCAGTACGTCGATATCGACCTCGGTCTGGAAGGCGCGCAAGATATCGCTCTTGCAGGAAAATTCGGTTCTGAGGTCAGCGAGGTCGAGCCCCGCCTGCTTGGCGATATCGGTCAGGCCGATGTCGCCCCAATCGCGCTGTTGCGCCAGCTCCAGCGCCGCCCGCACCGCTTTCGCGCGTTTCGAGAACTCGTCGAACATGATCATGCTCCTTGGTTCCCCTAAAGATAGGCCTTCTTGGTGGCCATCTGAAGACGCCGGGAGCCCACTAATCGGCTAGGACGACAGCTCGCGGGAACGCTTGGTGGCGGCGGCAACGGCCTGAATAAGCAGGTCTTTCAGCGCGTCCTCGCGCATCAGCACGTCGAGCGCGGCCGCCGTGGTGCCTTTGGGCGACGTCACGTTCTTGCGAAGCTGGGCGGGCTCCAATTCCGAACGGCGCAACAGCTCCCCGGCACCGGCCACCGTCGCGCGGGCCAGCCGCTCGGCAAGGTCGTGGGGCAGACCTGCGGTAATGCCCGCCTGCTCCAAACATTCGGCCAGCAAGAACACATAAGCGGGACCGCTGCCCGATACGGCCGTCACGGGGTCGAGCAACGCCTCGTCCTCGACCCAGATTACCTCGCCCACCGCGGACATGAGCGCATCGCATTCACGCTTCTGCTCCGGTGTGACGTTGGGGTTGGCGATGGCGACGGTGATGCCGTGGCCGACCGAGGCCGGCGTGTTGGGCATAGCCCGCACCACGGCGGCGGTCTCCGGTAGATGGCGCGACAGGCTTTGCAAAGTCCGGCCCGCTGCGATGGACAGCACCACGGTGTCTTCGCCGACCATAGGCTCGACTTCCGGCAATAGCTTCTCGGCCACGTCCGGCTTCACGGCAATGAGGATGACGGCGGGCGGCGCCGGCAGTTCCGGCGCGTCGCTTGCCTCGATGCCGTGACGCGCGGCGAACGCTGCCATCGTTTCCGACAGCGCAGGGTCCTGGATGAAAACCGTGGCTGGGTCGAGGCCCTGCTGGAGCCATCCCTCGAGCAGCGCCCCACCCATCTTGCCCGCCCCAACAAGAAGCAGCGGGCCGGCAAGGCGGAGTGTCATGCGGTTCCTTGCGTCTCGAGCATGGTGGCGGCAAGCGCTTCTTCGGCCGACTTGCCCGCCCACAACACAAACTGGAAGGAGTCATAATAGCGCTCGCACGCTTCCAACGCTGCCATTAACAGCCCCTCGCACTGGCCCTCATGGGTATGCGCGCCGGCGAGCAGGAGGCCGTTGCGATAGAGCAGCATGCCGTCGTCGCGCCACAGGTCGAAATGGCCGAGCCATAGCTGCTCGTTGATCTGCGCCATCAGCCGGTAGACCTCGGCCAAACGGACCTTGGTGACCCTGAAATCGAAGGCGCAAGCCAGATGCAGCGCCTCCAGATCCTCCCGCCAAGTCAGCGAGATATGATAGTCGCACCCCGTCCCGGCCACCGACAGCGTCAGCTCGTCGGGCGCGCTACGCTCGAAGGTCCAGTCGTGAGTGGTTGCGATATGCTCGACCATGTCCACGGGATTGGTGAATTGGTCGTGGATAGATTGTATCAAAGCCATGCGTGTCCTCTGAGGGGCCTCAGCAGAGTTCCGCGCACGAGAAACACGCCGCGTCGCGAATCATTAGGTGAATCAGTTATATATCGCGGAGTCTGCGAGCACCAAGGCGGCCAGGGTCCGCATCGGCGAATAGCTGTGGACGGCCTGAAAAACCTGTGGATAGTTTTGGCTGCGGACTCGACTCCGGGACCTGCGCTTTCTCCCTGGGACTTGCTCTCGCGTTAGCCGGACTTCTTGCTTTTGCCTTTGGCCTCGAGCGCGGCGATGCGCTCTTTTAGGAGCTCGTTTTCTTCACGCGCTTTCTGCGCCATGGCCTTGACCGCCTCGAACTCCTCGCGCTGCACGACATCGAGATCGCGCAACACGCGCTCGGCCTGCGCCCGGACCACGCTGTCGACCTCCTTGCGCACGCCGTCGGCCGCACCGGCGGCGTCGGTCAAGAGCTTGCCGATCTCGTCGAAGAAGCGTCCGGAGGTCTGCGTCATCTCGAGGAAATCCTTGGGTCGTGTTTGGACGCCTGAAGCAAAACTGTCATCTGCGCCGACTATGGGATGCCGCGATGCAGGAGGCAAGCCGCCGGTGCGCGGCTTTGAGCGCCTTGACAGTCCAGAGTGAGCGGTAAAGGGTCGCCCCGTTTTTGAGACCCGAGGCTTGATGCAACTTTTTGTCCTTCCCTACCCCGTGATCGATCCGGTAGCGATCGAGTTCGGACCGGTGGCCGTCCGCTGGTACGGCCTCGCCTATATGTCCGGCATTCTGTGCGGCTGGCTCTATGCCCGCCGCCTCGTGTCGCGCCCAGATCGTTGGGGCGGCAAGCCGCCGATGACCGTCAGTCAGGTCGACGACTTTCTACTCTGGATTACGCTGGGCATCGTGGTGGGCGGCCGGCTCGGCTTCGTCCTGTTCTACGAGCCGAGCTTCTTCTGGCAGCACCCGGAGGAAATTCCCGCGGTGTGGAATGGCGGCATGGCCTTCCATGGCGGACTGCTCGGCGTCGTCCTCGCCGTCTATTTCTTCTCGCGGGTAAAGGGTATCAACCCGCTGTCGCTCGGCGACATCGCGTCCGCCGCCACGCCCTTCGGCCTGTTCTTCGGCCGCATCGCCAATTTCATCAATTCCGAGGTGGTGGGCCGGACGACCGACGTGCCGTGGGCCATGGTGTTCCCCGGCACCGACGGCCAGCCGCGCCACCCAAGCCAGCTTTACGAGGGCGCGCTCGAAGGCGTCGTGCTGTTCATCATCTTGCGCATCGCCACCCATTACTTTCATGCGTTGCGGCGGCCCGGCACCGTGTTCGGCCTGTTCCTCGTGTTCTACGGCATCTTTCGTAGCTCGCTTGAGTTCGTGCGCGAGCCGCATCCCGACCACCCCATGGATATCGGCATCCTCACGCCCGGCATCGCTTATTCCATACCCATGATCCTCATCGGTGCTTGGCTGATCTGGCGCGCAAGGCAGAAGCCAACCCTGGGGGCGTGATGAGCGCGGCGCGCAAATCCCATAGTTCGCAAGCCACGTTGCTCGCGGCGCGGCTGAAGGCGCGCATTGCCCGCAACGGCCCGATCAGCGTTGCCGACTACATGGAAACCTGCCTCGCCGACGCGACCGCCGGTTATTACCCCTCGCGCCAACCGATCGGCGCGGGCGGGGACTTCATCACCGCGCCCGAAGTCAGCCAGATCTTCGGCGAGCTTCTCGGGCTGTGGGCCGTGGCCGCCTGGCAGTCCATGGGTGAGCCGCGCGACGTCGTCGTGGCCGAGCTCGGGCCCGGCCGCGGCACGTTCATGGCCGATGCGTTGCGCGCCTGGGGCAGCGTGCCGAACTTCCTCGCCACCGTGTCGGTCGCGCTTGTCGAGACGAGCCCCATATTGCGCGAGGCCCAGCGTGTGGCGTTGCATGGCGCCAGCGTGCCAATTCGCTGGCACGACCACCTCGACGACGTACCGCAGGGCCCACTCATCGTCATCGCCAACGAATTCGTCGATGCCCTCCCCGTCCGCCAGCTCCTATGGCGCGACGGCCAATGGCGCGAGCGCGCGGTCACTATCGGCCACGAGGGCGGCTTCGCGTTTTGCGAGGGAGCCACCGTAGTGAACGACAATCTGCAGCAGGTGGCGCACGCGCTCCAAGTACCCAATGGGTCCATCCTCGAAGTGAGACCCGCCGCGGCCGCCCTCATCACCGCGCTCGCCGCGCGCGCGAGACAGGCGCCGCTTGAGGCCCTGATCGTCGACTACGGTCATGACGAGACTGCCTGCGGCGATACGCTGCAAGCCGTGTGGCGCCACAAATACGCCAATCCGCTCAGCCAACCTGGCGAAGTGGATCTCACCGCACATGTGGATTTCGCCGCGCTGAAAGATACCGCATCGGCGCACGGCCTCTCGGCCTATGGGCCGATGCCGCAAGGAGAATTCCTCTTTAAGCTCGGCCTTGAAGCCCGCCGCGACCGGCTTTGCCAGACGGCAAGCCCGGAGCAGGGGCAAGAGATCGCCTCAGCTGTCAGCCGGCTCGCCGATCCCCAAAGGATGGGGCTCCTGTTCAAAGCGCTGGCTCTGACGAGTCCGGGGCTTGCCCCGCCGCCCCCCTTCGGAGAGATTTAGCGGCTAGCGAGCGCTCACATGGTCACACAAGACAAGATGATGTTTCAGGCCCCGAGCCTCAAAGCCATCGGCGGGCTCGCCCACGGATTCTTCACGCGGCTCGGCGGCGTGTCTGACGGCATCTATGCCTCGCTCAATTGCGGGCCCGGCTCCCGCGACGAGGCAGCCAACGTCACCGAGAACCGCGCCCGGATCGCCGGCATCCTCGGCGCCACGCCACCCAACCTCGTCACCGCGTTTCAGAAACACACAAACACCGCCGTGGTCGCCAACAAGCCGTGGGCCAGAGACAAGACGCCCGAGGCCGATGCCATCGTCACGAATGTTTCAGGCCTCGCCATCGGTATCCTTACGGCGGACTGCGCGCCCGTGCTGTTCTGCGACAGTGAAGCGCGCGTCATCGCGGCGGCCCATGCCGGCTGGCGCGGCGCCTTGTCCGGCATTGTCGAGGCCACGGTCGAGGCCATGACCGGGCTCGGCGCCCAGCCAGAGCGCATTTCCGCCGTCGTTGGGCCGGCCATCTCACAAGGTGCCTACGAGGTCGGGCAGGACTACCAGGACAGCTTTATGGCCGAGGATGCCGACAGTGCCCCCTTCTTCATCACCGACGAGGGCTCCGGCGAGCCCCATTTCGACCTCCCGGGCTATGTGGCGGAACGTCTGGCCCGGGCCGGTGTCGGCGAAATCGTCGATCTCGGCTTCTGCACTTATTATGACGAGACGCGGCTGTTCAGTTATCGGCGCTCACAGCACCACGGAGAGGACGATTACGGCCGCCAAATTTCCGCCATCCTGCTTACCTGATCTGCATTCACTATGACTTGCATACGCCCTGCCAAGCGGCAACGCTAGAACTGGACGCAAGCAGGGCCGGGCAGGTAAGCTATTGTTAGGTAGAGGGTTGGGAGTCCCGTCGCGAAGAATTTTTTCGCGAGCGGAGCTGTGCGGCCAACAGAGGGAGTATTTTGTTGGACGCGGACTCACGACAGATACGCGGCCATTTTTGGCGTATTGCTGGGATCGCGCTTGCCGCATTCGCGGCTGTCTGCCTCGCCGGTTGCGGCGGCGGTAGCGGCTCGAGTATGGGCGGCCTCCTGAGCGGCGCGTCCGGCATCTTTGGCGGCTCGCCGAAGGTCTCGATCGCCCCCATTATCGGCGCGCCGGAGAATGTCACCGGCGAACTGACCAAGGCGCTAGTGGTCGCCGGTAGCGAACGCAACCTGACGCTCAACCCCGGCACGAGCGGCGGCAACTACACGATGCGCGGCTACCTCCTGGCTTCGCCGGAGCGCCGTGGCGTAAAGATCTCCTATATCTGGGACGTGAACGACGCCAAGGGCGTCCGCGTGACCAGGGTTTCCGGCGAGCAAACGGTATCCAAGGGTTCGCGCGGCGACCCTTGGAGCGGGGTCGACGCCACGGTCATCCGTAGCATCGCGGGCGAGACCGCGTCCAAGCTCGCGGCCAACCTACCGGGCGGCCGGGCCTCCACCCCTGTGGCCGCGGCTCCGGGCGCCACCGCGGGCGTCGCCACCGCATCGACCGCCGCCCCGCGCCCCGCTGCTGCCGCGCCGAAGCCCTCCGGCGTGCTCGTCGCCCCGGTGACCGGCGCCCCGGGCGACGGCCGCAGATCCCTGACGACGGCGCTGAAAAAGCGGCTCTATAAGGACGGCATCAAGCTGGCCAACGGGACCTCGACCAACGTCTATACGGTCAAAGGCATCGTAAAGCTGAGCAGCGCCAGCGGCGGCAAGGAATCCATCCGCATCGATTGGCAGGTGCTCGATCCCAGCGGCAAGCGGCTGGGCACGGTGTCGCAACAAAACACCATTCCCAAAGGCTCTCTGAACGGTCCCTGGGGCGCCATTGCCGACGCCGCGGCCGGCGCCGCGGCCGACGGCATCATTAAACTTCTGCCCAAATCGAGCTGACCTCATCCACAAGATGCGCTTGGCGAGTTTACAGCAGTGCCACGCACTTGCTAAAAGCCGCCGTGGCGCGGCGCCGAGCAGCCCGCCCGGCGGGGACTGACATGCTCGAGGAGCGGTCGCAATGAAATTGGTTGCAGGCAACAGCAACCGCCCTCTCGCCGAGGCGATCACCGCTTATCTCAACGTTCCCTTGGCGCGCTGCATCGTCCGCCGTTTCGCGGATATGGAAATTTTCGTCGAAGTGCAGGAGAACGTCCGCGGCGAGGACGTGTTCATCCTTCAGTCGACCTCGGCGCCTGCCAACGACCATTTGATGGAGCTGCTGATCCTGGTCGACGCCCTGAAGCGGGCCTCGGCGCGTCGCATCACCGCAGTCGTTCCCTATTTCGGTTATGCCCGCCAGGACCGGAAACCCGGTCCGCGCACGCCGATCTCGGCCAAGCTCGTCGCCAACATGATCGTCCGCGCCGGCGCCGACCGCGTGCTTACCCTCGATCTGCACGCCGGTCAGATCCAGGGCTTCTTCGACATACCGACGGACAATCTGTTTGCCGCGCCGGTGATGGTCGAGGACATCCGCAAAGTCTTCCCCAACGACAATCTCATGGTGGTCTCACCCGACGTCGGCGGTGTGGTCCGCGCGCGGGGCCTCGCCAAGCGCATCGACGCGCCGCTCGCCATTGTCGACAAGCGGCGCGAGCGCCCGGGCGAGTCTGAGGTGATGAACGTCATCGGCGACGTCGCCGGACATACCTGCATTCTCGTCGACGACATCATCGACTCTGGCGGCACGCTGGTGAACGCGGCGGAGGCCCTGCTCGAGCAAGGCGCCAATGTCGTCACCGGCTACATCACCCACGGCGTGCTGTCAGGCGGCGCGGTCGCGCGCATCATGGCCTCGCGGCTGAAAGAGCTCGTCATCACCGACTCGATCCAGCCGAGCGACTCCGTGGTCAAGGCGCACAATATCCGGGTGCTGCCCATCGCCCCGCTGCTCGGCGAAGCCATCGCCCGCACCGCGGAAGAGAAATCGGTATCGAGCCTGTTCTACTAGCCGCCCTCACTGCGCCAACATCCACACGCCCAAGCCGATCAACACGACGCCGCCCGCAAGCCGGCTCATCATGGCGTATCGCGTATTGATGATCTTCTGGACGGCAAATGCCGCCAGGCCGAAGATGATCAAATCGTCGAGCATGAAGAAGATTACATAGAGCACGATATAGACGTAGTAGCCCGCCGCCGAGAGATCGCTCAGCGCCAGCACGTGCGTATAGATGGCAGGCAACGTCGCCGAACAGATGAACTCGACGGCGTTGACCGCGAACGCGAGCCCCGTCACGAGAACGAGGCTGGCAAGACCGACCGGCGCCGCCACCACCTCGCGGATGCGGGCCATGGTACGCTGGCGCAGCGCGACGTCCCCGACCTCGCATTCGACCGCGCCGCGCGTCCACACGACCTCGTAGAGATGGCTGATGCCGAAACCGATGGCTGCCAAGGCGACAAGTTGCGTCAACGGACGCACATAACCCACCACCAAAAACATGTTAAGCCATGCCGTCATCAGCAGAAAATACAGGATGCCGGATGTGACCACGAAGGTGCCGACCAGCCACCAAATCTTGGAGCGATCCTTGAGCCCGGCGATGAGCGAGATCAGGTAGATCAGGACCCACATGGCGCAAGGGTTGAACCCGTCGGCGAGCCCCATCACCGCCGTCAGCGCCAGCAAGGAATAATGCGCGGGGTCGATCTCGCCGAAGAGCGGCAGGTCGATGCGCGGCGGCTCATCCGACACGGCATCCGTGCCGCCGCCGACAAGCGCGCGCAGCGCCGCACCCGTCGTCGCCGGCGTATCGAAGCCGACGATGTGGCGATCCCCAAAGACGAAGAGCGGCACCCCCAACGCGCTCTCGGGAATGCCCAACTGATCGGCGACCATGCGAAACAGATGCTCGTTCGCCGGCTGCGCAAAGTCATGAAGTTCAGCGTGGATTTCCGGCGTCGCCCGTAAGAACCGCAGCGCCTCGTGACAATGCGGACAGTCCGGGTGAACGAACACATGGAGGCGCCCGTCGTTTTGCAACGCCAGCGGGTCCGCAGGCTCCGGCATCCCCCCGGGCTTGAGCTGGAAAAGCACGAAAATCGCGATCAGCACCACCGCAAGCATAGCCCGCACGCGGCCTGGCGTCGCCGCCACTGCGAGACTGGAGCGCATTGTCTGCTGGTTGTCGTCCGCCATTCACCCTTTCACCGCAAGTAGGCCGGGCGCCGACCCTAAGTCAGCCTACCGGTCCGCCTATGACCTCGCTCAAGGACCGCCCGCTCTTGTTTTTTATGTTAATCGCCACCAATTCGCGACTGACGCGTTTAACACCTTATTCCCCGAATTCCGGCTATGACGCGCTCATAGTGCCCCTAACGAGGAGACCCCCCATGCACGTCAATCTAGAGAATGCCGAGAAAGCCATCGAAGCCGCGCGTAAGAAGGCGGTCGAGCTGAAGACCCAGATGTGCATCGCCGTGGTCGACTCCGGCGCCAACCTCAAGGCCTTCATGCGCATGGACGACGCTTGGGTCGGCTCCATCGACATCGCCATCAAGAAAGCGCGGACCGCCTGCTTCTTCGGCATGGCGACCGGCGACCTCGGCGGACTGTCGCAGCCTGGCAAACCGCTTTACGGCATAGAGCATTCCAATGACGGGCTGATTACCTTTCCCGGCGGCCTCCCCATCGTCGATGAGGACGGCGTGCTCGTCGGTGCCATCGGTGTCAGCGGCAGTTCGGTCGAAAACGATCACGCCGTGGCCGCGGCAGGCGTCAAGGTCATGGGCGTGAGCGAGCTGCCGGAACACCCCTGGCGGACTTGAAGTTCAGCGAAGCACGAGACCATTCGGCAGGGCGTTGACGTCGGCGGTTCCCGTCAGCGTCATCGCCTCGTCGAGCTCTTGCGCGATCAGCGACAGCGCGGCGGCGACGCCCCTCTGTCCACCCGCCGCGAGTCCATAGACGAATGCGCGGCCGATCAGACAACCGTGAGCGCCGAGGCCAAGCGCCTTCAGCACGTCGAAGCCCGACCGCACGCCGCTGTCGACGATCAGCTCGACATCGTCGCCAACCGCATCGCGGATAGCGGGCAGCATACTCACCGCACTGCTAGCCCCGTCGAGCTGCCGTCCGCCGTGATTGGAGACAATAATGGCGTCGGCGCCGAGCTTGGCGGCCAGCTTCGCATCCTCGGGGTCGAGAATGCCTTTGACCACGAGCTTGCGCGGCCACGCGTGCCGCACCCATTCAAGATCGGCGGCACTCACCGCACCCTTGAAGCGCGGCTCCGCCCAAGCCGATACCGTCGCGAGATCCGAACCGTCCGGCGAGTAGGGCGCCAGATTCCCCAGCGTCGGCTTTTTGAGTAACCAGTTGATCAGCCAGCGCGGCTTTTGCAGGATGCGGGCGATATGCTGCGGCCGCAGCCTGAGCGGAATGGTTACGCCATTATCGAGGTCGCGGTTGCGCCGGCCTTGCACGGCCGTGTCGACATTGAGCACGAGGGCCGGGCAATGCGCTTGCTCGGCCCTCTGCAAAAGGGCCGCATTGATTGCGCGATCCTTGAACAGATAGAGCTGGAAGAGAAACGGCACGCCGACTTCCGCCGCGACCTCTTCTATCGAGCAACTCGACAATGTGCTGAGACAGTAGGGCACGCCAAACGCGGCCGCGGCCCGCGCGGCATGAGTTTCCGCGCGCGGATGGAAGACGCCGCCCATGCCGATCGGAGCCAAGGCCACCGGGATCGCCGCGCGCTGACCGAACAGGACCGTACGCAAATTGCGCGCCGCTACGTGATCGAAGACGCGCTGGTTCAGCCGCAGCGCCTCGAAATCGGCGCGGTTGCGCTTGAGCGTCACTTCGTCGTTGGAGCCGCCTTCCAGAAAGTCGAAGATTGCGCTCGGCAGCCGCCGCTTTGCCGCCGCTCTGAGATGGCCGGGATGCATCGCCATGGCCGGCGGCTTGACCATGGCGCCGCCGCGCAAGTCCGGCGTGCCGATTGGAACAACGGGCTCGGCCGTGGTTTCGGCAAGTTGACTGTTGAAGCGTTCGTTCATGCCCGCGCTCTTACCCCGTACTGGCGCGGTGGACAAATCCACGAAACGACTGAATTTGACGCACCCCTCACCGAAGCCGTTACTATCGCCTTCGACGCGGCCAAAACCAACCCTGTCGGGCAATTAAGCCCGCATCATGATTAAGTCGCTTCCATGACATCGGACTCCGAACCCCCAGGCTCCAACGCTGCCATCGTGATTGCCGGAGCCGGTAGCGTCGGCAGCCATGTCGGCGCGCGTCTTGCCGCAGCCGGCCGCAGTGTCACGCTGTTGCTGCGCGAACCGCTCGCCGCGACGATCGCGCAATACGGCTTGCGAACGTCGGATCTCGACGGCCGCGACGAAACCCTGCCGCCGGACGCTCTCCGGCTCACACCGGACACTGCAACGGCGTTCCGATCCGCCAACATCGTGCTCGTCACCGTCAAGTCCCACGACACCGCCGCGATGGCGCAGTCGATCGCCCAGCATGCGCCGAAAGGCACGATTGTGGTGAGCCTGCAAAACGGCGTCGAGAATGCCGATATTCTCCGCCGAGGGCTCGGCCCCGACTACAGGGTCGTCGATGCCATGGTGCCCTACAATGTGGTGCAGCGCCGGACAGACGGGAACGCGCCACACGTTCATCGGGCCACCAGCGGCACAATACAGATAGAGAGCGGCGTGGCAGGCTTGCGTGAGCTGCTCGACGTTCCAGGCCTGCCCGTCGCCGAGCATGCCGATATTGAAGCGGCGCTGTGGGGCAAGCTCCTGGTCAATCTCAACAACGCCCTCAATGCCCTATCGGATCTGCCGCTGCTCGAGCAGCTGCGTGACCGGCGCTGGCGCCTGCTCATCTCGCTACAAATACGTGAAGGCCTCGCCGTCTTGCGGGCCGCCGGCCACAGCCCGGCCCCGATCGAGGGCCTTCCGCCGCCGTTGATCGCCTTGGGGCTGCGACTGCCCGATGGCCTATTCAGGTTGGCTGCCCGGGGCATGATGGCCATGGACAGCAACGCCCGCTCCTCCATGTGGGAGGATTTGCGGGCCCAAAGGCCGACCGAAATTGACTATATTCAGGGGGAAATCGTCCGGCTGGCCGAGAAGTACGGGGTCCCGGCCCCCCTCAATCGCCGGGTCATGCAGCTGGTCAAAGAGGCGGAAAAGGCCGGCCGAGGCTCCCCCGGCCTGACCCCGGAACAGGTCGCGGGCGAGCAATAACGCCGCAACCTAAGGGACCATAGGCAATTGTCTTTTCGCCAGCCTTTAGGCTATAAGCCACTCGAATTGTGTCGCGGCGGGCTTTGAAGCGCCGCGCCCGACCTAGCGGGGCCGGTTTCCGGCCCCCTCATTATTTCAGACGTTGGAGGTTAACATGGCCGAGGCCATCGAACTCAAGGCATGGGCCAGGCAGAGCACCGGCAAGGGAGGCGCGCGCCAGGTTCGCCGTGACGGGCGCGTGCCCGGTATCATCTATGGCGCCGAGGAAGAGCCCCAGAGCATCGCACTCGAATCCAAGGCGATTTCGAAGCAGATCCAGACCGGCCATTTCCAGAGCACCGTATTCATGCTCGACCTGGACGGCACCAAGACCCGCGTGATCCCGCGCGATGTCCAGCTCGATCCCGTGCGCGACTTCCCGATCCATGTGGATTTCATGCGCCTTGGCAAGGGTGCGCTGGTGAGCGTGGACGTGCCGGTGCATTTCCTCAACGAGCTGATCTCGCCCGGCCTGAAGCGCGGCGGCGTGCTCAACGTGGTTCGCCACGATATTCCCGTGCGCTGCCCGGCCGACAAAATCCCAAATGCGTTCGAGGTCGACCTTAAGGGCCTCGAGATCGGCGACAGCATCCATATCTCGTCGATCAAAATGCCCGAAGGCGTAACGCCCGCCATTACCGACCGCGACTTCACCATCGCCACCATCGTCGGCCGTACGGCTGAGCAGGCCGCCGACGAATCTGAAGCCGAAGGTGCGGAAGCCGCCGAGGGCGCCGCGGCCAAGCCCACGGCAAAGG
Source organism: Methyloceanibacter sp. (assembly GCA_035528655.1). GTDB lineage: Bacteria > Pseudomonadota > Alphaproteobacteria > Rhizobiales > Methyloligellaceae > Methyloceanibacter. Next base: position 53,234 of record DATKYG010000017.1, read on the forward strand.
CCGAGGGTGCTGGCGCAGACAAGGAGAAGCCCAAAGAGGAGAAGAAGAAGTAATCTGACTTCTTCTTCTGGAGTTAGCGGCCCCTCGCTTCTTAGGCTCCCGATCGGAATGACGCGATGAAGCTCTTTGTCGGCCTCGGCAATCCGGGGGCGGAATACGCGTTCAACCGTCACAATGTCGGCTTCATGGCGGTCGATGCCATTGCCGCCGCCCATGGCTTTTCCCCTTGGCGCAAGCGCTTCTCCGGCTTCGTTGCCGAAGGCCGGCTGGGGCGCGAGCAGGTACTGCTGCTGAAACCGCAGACCTATATGAACGATTCAGGCCGTGCCGCGGGCGAAGCGGCCCGCTTCTACAAGCTCGATGAGAGCGACGTGACCGTACTCCATGACGAACTCGACCTGGCGCCCGGCAAGCTCAGGGTGAAAGACGGCGGCGGCGTCGCCGGCCATAACGGGCTGAAGTCGCTCACCGCTCATCTCGGCAACGACTATACGCGCGTGCGCATCGGCATCGGTCACCCTGGCAATCGCGATCGGGTCGTCGGTTACGTGATGCACGATTTTTCCAAAGCCGACGCCGACTGGCTGGAGCCCCTGCTCGCGGCGATCGCCGATGCCGCGCCCTATCTCGCCGACGGGGAAGCCGACAAATTCCAGTCCCAGATCGCCCACCGCACGCTCGGCGGCGGCGAGGCGGAGGAGAAAGCGCCCAAAGCATCGCCAAAGGCCAAGAAGCCTGCGTCACCGAAAGAGGCTGCCACAAAGACCGCAGAGAAGCCGGCAGAGGGCGGCGCACTGGCCGCCAAGCTCCGCCGCTGGCTCAACTCATAAGGAACGGAAACAAGCATGGGATTCAAATGCGGCATCGTTGGCCTGCCGAATGTCGGCAAGTCCACCCTGTTCAACGCCCTGACGGAGAGCGCCGCGGCGCAAGCCGCCAACTATCCGTTCTGCACCATCGAGCCCAATGTCGGCGACGTGCCCGTGCCGGACCCGCGCCTCAATAAGCTCGCGGGCATCGCCAAGTCGACACAAACGATCCCCACAAGACTCACCTTCGTCGACATCGCCGGCCTGGTGCGCGGCGCCTCCAAGGGCGAAGGCCTCGGCAATCAGTTCCTCGCTCACATCCGCGAGGTCGACGCTATCGCCTATGTGCTGCGCTGCTTCGAGGATCCCGACGTGATCCATGTGGAGGGTAAGGTCGACCCGCTGGCCGACGCCGACACGATCGAGACCGAGCTGATGCTCGCCGATCTCGATAGCCTGGAACGCCGCGTGCCGATCCTGGAGAAAAAGATCCGCGGCCAGGACAAGGAAGCCAAGCACACTCTGGCGCTCCTGGAACGCATGCTGCCATTGCTGCGTGACGGCAAGCCCGCGCGTCTCGCCGAGATCTCCGACGAGGAGCGCCCCCTCTTCCGCACGCTCGGCCTGCTCACCTCAAAGCCGGTCCTCTATGTGTGCAATGTCGACGAAGCGTCAGCCGCCGCCGGCAACGATCATTCGCGCGCCGTGGAGGACCATGCCGCCAAGCGCGGGGCGGGTTGCGTGGTGATCTCGGCGAAGATCGAATCCGAGCTCGCCGAGCTCGATACCGAAGAGCGCAAGTCCTATCTCGCCGAGCTCGGCCTGCCCGAGCCGGGCCTGAACCGCCTGATCTACGAGGGCTATAAGCTCCTGGATCTGATCACTTATTTCACCGTCGGGCCGAAAGAGGCCCGCGCCTGGACGGTGCAGCAAGGCACCCGCGCCCCCCAGGCCGCAGGTGTCATCCACACCGATTTCGAGAAGGGCTTCATCCGCGCGGAGACCATCGCTTATGACGATTATGTGGGGCTCGGTGGGGAAGCAGGCGCGCGCGACGCCGGCAAGTTCCGGCTCGAGGGCAAAGACTATCTGGTGAAGGACGGCGACGTCCTCCACTTCCGCTTCGCCAACTGAGCCAGACCTAAACCCTAGGGTGTCTTCTTGGCGCTCGGCGCTTTCTGCGCGCGGGGCTTGCGCGGCTTGGCCGGCTTCTTTGCCGCGACCGTGGCGGCAATCGCCGGCCTTGCCCCGGACGTCTCCCACCCGGACGGCATGCCCACCGGCGGCGTGACGCCCATCGACACATAGACATTCATCAACCGCTCGACGCCGCCTTCCGCAGGCTTGATCCAATCGGACGGCACGTAGATCAGCGCGCCGCCGAACGGCACCGGCGCCGACGGCACAAGCACGGCGAGATATTTGTGCTCGCCGATTTGCACCGGCTCATGGGACGGCATGAGCCCGAGGACCGCCGCACTCCCCTCGCCGCCGAAGAAACACCACACCGGCTGCATCGACTTGAAACTGTCCTCGTCGCCGCCGCGATCGACGATGGCGACGAAACGCTTGGACAGATCGTAGACATTGGAGACGAGCGGAATGCGCGACATAAACCAGTCGAAGCTATTGGAGATCCACGTCCGTAAGCCCGACTCAACGAGCAGCCCGAGTACGAAGATGATGCCGACAATGATGCCCAGCCCGAGGAAATAGGCGATCGTTGACGAGCCCGAGATATTGAGACCGAGCGAGGTAATGAGATTGCCGAGAAAACTGCCAGGTCCGGCATAGCCCGCCACCAGCGAGCCGACCCATGCCGTCACGAACACCGTGACCATGATGGGCAGGAGCGCGAGCACTCCAGACAAGAAAATGCGAATGATGCGGCCCAAGCTGCCCTCCTACGTCTGGCGCGCGCAAGGCTAGCCCATCACGACCCGCTTTGCACCAAACGCGAAATGGCCGGGCAAAGCCCGGCCACATACGCGGAACCTGAAACCGAAATGCTTAGCTGGCGCGCTTGAGCGCGTCCGCCGCCGCCACCTGGCGCAAAAAGTTCTCCACCGTGTGGCGGAGCTGTTCGGCCTGCCGCGACAGATCCCGGGAAACCCCGAGCATCTGAGTCGCCGACTGGCTGGTCTCCTCCACGGCCTTGGTCACACCCGGCATATGCGCCACCACGTCCTCCGTGCCGCGCGCGGCCTGGCGCACGCTGTGCGAAATTTCGGAGGTCGCCGCCGATTGCTGCTGCACGGCGCCGGCGATCTCCTGGGTGTTGGTGTTCACTTCGCCCATGGTGGTAACGATGGACTGCATGGCCTCCACCGCGCCGTTGGTCGAGGTCTGGATGGCGGCGATCTGCTGCTTGATGTCGTCGGTCGCCTTGACGGTCTGATCGGCGAGGGTCTTCACCTCGCTGGCTACCACGGCGAAGCCCCGTCCCGCCTCACCGGCGCGCGCCGCCTCGATAGTGGCGTTCAGCGCCAGCAGATTGGTCTGCGCGGCAACGTCTTGGATCAAGCTCACCACGTCGCCGATCCGCTGCGCCGCCGTCGCCAGGCCCTCGACCCTGAGATTGGCGGTGCGGGCGTTTTCGGTGACCTGATTGACGATGCGGCTTGCAGTGGATACGCGCGTACCAATGTCGCCCACCGAGACGGCCAACTCCTCGGCCGTAGCGGCCACGGTCTGCACGTTGGCGGAGGCCTCGTCGGAGGCGGAAGCCACGGCGGTGACCCGCTCGTTGGTGTCGGTCGCCACATTCGACAGGACACGCGCGGTGTCGTCCATGGTCCGGGCGCTGTCGGCGAAGGCGCCGAGAATGCCGGCGATGGAGCCGCGGAATTGGTGGATCAGCTCTTCGGTGCGTTGCTGGGAGGTAAGCCGTCCCTGGACCTGGCTGTCCTGCTCCGACTTATGACTTTCGCTCCAGCGGATGGCGTCGGACTGGAACGCCTTCAGCGCCTTGGCAATACCGCCGATTTCGTCGGAACGGGTGGCATGGGGCACGACCCCATCCATGTCCCATTTGATGAAGCGCAGAATGACACTGCTGAGGTCGCTAAGTGCCCGGCCCAATGCGCCGCCTGCGAAATAGCCGATGCCGGCGCCAAGGCCGCCTGCGATGATCAGCGCCAGCAATGCGGCCGCCCCCGGGTTCTGGATCAAGGCCAGGAGCACGAACGAGATGATGACGGCCATGAGCGCCGTGGCGGCAAAGGCAATCGTGATTTTCAGGCGGAGAAGCATCTGAAATCTCTCGGTTTCTAAGGCGCGGACCGTCCTCAAAGGCGCGGGCGGAGGCCACAGGCGGTGATTCCCCGCGCACAAGCGTATGCGGAGCAAGCCTGACCTTTTGTGGTTAAAACTCCCTTAGGATCGCGCCAGATCAGGGCGTTCCGCGCAAAGAATCTGCGAAAATGGGCTCTAACGCAGCGCCGCGGCGATGTTGCCGCCGTCGACCGTCTCCACATGGCCAGTGGTCCTGCGCGCCTTGGCAAGCGCCAAGAACGCTTGGCCCACGTCGTCGGCGGTGACTTCGGCCTGGAGCAGATTGCCGCTCATATAGTCGGCCTCCGACACGCCACGCGCCTTGGACCGTGCCGCGATCATCTCATCGGTGAGAAGCCCGCTGCGAATGCGGTCTGCATTCACCCCGTTGGAGCGGATGCCGTCAGCGCCGTAGTCCAGCGCATATTGGCGCATCAGCAGCATCGTCGCCGCCTTGGGCAGACCGTAAGGCCCGAAATTCTGGCCCGGGTTCACCGCCTGCTTCGAGATGTTGAACAGCAGCACGCCGCCGGTGTCCTGCTTCAGCATGATGCGCACCGCGGCCTGCGCTACCGTCTGATGGGCGAAGAAATTGAGCTCGAAGCTTTTGCGCAAGGTCTCGTCGGAGACCTCGCCGATGCGCCCCTGCCATGCCGCGCCCGCATTCGATACGAGGATGTCGACACCACCGAAGCGGTCGCACACGGCAGCGAAAGCGCGGGCCACATCGTCCGGCTTGGTGACGTCACATGGCAAGCCAAGACCCTTGACCGAAGCGGCGGCCTTTTTCGCCGCCTCCCCGTCGATATCGAGCACCGCGACCGCGGCCCCGTCACCCGCAAGCGCGCGCGCCGCCGCCGCACCAATGGCGCCGGCCCCGGTGATCACGGCGACCTGGCCCGTAAGCGGCTTCACTACGGCGCCTTTCAGCTTGGCCTGCTCGAGGCTCCAATATTCAAGCGCGAACAAATCGCTCTCCGGCAGCGGGTCATAGCGCCCAATGGCCTCGGCCTCGGTGACCACCTTGACCGTGTTCTCGGCCAGATCGCCGGCAATCGCCGCATCCTTGGCCGTGCGCCCCAGCCCGAATAGGCCGACGCCGGGAACGAGGATCACGCGCGGCATGGCGTCGAGCTTCGTCTTGGTGCCGCCCACCGCCGCATTCTCGCGGGCAAAGTATGCGTCATAGTCGGTGACGAAGGCTTCAACCGCCGCCTTCACGTCATGGGCGAATGCGTCCAGCTTGCCGGCTTCCGGCGCCGGCACCACCAAAGGCTTGTTCTTCGTGCGGATGATGTGATCCGGCGTCACCACGCCACGCTGGCTGTAAGTCGTGAGCTCCGCGCCGTTGACATAGTCGAGGATCTCCGGCCCCGTCCGCAGCTCGGCGATGAAGCGGACCGGCTCGGCACCCTCTTTGCGGACGGCGCAGGCCCCGCGCAGGATCGGCGCGATCTCCGCCGCCGTCTCGAGGCGCGTGGCGATTTCCGCCTTGGGAAACACGACCGGTCGGCCCTGGCGCAAACGGGCCTCGGCCAGCGACACCATCTCGATCATGCGCTCATACGCCTCGCGCGCCGTCTCGCCGAAGGTGAAGATGCCGTGCTTGTGCAGGATCAGCCCTTCGACGTCCGGCTTCTGCTCGAACACATCGGCCGCCGCCTTGGCGAGGCCGAAGCCTGGCGCGATATAGGGCACGATCCCCATGCGCCCGTCATAGACCTCGCGCGCCAGCGCCTCGCCGTCGGGCTGATCCACCAGGCTCAGCACCGCCGCGGCATGGGTATGGTCGACGAATTTATGCGGCAGGAAGGCGTGCAGTAGCGTCTCCACGGACGGGTTCGGCGCCGAGGCGTCGAGCAGATTGAGGCGCTGCACATTGACCATGGACTCGTCGCTCAGGGCTTCAAGCGCGCGCAGCTTTCTTAAGGGGCCGAGCTTCACCGCCGGCAGCCCCCAGGGCTCCATATCGGCCATGTCGGCGCCGGACCCCTTCACCGCGACGACATCGTGCTCCTGGCCGAGATCGTCGGTGGCGGTCGTCTTCACCGAGGTGTTGCCACCCCCATGCAGCACGAGCAGCGGATCGCCCCCGATGAGGCGCGTGGTGTAGACGCGAAGGGCGATGTCCTCGTTGACGCCTTCGGCGCCATAGGCCTCGACCTGGCTTATCGCGGTTTCGTCGTTCCATTGGCTTTGCATGGCGCGGGTTGTTGCAAGTTTCGCCTGGCACGGCAAGGACAGAGCGCGCCTTTGCCGTTCTCAAGAGGCGCGGCAAAAAATCCTCACTTTCGCCGCGATCGGATACGGATTCGCAACATATTTATATGAACTCTAGTGAGTTAGGAGCTCACTGGATGAGGGAGTGAAGTGGGAAGTTTCCGAGATGCGTACCGGCCCGAGCAGCATTATATGCGGGGGCCGGGACCAAAATGGCATGCCAAGCACACAGCGTCGCTGGTCGCCGCTGCTGGCGCGCAGCGCCTTACCAGTTCAGACATGGCTCCGGCCACCATGCCCTCGCGGCAGCCCGTGGCCGCTTGGCTTGCGCCGACGGCCGCCGCGGCTTTGATCGGCTTCGTCGCCGTAATGGTCCTGGCGTAGGAAGCCTCCGCTAGAGCCGGACGCCCGGCGCTGCGGCAAAACTATTGACGGAATCCCCCGGATTCTCGTGCCGCTGTTAGTCAATCCTGAAGGCGATTCGCCTAGTGTTCCGAGCTTGGGGGTTCCCTTATCGGGAACCGATCCCCACCTTTAAGGTTAGCTCAGCAAGAGTTCACCACAACACTCGAGGTAAACGCCCATGCGCGGATTTCTCATTACGGCCCTTGCGGCCTGTCTTGCCGTCTTCGTCTTCGCAGCGCCTAAGCCTGCGTCGGCTCTGCCCGCTCAGGCTGCGGTCAATTACAGCCATACGAACGCGGACCTGGTCGAGGTCAAGAAGAAGTACAAATACAACAAGAAGTACAAGCACGGCCGCTATTACCGGGGCCCCCGCTACGGACGCAACTACGGCCGGGGCTGGGGCTATCGCGGCTATGGCTACCGCCCTTACTACGGCTATGGCTACCGGCCCTATTATCGTCGTCGGCCCGGCGTCACCATCTGGTGGTAAGTTGAATTTGCGAGAGGCGCGGGATCAGTTCCGCGCCTCTTTCGCATCCCGGATGGCCACGAGCCGGTCGGTGCCGGATTCGGCGCCCCACATCTCGCCGGGGCGGCCGAGCGCCTGGCGTACCGCGGCGCCCTCCCTGTCACTCGGAAGGCTCTCGAACGTCCCGGCCTGGGGGTCGAACCGCAAAATGGCGTTCGCCCCAAAATCGCTGACCCACACCATGGCGCGATCGTCCACGTAGACGGCGTAAGCGTGGGGCTCGGCGCCCGGCAGGTGATAGACCTTCCAGTGCTTGGCGACGAGATCGTATCTGCTGAGATTGCCGGCATTCCACTCGCTCACCCAAAGCCGGCCCATGGAGTCCGACCAGACCCGCCGCGTCCCGGCATCTTTCGTCCTCGGTTCGATCACGGTCGTCTCGCCGGTCTCGAGGTCAGGCTTGCCGAGGAGCGAGCCGGCCAGCGACACGTAGTAGATCTCGCCCGAGGGTGTCGACGCGATGCCTTAGGGCTCCCTGCCCTTCGGCGCGTTCCACCCATCCATGTCCCCGGTCTTCGGATCGAGACGGCCATAGATGCCGGTCTGCCCGGTGAACCAGAGACACCCGTTGGCATCGAAGGCCGCCGTGTTGAGATTGGCGTTGGTGCCGGCCTTCGGCAGCGGGAAAGCCGTCACCTGTTCGGTCGCGGCGTTGACCTGGACAATGGCGTTCAGGCCGCCATCGGTGACCCAAGCATTGCCGTGGGGGCCGAAAATGACGCCGTGGGCCGCGAGCCCTCCCCCAGTGGAATACGGGTCACCTTGCCCGTCTTGGGGTCGAGCCGGCCCAACACGCCTTTGTGTTGGCCCGTATACCAGACAGTGCCGTCCGGCGCGGGCGCCACATCATGCGGATGATCGCCAGGGGCCACGTCGTAATACTGAACGGCATAGTCGCTATCGACCGCCGCCTCTCCGGCAAGAACAAACGGCAGGCAGAGGACGGCAAGCGAAAGGCGAATCCGTTGCATCCGGCTACCCTAGCCGCGCTCTATAATAGACAAAGGCCCGGCACATGGACCGGCTCACAAGATCGTCACCTCACAGGACCGAGCGCCGCCGCCAGGCCGGCAACGAGCATGGCCGCGGTGGTCACGAGCAGTGGCTTGCCCAACGGCGCCCCACCGACGACGAAGGCGATGCCGCACTTGACCAATGTGTTGGTGAACGCCGCAATCACGAACGCCGTCACGGCGACTTCGGCAGGTCCGCTCTTGGCGAACTCGGCCATGGTCAGCGTAATGGCGTCGACATCCGTCAGGCCGGCGATGGAGGCCACCGCATAGACTCCATTGGCTGGGAAGTACTCTTGAGCAATCTTGACCGCCACCAGCACCACGGCAAAAAACGCCGCGAACTTCGCCGCCGCGGTCAGGCTGAACGGGTTCGTGACCCTCAGGTCCCCTTTGGCGGCGGCAGGCCGCGTGGCTACGCCGTCCCGGTAGTAGAAAAGCGCAGCGAAGCCCGCGATGACCAAAGCCATCACGCCGAACGGCACGAGCATGGGAGCCAGCAGTGCCCGGTTCAGCACTGCCACGAGAACCAACATGCGCGCGAACATCACGGCCCAGGCGACCAGAATTCCGCAGGCGAAGGCCGTCGTGTTCTCCGGATTAGCGCGGGCCTCGCGCGAGAACGACAACGTCACCGCGGTCGACGACACGAGACCGCCCGCAAGACCGGTGATAAGCGCGCCCTTCCCCGGGCCAAGCCAGCGGGTCAGCGCATAGCCGACAAGCGACAGGCTGGAGATCAGGATCACGAGCAGCCAAAGAGCGTAGGGATTGAGGGCGCCCCACGGATCGATGGGCTTGTTCGGGAGGAGCGGCAAAGCGATGAAGGTCGCGATAAGAAGCCGCAGGCCCGCGAACACGTCGTCCCAACCGAGGCGTTTCACGAAGCTGTGCAGCGGCCGCTTATAGGCGAGCACCGCGGCCGTGACGACACCGAGCCCGATGGCGACTTCGTGATTGCCAAGCATCACCATGGCACCGAGCAGGAAGATAACGACCGCCGCGACCTCGGTGGTGAGGCCCTTCCCGCCCTGGCTGGCGCGCGACGTAATGAGGTAACCGGCGACGACAAAGGCCCCGACGATCAGAAGCGCCGCCGCCAAGACCCAGGGCACCGCGGCACCGCGCGACAGATAGCCCGCGCATGCGCCCAATACAGCAAGCAGGATGAAAGTCCGCAAGCCGGCGATCTGCTCGGCCTCGTGGTCGTCGGCTTTGCGTTTCTCGCGCTCGACGCCGACCAGCGCTCCGAGCAAGATCGCCATGGCGAAGTCGAGCGCGTTGTTGAGAAGCTCATGATAGGCCATGCCACTCTCCCAAGGCGCAACCCCGCGACACACATGCGTAGTCGGAGCTACGCAGCCGCCGCCTTGCGGTGCTCGGGGTAGAGCAATGCTAGCCCCTCGCGCGTGCCGGGCGTGATGCCGCGTTCGGTGATGAAGCCGGTGATGAGGCGCGCCGGCGTCACGTCGAAGGCGTAGTTCGCAGCCGGGCTTCCCTCCGGCGTGATGGTCACGGTCGCAACCGTGCCGTCGGACAGCCGGCCCGTCATATGAGTGACTTCGCGCGCATCGCGCTCCTCGATGGGAATGGCACGGCCGTCGTCCAGGCTCCAATCGATGGTCGAGTGCGGCAACGCCACAAAGAATTGGACGCCGTTATCCTTGGCGACGAGCGCCTTGAGATAGGTGCCGATCTTGTTGGCGACATCGCCGTTGGCGGTGGTGCGGTCGGTGCCGACGATGCACAGATCCACCATCTTGTGCTGCATCAGATGACCGCCGGTATTGTCGGCAATGATCGTATGGGGCACGCCGTGCGCCCCAAGCTCGTAAGCGGTGAGCGAGGCCCCCTGATTGCGCGGCCGCGTCTCGTCCACCCACACATGGACGGGGATGCCTTCGTCATGGGCCCGGTAGATCGGCGCCAGCGCCGTTCCCCAATCGACGGTGGCAAGCCAGCCGGCGTTGCAATGGGTGAGGATATTGACCCTTTTCCCCTTCTTCTTCTCGGCGTGCGCCCGGATCAGCCCGACTCCGTGCTCGCCGATTTTGCGGCAGGTTTCCACATCCTCGTCGCAGATCGCCGCGGCGCGGGCAAAAGCCGCCGCAACGCGGGCTTCATGCGGCTGATTGCGGACGGCCTTCTGCATTCCGTCGAGCGCCCAGCGCAGGTTTACGGCGGTCGGCCGCGTCGCGGCGAGCACCTCGCAGGCGCGGTCGAGAGCCTCGTCGGACGAATCGGCGCGCAGCGCGATTGCCACCCCGTAAGCCGCCGTGGCGCCGATCAGCGGCGCCCCGCGCACTTGCATGGAGGCGATTGCATGGGCCGCATCTTCAAGCGTCCTGAGCGTGACGACCTCAAGCGCGAAGGGCAGCTTGGTCTGGTCGATGATCTCGGCCGAGGCACCGTCAGCCCCGAGCCAAATGGTGCGGTAAGGTTTCCCGTCGATGTTCATGGGCCTGCCTTAGCACAGCCCCGCCTCCAAGAGGAACCACAGCAACGCTCTTGAGCCAGATGGCTGGAGGTCCCGCCTATGCCGCCTTGGTTCCGCAGCCCGCAAGCGCGTGCGTGCCAAGCCACTCCTCCAGCGCCGGAACCTCAAGCGGCCGCGCGATGAAGTACCCTTGCGCCTCCTCACACCCAGCCTCGGTGACGCGATCCAACGCCTCCTGGGTCTCGACGCCTTCGGCCACCACCCGGTAGCTGAGCTCGTGCACCATGGTCACCATGGTTCCGGTCCCGCCATGCGGTAATTTGGGAGAGAGCCGCCTCGATCACCCAGTCGGTCAGCGGACCAATCAGAGCAGTCCGCTCAACAAGCGGAATGAACTCATCCGGTGGAATGTTGCCGAGACGGAAATGGCTCCACCGCAGCAGAGCCTCGGCGCTGACGCAGCGCCCCGTGGCGATATCGATCCGCGGTTGGTAGACCAGCCTGAGCTGATCCGGCGCTATCAATGCGTTGCGCATCCCGCTGAGAAGGGCAAAGCGCCGCTGATGTCGCTCATCCATGGCCCGCGAATGTGTTCCGACCGTCAGGCCAGCCTCGCGGGCGTCGAGCGCCGCGCCATGGGCGATGCGGAGAAGCTCTACCGGGGCCATCTGTCCGAGTCGAAATGGCACAATGCCGAAGACCGAATGTGTCGACACCGGAATGCTGCTTGTTTCCACGCTGGCGGACAGAAGCATCTGTGCGTCGGCGATCTTTTCGCGCAACAGCGGATCGTCCTGCGCCAGGAGAAGAAGGTCCGTACTGCCCACTTGGTAGAGGGACACCGTCGTACCAAAAGCCGAACACAACGCGTTCTTGCCGAATCTCACCAAGTCGTCGACATAGGATGGCCCGACCGCACGACTCGCCCCGGTGAGCTGCTCGGTATCCGCAAGACTGACCAGAACCGCAGCGCGCTTTCCATTGGCATGGTCTCGGGCGAGGTCTTCCAAATCCTCGAGCAGTTGGTTGCGATTGGGCAGATCACTCACCGGGTCCATGCGGCCGAATGCGTGCTGCAACTCAATCTGAGCCATCACGATGGCCGCGAGATCCTTCAGCGCCGTCAACTCTTGGCTGGTGACGGCCCTCGGCTCCGGCCCGAGCACGCACATCGAGCCGAGGCCAAACCCCTCGCGAGTCACGAGCGGCACGCCGGCATAGAAGCGCACGCCCGCATTGGCCAGCGGGCTGTCGCTGTAATAAGCATCCTCAAGCAAATCCGGCACCACGACCACGTCGCGGCAGCTCGCGACTTGAGCGCAAGGCGCCTTGTCGCGGGGGATCTGCTGGGCCTCGACGCCCACCCGCGACTTGAACCACTGACGATCCTCGTCCGTGAGCGACACGGCGGAGATCGGCAGGTGGAACAACTGGCTCGCCATGCGCGTGATGCGGTCGAACGCCTCGCTTGGCGGCGTATCGAGCAGGCCGAGATCGCGCAAGGCGCTTAGTCTCGCTTCCTCCCGTTCAGCGTCTGCCAGCATCGTCGCGGATCCCGTTCAAGCATCATCGTCCGCGCGCCTTTTGGAAGGCGAGCGGCGGCAAAAAAACATGACGATATCGTGACTTATGAAGTTGAAGGATCGCCTTTGCCGGCCCGGGCAATTGGCTGGACCGCGTAAAGGACTCGTTAAGCAAGCGCGGGGCGGCGCCCAAAGTGCCGCAAGACCCTACTCGCCTTCGAAGGAGATCAGCGTGTGGCACTCCACGCCAAGCTCGGCCAGGCGGGCGCAGCCGCCAAGATCGGGCAGATCGATGACGAAGGCGGCGCCGATGACCTCGGCTTTCAGCTGGCGCAGGAGCTTCACCGCGGCCACCGCGGTGCCGCCCGTGGCGATCAGATCGTCCACCAGAAGAACCGGCTCACCAACGCTGAGCGCGTCCTCATGGATTTCGATGACATCGACGCCGTATTCGAGCTCGTAGTCCTGACCGATCGCCTTAGCGGGCAGCTTGCCCTTCTTGCGGATCGGCACGAAGCCGCAATGCAGACGGTCCGCCGCCGCGCCACCGAGGATGAACCCGCGCGCCTCGATACCGGCGACCGATTCGACCCGCTGATCGTGGAACGGCTTGACCAGTTGCTCGACGCAAGCCTTGAAACCCGACGCGTGGCCGAGCAGCGTGGTGATGTCGCGGAACATGATGCCGGGCTTCGGATAGTCCGGTATGGTCCGCACGAGACCCTTTAGATCTATGTCCGTCGTCGAAGTCATTGAGGGTCTCTCCGTAAGATGATGGGCGAGAGCGCAAGGCGAATGCTCGCGCCTCGGTGCCTATAGTCGAACCGAACGCGGCTGGCTAGTCGAGACGCCGGCACGCGCTACCAAGAGGGTTAACGCCATGACCGACGGTGCCGAACCTGTCACCATTCGCGATATCGACGTGCCGTTCTGGCGGATCGTCATGATCCTCATCAAATGGTCCATCGCGGCCATTCCGGCGGCAATCATCGTCGGCATTCTCTACGCCGTGATTTTCGGGCTGATTGGCGGGCTCGCCGTCGGCGTCATGGAGGTCCTAGGGATCGCGATCCCGGATGTGCCGACCCCACCCACGCCGTAACGCGCCTCAGCCATTCAGCACGCGGCCGGCGACCGCGTCGAGTTTCTTCAAGAGTTCCGGGTCACGCGCCTCCGGCGCGGTGATGATCGCCGTATCCAGCGCCCGGTCCGAGCCGATCGGGCATGGCTCGTGCTCGCGGGGAAAATCCTTCGCCAGACGCGCCACGAGCTTGGTGGCCTTGTCGGCATTCGCCATCAACACGCGGATGATGTCCTGCACCGTCACAGCATCATGGTCCGGATGCCAGCAGTCGAAATCGGTGACCATGGCGACGGTCGCGTAACAGAGCTCCGCCTCGCGGGCGAGCTTCGCTTCGGGGAGATTAGTCATGCCGATGACCGCGTAGCCGAGCCCCTTATAAGTGAGGCTCTCGGCGAGCGTGGAAAATTGCGGCCCCTCCATACACACATAGGTGCCCTCGCGCACCGCCGAGATGCCTTCGGCGTCCGCCGCCTCGGCGATCCGCATGCGCAGCCGTGGCGACGTGGGATGGGCCATGGAGACATGGGCGACGCAGCCCGTGCCGAAGAAGGAGCTGGCGCGGCCGAAGGTGCGGTCCACGAACTGGTCGACAATGACGAAGGTGCCTGGCGGCAGCTCTTCCTTGAACGAACCGCAGGCCGACAGCGAGATGAGGTCGGTGACCCCGGCCCGCTTCATGACATCGATATTGGCGCGATAATTGATGTCGGAGGGGCTCAGCCGGTGTCCCTTGTCGTGGCGCGACATGAATACGATGGGCAGCCCGTCGATGTCGCCGATGCGCAGCGGCGCCGACGGCGGCCCCCACGGGCTCTCGATGCGCTCCTCGCGCACGTTCTGGAGCCCCGGAAGATCGTAAAGCCCCGAGCCACCGATAATGCCGAGCACCGCTTTCGTCATGTCACCCCCTGCACGCTACTTCGAAGCCGACCGCGGTGATCGCGGCAAGCCACGAACCTTACAAGCGGCTATTGGATAGTTCGATTCCAAACAACCGCGACATTTGAGCTGAGCCTGCCGAGTGGGAGGCCGCTATGGACGATCTTGACCCCAGGCCAAGCGGCGCACTCGCGTTCAAGCACGCGGGAGGAAAGGAATTCAAGGTTATCGGGAGCGGCCCAGTAGTCGAACCGAGTGGACTTGAGCGCGTGGCGCAAAAGGGCAGGCGAAAAGTGAAGCAAGAGAATGCCGGTATGATGCTCAACGGGAAACCATCGGTTGGGCACGGCTATGAAGACATTGCGCGCGACTCGCATTGCGTCGCTGAGGAAGCGGTGCCGCGCTCCGGCGTTTCCGACATGCTCCAGCACCGCATTCGAATAGGCAATGTCGAACGCCCCGTCCGCGAACGGCAGCGGATGCCCCGGCACTATCCGCACATAACCAACATTCGGATAGGCCGCCCTGATCTCTGCGCCGTCGCCCAGCGCCGCGCAGGTGATCTTGTCAGGGTAAGGATAGAGCTTCTCAAGGAAGTTGGTGTTCTCGTTGTCCACGGTCGAGCAGCCAATGTCCAAAATGCTCGTGCCGGGCTCAGACAGAAATTCCCGGCAAAAAAGCGCGTGCAGCCGGCTGCGGGCGACCCCAAGAAAGAAGCTCGCTGAAGGAAACCGCATCGACCGGTAAAAGACGGAATCGTCCACGGCACCTCGCCCCCCCGGGGCACAGCGGGCATCGCAGGCTGATTGGCCGTCAAGCGGGTATCCCGCCGGCGCACTCAGTAGGGGGCAGGACGGCTAGCCGACCATCGTGGCCGGTCACTCGCCGACATGCATATAGACCAGCGCCCAGACGTGACTGCCGCGGTTTCCCGAGCCTACCGTCTCCCCTTCGGCGCGCGTATTGACGAGCCAAATCGGCCCCTGCTGACCGATGCCGAGCGGCTTCCCGTCGGCCGAGAGCGCCAAGATCCAATCGGAGCGATCGATGTCTTCGGGCAAGAGGTAGCCGGAATAACCGTCCGCCGCCACGAATGTGGTCTTCGCCTTCGCCGCCTCGATATAGCCCAGCACCTCACGGAGCAGTGGGCCGGAGAAGGTGGCCGGCTCGCCGAATTCCTTGGGCTGCGCCGTCACTTCGCCTTGCGGCAGGGCCAACAGCATCGCGCGGTCGAACGCAAAACCGTATTTGAAGTTCGCCTTAAAGCTCGCAAGCAGACTGTCGCGCTTGGCGTCGAGCGGGCCGCGATTGGGCTTGCCGACGAAGCCGCCGACCGTGAGCAGCACCATGCCTTCAGGCGCGGGTCCCTCATCGGCGGCAAGCGCTGGAAGACTGAGAAGCGCGATAAGCAGAGCTGCCAGCACACGCTTCATGGCTGCGCCTTATGCGTTGTGAGCGTGATCGCGGCGGTGCAGGCGGGCCCACACGGCACGCTTGGAAAGATACATAATCACGGCAAACACGAGCAGGAAGATCATCACCCGCGCGCCGAGCTTGTGCCGCTCTTCCAGCTTGGGCTCCGCCGCCCACATGAGGAAGGCTGACACGTCCTTGGCATAGTTGTCGACCGTGGGCTTGGTCCCGTCAGTATAGGGGACTACCCCGTCGACCAACGGGTTCGGCATGGCAATCTGGTGGCCCGGAAACGCCGTGTTGTACTGCATGCCCTGAGTGAGATCGAAGCCGGCCGGCGGCTTCCGATAACCGGTCAGCAGCGCGTAGATATAGTCGGGGCCGCCCTCCCGGGCCTTGGCGATGACCGACAGGTCCGGCGGCAATGCGCCGTTATTCGCCGCCCGTGCGGCCTGATCGTTGGCAAAGGGCGAACGGAACGGATCGGCTGCACGCCCCGGCCTCTGGAACATCTGGCCCTTGTCGTCCGGCCCGTCGGTCACCTGCACTTGCGCGGCGAGCGTCTCGATGGCCTTCGGTGAGAAATGCGGGCCGCCGAGCTCGCCGAGATTCCGATAGGACAAGAACCGCATCGAATGACAATTCGCGCAGATCTCCTTGTAGACGCGATAGCCGCGCTGCAGCTGCGCCTGGTTGAACGACCCTAAGGGCGGCGCGAAGGACCAATCCTGCGCCTCGATCTCCGAACCGTGACCGTTGGCGGCCTCCTCGGCCCGCGCCGCGCCGGGCAGAACCATGCCGAGACCGGCAAGGGCAACCAAAGCGGCCGCGGGAATGCGTGCAATCCTCATCACGCCACTCCCTCGCGTACGGGTTCTTGTGAGGCAGGCGGCGGCTCGGCCGCTCGCGACGGCTCCGGCCCGAGCACAGATTGGGTGATGCTGCCGGGAAGCTTCTTCGGCCGCTCGATCAACCCGACGATGGGCATGACCAGCAGGAAGAACGCGAAATAGTAGAACGTGGCCAACCGTCCGAAGAACAGATACCAGCCCTCCGGCGCCTGCGAGCCGAGATAGCCGAGCCCGAGGCAGGTGATCACGAACAGCCAGAAGAACCATTTGTAGATCGGCCGGTAGCGCGTCGAGCGGATGCGCGACGTATCGAGCCACGGGATGAAAACCAGAACGCCGATCGACCCGAGCAGGCCGATCACGCCGAACAGCTTGTTCGGGATAGCGCGCAGGATCGCGTAGAACGGCAGGAAGTACCACTCCGGCACGATATGCGGCGGCGTCTGCAACGGATTGGCCGGGATGTAGTTGTCGGCGTGGCCGAGCAGGTTCGGGGCGTAGAATAGGAGCGCGGCGAACAGCAGCAGGAACATGACGAGCGCGAAGCCATCCTTGATCGAGTAGTAGGGATGGAACGGGATCGTATCCTTCTCCGTCTTCACCTCGACGCCCGTGGGATTGTTGCTGCCCGCCACATGCAGCGCCCAGATATGCAAAATCACGATCCCGGCGATCACGAACGGGAACAGATAGTGCAAGGCGTAAAGCCGGTTCAGCGTCGGACCACCGACGGAGAAGCCCCCCCAGATCCACTCGACGAGCGTGGTGCCGAGACCGGGGATCAATGAATCGAGCGACGAGAACAGGTTGGTGATGACGGTCACCGCCCAGAAGCTCATCTGCCCCCACACCAACGAATAGCCCATAAAGGCGGTGGCGATCATCAGCAGCAGAATCACCACGCCCAAAATCCACAGCACCTCGCGCGGCGCCTTGTAGGAACCGTAATAGAGGCCGCGGAACGAATGGATGTAGACGGCGAGGAAGAACATCGAGGCGCCGACCGCATGCGCGTAGCGCAACAGCCAGCCCCAATTCACGTCGCGCATGATCTTCTCAACGGAATCGAACGCACCCTCGGGCGTCGGCACGAAATGCATGGCGAGCACGATGCCCGTCATCATCTGCACGGCCAGCATGAAGGCAAGAATGCCGCCGAAGGTCCACCAATAGTTCAGATTGCGCGGCGTCGGGATGACCATGAACTGGTCATGCATCACCCGCGGGATCGGCAAGCGCGTGTCGAGCCATTTCTCGATGCCGCTTGCCGGCTGATAGGTAGAGGGATGCGCCATGGGGCCGCTTATCCGATTTTGATTTTGGTTTCAGACTCGAAGGCATAAGGCGGGATGTACATATTCTGCGGCGCCGGGCCGATGCGAATACGGCCCGCGGTGTCGTATTGCGATCCGTGGCACGGACAGAACCAGCCCCCAAACTCACCCTTGTAGTCGCCCACAGCCTGGCCTTTCGGGATGCAGCCAAGATGGGTGCAGATGCCGATCATCACCAGCCACGGCTCGCGCTCGCTCGCGGCGCGATTGGCGTCGGTGGCCGGCGCATCCTCGGGAAGATTGGCGTTGCGCGCGAGCGGGTCGACCAACTTGTCGAGCTTGACGTCCTTCGCCTCCTCGATCTCCTTCGCCGTGCGGTGGCGAATGAAGATGGGCTTGCCGCGCCACATCACGGTGATGGCCTGCCCCTCCTCGATCGGAGCGATGTCCACCTCGGTACTGGCCAGCGACAGCGTCGAGGCGTCGGGGTTCATCTGGTCGAGCAGCGGCCACAACATGGCCGCGCCGCCGATCGCGGCAAACGCGCCGGCGCCGATCAGAATGACGTCGCGCCGCGAGGGGTCATCGTCTGGCACGAGGGAAGGGTCGGTCGAAATGTCGGGATCGGCCACGGGCCAAGAGCTCCTGATTATCCAAGGAGCCGGAGAGAGCAATGCCCAGCCCCTCGGCTCTTGAAAGCCGGCAACAGACACGCCGAGCTTCTGTTATTGCCTCTCCGATGCCGTGGTCCGGCATGCATTGGTGCCGTTTTCTGGCATCAGTGCCCTGGGTTGTCCAGGTCTCGTTACCTGGGCAAATTGGCGCACACGCTGCCGAACCAACCGCTAGCACGGGCTGACCTGCCAAGAGTTTGATCCCTATCAAGGTCGCGCGCGCATACCCGCGATGCCATTCCCCCAGCAAAGCGGGTATAGGAAAGGCCGAAGAAGCGTCTGTAACGCTTCCCTCAGAAGCCCATGGATATGAAGACAAACGAACAATCAGGCGCGGAGAGTTCCTCGAAGGACGCCTTCGAGGCCAACAAGGACCGTGCGCAAAGCTGGTTCGAGCATTTGCGCGATTCCATGCTGGAGGCGCTCGAGGCCGTGGAGGACGCGGCCGAAGGCCTGCCCGGCTGCGACGGCAAGGAGGCCGGCCGCTTCACCCGCAAACCCTGGACCCGCGAAGACGGCGGCGGCGGCGTCATGTCGTTGATGTCGGGCCGCGTGTTCGAGAAGGTCGGCTGCCACACCTCAACGGTGCACGGCGAATTCCCGAAGGAGTTCGCCAAGCAGATCCCCGGCGCCGACGAGGACCCGCGCTTCTGGGCTTCCGGCATGTCTTTTATCGCCCATCCCACCAATCCCCACGCCCCCACCGGCCACATGAACACCCGCATGGTGGTGACGTCCAAGGGCTGGTTCGGCGGCGGCGGCGACCTCACCCCGGTGCTCAACCGCCGACGCACCCAGGACGATCCGGACGCGCAAGCCTTCCATGCCGCCATGAAGGCCACTTGCGCGGGCCAGCCTTCCGCCGACTACGACCGCTTCAAAATCTGGTGCGACGAGTATTTCTTCCTGCCCCACCGCAACGAGCCGCGCGGCATCGGCGGCATCTTCTACGACTATCTCGATACGGGAGACTGGGAGGCCGACTTCGCTTTCACCCAAGAAGTCGGCAAGGCCTTCGTCGGGACCTATCCGGAGCTTGTCCGCCGCAATATCGCGACCCCCTGGACCGACGAAGACCGGCAGGAGCAGCTCATCCGCCGCGGCCGCTATGTGGAGTACAACCTGCTCTACGACCGGGGCACGCTGTTCGGCCTGAAAACCGGCGGCAATGTCGAGGCAATCCTCTCCTCCATGCCGCCTTTGGTGATGTTTCCTTAAACCCCCTACCCCCGCACGCCGGCATACATCATGGGCGGGGTCGCGGTGGCGGTGGTTTGCAGCGACACGGCGCCGGTGCGGCTGTCGAGGCTGGGCGCGTCATAGGCCAGGCGGGCTATGAGGATGGCCAGGGCCGTCAGCAGCAAAACCATCACGATCTTCCACATTTTCCGTCTCCCTTCGCTCGGTACAGACGCGCGTTCCGCGCGTCCTGATGCCTGGTTTAGGGAGTGGCGGCTGAACCGTGCCTGAGGCAGCCGTTCATCTGCCGTTTAGGTTGGGCTTGAGGGGGAGAGTTCACGCTTGCCAAGGCCCTGGCCTTCCCCCATTCTTCTTGCCACCGGGCGCCCAAGGCTTTGGGCGCGGACTTGGACGACGGCAAAGTGCATATCGCGGCTCTACAGCACGACGACCTTTCCCTGACATCTCAAGACGACGAGGATACCTCCGCGCGCGGAGTGTGGCCTGCGGCCCGTTATGTGAAACTTGAAACGGGAAAGGATTCCCTCAAATGTCACGTGTGAACGGCACTGTGAAATTCTTCAATCATTCTCGTGGGTTCGGCTTCATCCAGCCGGACGACGGCGGCAAGGACGTGTTCGTCCATGCCTCCGCGCTTGAGCGCTCCGGCGTTCCCGCCCTGAACGAGGGCGACAAGGTCTCCTTCGAGATCGAGGACGACCGCCGCGGCCGTGGCAAGCAGGCCGCCAACGTGCAGCTCGGGTAAATCCGCGCCTCAAACACCGACTTTCGAAGCCGCCGGGCGCCCGCGTCCGGCGGCTTTTTTATGCGCCGATTTCTGCGCTGAAAAATTTCACGAAAGCGTCAAAATCCGTTCAGACCTGGTTCATCTTAACGGCCCTAAATTGCCGTAAAGCGGGGGGACAACGCATTCACCCTATCCCTGGGACACCCTCCACCCGCGAGCACGATTTTTGCGGGGATTTCGGCTTAAGGAACGCGAGACATGGGCAAGACTACCTTAACAGCACTGGTTGCTGCTGCGCTGGTCGGACTGAGCGTCCTGACCATGGCCGCCCCGGCTGAAGCCGGCCGCGGCTACGGCCATCACGGCGGTGGCGGCGGCCGTTACGTTCAGAACAACTACTACCGCGGTGGCGGTGGTGGTAACGCGCTCGGCGCCGGCCTGATCGGCTTCGGCGTCGGCGCCATCGTCGGCAGCGCGCTGACGCCACGCGAGGTCTATGTGGCTCCGCCGCCTCCGCCGCCGGCGCGGGCCTATTACGCCCCGGCCGCCTACGGGCCGACGCCCTGGTCGCCGGACTGGTACAGCTACTGCTATTCGCGCTATCGGAGCTTCAACCCGAATACCGGCACGTTCATCGGCTACGACGGCTACGAGCGTTTCTGCCGCTAGAGAGCCGAGAGACGACCTAGAGTGGCCTGCCAGACTGGCCTAACCGGTCTGGCGGGCCCCTTTTTGACGGGTAATTTTCCGGTGCAGGGGGAACCTAGCTGTCTGCGCGGGACAATTCGAACGTGGACTTTCCCGCAAGAACTCTGTGCTCAGCTGAGTACGGCAAATCGCAAAGGCCGCCGCCGAGATGCAGGTGATGCCAGAGCTGAGTAGCCACCACGCCGCCCAACCCCAAGCTCGCGAAGGTGCCGAGCTTGCCGCCTTCGCCCCTCGCAAGCAGCTCGCAGTCTCGCCGCACGCGTTCCACGTCGAAATAGCCTGTCCGTGCCAAGGACTCTGGGCTAATCAGATCGCGCACGAAACTGGGCGGGCTCGACAGGAACGTCTCGGCCAGCGGTGCCCTGAACATGGCTTTGCGCCGCTGCGCCACCGCCTCTGGCAGCAGACGCGCAGCCGCCTGCCGCAACAAATATTTGTCCTTCAGCCCACGCCGGAGCTTGAAGCGTGGATGGATGCGCGCAGCGAAGGAGATCACCTCCTCGTCGAGGAATGGGTAGCGCGTCTCAACGCTGTTCGCCATGGCGACGCGGTCACCTTTTTGGCTCAGCAGAAGGCCGGGGAGGTGCACCTTGTAACCGAGATACAGCGAGCGGTTCAGCGGGTGCCAGCGGCGCAAGCGGTCGAGGTCGAGCGCTAAGTCCTGATATGAGACGAATGAGCCAAGCATCTCTTTGAGGTCTTGGCTGTAATAGAGGCCACGCGACGTCGCCACGAGATTGTACATCACCGACTGGGCGTGAGGCCCAGCGATAAGGCTATCGATGCGAGCGAAATCGCCGAAGCTCAAATTCGGCGCCGCCCATTTCCGCGCGACCCTGCTGATTCCCGTGCTCGGGCGAAAGCTGTCGCCGATATCGAGGGTGCGCACAATCCCCCTCATCTTGAACCAGACATACCCTGCGAAACCCTCATCCGCGCCCTCGCCGGTCAACACCGCCTTGAAGCCCTGACCATGCACCTCCTGCGACAGAGCCAACAGCGCAGCGCAAGAGGTATCGAGTACCGGGCTCTCAGCCGCGCGAATCAGCTCCGCATATCTGTCGGCGATGAAATCGGGTCCGGCTTCCACCACCGTGGCGACGCCCCCGATATGGCGTGCCGCCTCGGCTGCGTTCTCCTCCTCGTCGAGCGCTGGGTCAGGCACCTTGACCGTGAAGCTCGGGAGCGGCCGGCCACTCACCTTCGCGGCCATGGCGAGCACATAGGCCGAATCGACGCCGCCGCTGAGATAGCCGGCCACTGGCACGTCGGCCCTGAGCCTGACCTCGACCGCCCTTTGGAATTTCGCCTCGAACTCGTCGATCAGAAGGGATTCGTCGGCGGGATCGTCCTCGTCGCCCCAATTAGGAAAATCGAGATCCCAATAACGCCGTTCGGCGACCTCAGCTGCCTTGCCGTCGCTCCGGAAGGCGATGCGAAGATAGTGCCCCGGCAAGATCGATTGCACGCCTTCGAACATGGTGCGGCGTGAGCTCAACGCAAAAAAAGTGAACAAATGGTCGAGCCCTTTGACATCCGCCACGGGCGAGACCGCGCCGGAGGCTATGAGCGCCTTGATCTCAGAGCCGAAATAGACGGCGTTCCCTTGCTGCGACCAGAACAGCGGGCAGATGCCAACCCGATCCCGCGCGAGCAGCACGAGCTTCCTGGTAAAGTCGATAAGCACGAGGGCGAATTGACCCTTCAAATGCTCGAACAGATTCTCGCCGTGCTCCTCATAGAGATGCACGATCAGCTCGCTATCACTGTCGGTTCGGAACACATGACCCCGGGCCTGTAGCTCAGCCTTTCGCTCCGTGTAATCGAACAACTCGCCATTGCAGAGGACCGCGATGGTGCGGTCCTCGTTGAAGATGGGCTGCTGACCGTTCGCCACTCCGACGATGCTGAGACGCCGATGGGAGACCCCAATTCCCGGCGCGAAGAGGGTGCCGGAATCATCCGGGCCGCGATGGAACAGCACCGCGCCCATGCGCGCGACCAAGGCCCGATCGGGTTCTCGTCGACCGGTAAGGTCGATCACACCTGCCAAGCCGCACATATTGCCTCGCTAGAAATTCACTAGGAATAGGGGTGGGCGCCCGATTTATATGACCGTAGGGGCCCCGAACTTAAGGCTTCTTAGGGAGCCAACGATCTCCGCTTGCCGCACCGAATGGGACAAGGTGACATCGCCACTACGAGCCGACGATAAACCCTAGTCCCATTTCCACCACCCTCGTCGTGCGCCATGCTCGGGCGAAAGGTGTTGCCGAAATCGAGCACGGGCGCAAGTTTCATGATCTCGAACCAGACATAGCCCTGGCCGGCTTTCCCCGGATGACGCGCAGATTTGCTGCGACGCTTGCCGATGGATCGCAGCCGACTATCAGCGGCTGAATAGCGCTCAGCCCATCGCACAGACGACGCTTCAGGCGTGGCGGGCGACCCGAACGAATCCCCACGTCGTCTCCACCGAAAAGAGAGGGACAAGTCGCCGCATGGCCGAACCACCAGTTCGTTCGCCCCCCACTGGACATTGCCATCCAATTTGGCTACCGAAAAAGAATGGCTACTTGGCGAAATCTCAAGCCCTCAGAATTGACACGCCCGACCAAATGCCCGGCTCTCCCGCGAGTCGTGGAAGCAGACGGGCAGCAATCTCTGGCGGATCTCCGCGCCTTTGTGACCGCCGAACGCGCGCCACTTCGGGATGAAATGATGAAGCGCGGCGGCTTTCTCCTGCGCGGGTTTGAGGTGAACGACCCGGACAGCTTCGCGGACATCATCGGGGCACTCGGTTACCAGCCCGAGGCGGAGAACCCGTTCGAAACCAGCCCGCGAAGCAAGGTAGCCGAAAGCGTATACACCTCGACCGACACCCCCGACGCATACCCAATCCTCGCCCACAATGAGAACAGCTTCCTAAACGAACGACCCCGCATGATTTCGTTCTTTTGTTTGGTCGAACCCGTGCGCCATGGCGAAACGCCGCTGTTTGACTCGCGCGCGGCGGCGAGCACCCTCGACCCCAACGTTCGGGCGAAACTGCAGGAAAAGAAGGTCTGTTATCGGCGACGTTTTCCGAAAAAGCGCCCGGGCTGGGCGCCGATAATAAACCGGACATGGGACGAGGCTTTCGGAACCTCCGACCGCGATGAGATCGAGGCCATGGTGACGGCGCAGGGAATGGTCTGTCAGTGGCATCCGGACGGGCGCATCCTACACACTGAAAACGTCGTCGATCCGCTGCCCCGTCATCCTGAAACGAGTGAACAGTGCCTCAACCTTCAGGCCTTTCACCGGACCAGTATCCTTAAGGATCTCGACGAAGTCAGACCGCGCCAGAATGGGCTCCATAACGCCTCTCTAAAAATGGGCCTCAGGTTGCTTTACGCCCTCGACGTTATGCCGGTCCAAATTCTTTACGGCGACGGAACGCCCATTTCCCCCGATGAGATGATCGAAATCCGCCGCACCACATGGGATCACTCGGTTCTATTCCGGTGGAAAAAAGGCGATGTTCTCGTGCTCGACAACATCCTGACGGGGCACGGCCGGATGAACGTCGAAGGTCCGCGCAAGATTCTTGCCTCTTTCGCCGATCCGGTTACATTTCCGGTGTAAGGACCGAGAAGGAGAGCCTCTCCGGCATCACGATTGTTTCAGCCTTCGGACACGGGCATGCGGAGCAACGTCTCGACTGGCGAGTTGAAGGTCATGAGCAAGATGACCAATGCGTTGACGACCGCCGAACCTCCCATCATCGAAACCTCCCGCGATCAGCCCAATGCCGCCGCCGACCGGCAGGCGCTCACGCTGATCAGGCCCTATCAGGGCATGGTGGCGTGGCCGACCGTGTTCCTGGCCATTGCGATCATCGGCTCCTTCGCCGCTGTCTGCACCCTCGGCACAATGGGTATCATCCCGCTCTGGCTCGCGCTGATCCTCAACACGCTGATCCTCTATGCCGACCAGACGCCGTTGCATGAGGCCTGTCACGGCAATATCGCCGGGCGCGATTCAAAGTGGCTGTGGCTGAACCATCTCGTCGGCTATGCCTGCGGCACCATCCTGCTGCACGAGTACAAAGCCTTCCACTACATGCATCTCGCTCATCACCGGGACACCAACAATCCGGATCTCGATCCCGATCACTGGGTGGCAGTGAAGAACCCGTTCCTGGTGGTGTGGCGCTGCCTCACCATCGTGTTCTGGTACCACGACTATTTCTGGAAAAACATCGCCTTCAAACCCCACGTTCCGGGCATGCTGCCGCTCGCCATCCACATTATAGTCGCGCACATGATCTACTACGGGATCGCGATCGCGCTATCTGTGATGGGCTATTGGCACGAAGTGCTGATGCTGTGGATCTTCCCCCACATCCTCGCCTCGGCGCTCATCATCTATTTCTTCGCTTACCTCACTCATAAGCCGCATGAGGTGCATGAGCGCTATCGCGACACCAACGTGTTCTGGTTTAGGGGCAAGCTCATCGAGCCGTTGGTAAACTCGCTTTACATGTTCCAGAACTTTCACCTGATCCATCATCTCTTTCCGCGCATCCCGTTCTACCTCTACGGCAATGCCTTCCGGAAACTGAAGCCCGTGCTCGATAAGGAGCATGCTCACATCTACGAGTACGACTTCGGGCCGCACCGCAAAACCGAAGCGCAGTCGTCCTAAGCGCGGCTATGCCGGCGCTGAGCGTCTCTGCTGGAGTCCGGCCACCGCCGGAAGGACGGGCTGCCCGCTAGCTGCCCTGCTCGAATGTGAGATCGGCGGGCGAGATCAGCACCGAGAATTGCTGGCACCAGATCACCACGGACGGAAACTTGGCGAGGTCGACGCCGGCGGGAATCGCGTAGTTCTGGCTGCCCTTGAAGGCGCGCAAGCGGCCGAGATCCACATACATCGTGTCGGTGACGTCGCTCGATGAGCGGATGTCAGCCTTCGGCACCAGGTAGACGTGGAAATCGGGGCCCGGTCCGACCTCGAAATCTTCGCCCAGGAACACGGTGCGCGGATAGACGCTGACCGCCCCCTTGCCGTAATTGACCGGATCGTTCGGATTAGGCTGGATGAAGGCGCCCTTGGCGAGAAGCTTGCCGCTCTCCGACCGGCTCAGCGTTTCCATCGCCTCCGGCGGCGGGAAGATATAGGGGAACAGGAAGATGCCGAGCGCCAACCCGAACAGGGTCCCGAGCAAACCGCCAACCAAGAATCCCCTGATCCACCGCATGTCACGCCTCCCGAAAGCCCCACGAAGAGCTTAGGAGCTTGCCATGGCAGCGCTGTGATGGCGAGCGTTCGCGGCTTCAATGCAGGAGAAGCTCGCCGTCCACGAAGCTGAATTCTCTCGGCGAGATGAGCTTCTGATGGGCCACACGCACCCGGTAGAGCGGCCCGTCGAGATTGGCGTGCCAGAAGTCCAAGAAGTCGGTCAGCTTGGGAAAGCGCGGCGCCAAGTCGTAGTCCTGCCAGACATAGCTCTGC
Source organism: Methyloceanibacter sp. (assembly GCA_035528655.1). Classification (GTDB taxonomy): domain Bacteria; phylum Pseudomonadota; class Alphaproteobacteria; order Rhizobiales; family Methyloligellaceae; genus Methyloceanibacter. Next base: position 79,752 of record DATKYG010000017.1, read on the forward strand.
AGAAGCTTCTTATGGTCGGGCAGGCGATAGAGAATTTCGGCGGTGGTAAGCGAAAACCCCTCGATCTGGCGAACGAAGCCAGGATCCAAATCCCCTGGTGACATGGCTTTGAGTCCCCTCGTGATCAGCCTTTTTGGTTTTATCAATGCTAATGGCCGTCACCCCTGGCGTCTATAGATTTTATACAGTGAAATCAGTATGTTGGCAGCAGACCACACAGGCTGCTAACGAAATCCTGGCACTCTCGCCTTGAAAGTGCCAAACGCTAAATCTACATAGCTTTACGGGCGCTCCCAATCCTGGGGGCCACCCAGCTCATCACAATTTGCCCTAAGGAGACCGAAGATGAAGTTTCGTCCGTTGCATGATCGCGTCGTCGTACGCCGCATCGAGGAGGACGAACGGACCCGTGGCGGGATCATCATTCCCGATACCGCGAAGGAGAAGCCGCAAGAGGGCGAGATCATCGCCGTGGGCCCCGGCGCCCCCGACGAGAAGGGCCATGTCCAGCCCCTGGACGTGAAGGCCGGCGACCGCGTGCTGTTCGGCAAATGGTCCGGCACCGAGGTCAAGATCGACGGTGAGGACCTTCTCATCATGAAAGAAAGCGACATTCTCGGCGTGATCGAAGGCGCCGTCGCGAAGGCCTCGAAGAAGAAAGCCGCGTAAACAATTTCGTCATCCGGGATGGGCTGTCACAGACAGCGCTCTTGAGGGTGACCCCGCAATTCCCTCCCGCCCTTCGAGGCCCGCGCCTCAGGGGTACCGATAAGAACGGAGTTCAGATCGATGTCTGCGAAAGAAGTAAAATTCTCCCAAGACGCCCGCGAGCGCATGCTGCGCGGCGTCGACATCTTGGCCAACGCGGTCAAGGTGACGCTGGGGCCCAAGGGCCGAAACGTCGTGCTCGAGAAGTCCTTCGGCGCCCCGCGCATCACCAAGGACGGTGTGACGGTCGCCAAGGAGATCGAGCTCGAGGATAAGTTCGAGAACATGGGCGCCCAGATGCTGCGTGAAGTGGCCTCAAAGACCGCCGACGAAGCGGGCGACGGCACCACCACCGCGACCGTGCTGGCACAGTCCATCGTCAGGGAAGGTGCCAAGTCCGTCGCCGCCGGTTCGAACCCCATGGACCTGAAGCGCGGCGTCGATCTCGCCGTGACCGCCGTCCTCAACGAACTGAAGGCGAAGGCGAAAAAGGTCACCTCCAATGAGGAGATCGCCCAAGTCGGCACCATCTCCGCCAACGGCGACCAGGAAATCGGCCGCTTCATCTCCGAGGCCATGCAGAAGGTTGGCAATGACGGCGTGATTACCGTCGAGGAAGCCAAGAGCCTCGCCACCGAGCTGGAAGTGGTCGAGGGCATGCAGTTCGACCGCGGCTACATCTCTCCCTACTTCATCACCGACGCCGACAAGATGCGCGTCGAACTCGAGAGCCCCTACATTCTCGTCGACGAGAAGAAGCTCTCCAACCTCCAGTCGATGCTGCCGCTGCTCGAGGCCGTGGTGCAGTCCGGCCGGCCGCTGCTGATCATCGCCGAGGACGTCGAGGGCGAGGCGCTGGCCACCCTCGTGGTCAACAAGCTGCGCGGCGGCTTGAAGGTCGCCGCGGTCAAGGCGCCCGGTTTCGGCGATCGTCGCAAGGCCATGCTCCAGGACATCGCTGTCCTGACTGGCGGTCAAGTCATCTCCGAGGATCTCGGTATCAAGCTCGAGAGCGTCACCCTCGACATGCTCGGCCAGGCCAAGAAGGTGGTCATCACCAAGGATGACACCACCCTCGTCGACGGCGCCGGCAAGAAGGCCGACATCGTGGCGCGCGTCGCCCAGATCCGTCAGCAGATCGAGGACACCACGTCCGACTATGACCGCGAGAAGCTGCAGGAGCGCCTGGCGAAGCTCGCCGGCGGTGTTGCCGTGATCAAGGTCGGCGGCGTGACCGAGATGGAAGTGAGAGAGCGCAAGGATCGCGTCGACGATGCGTTGAACGCCACCCGCGCGGCCGTCGAGGAAGGCATCGTCCCCGGTGGTGGCGTCGCTCTGCTCCGTGCGATCAAGGCGCTGGATAACGTCAAGGGCGCCAATGACGACCAGAAGATCGGCGTCAACATCGTGCGCCGCGCGCTTCAGTCGCCTCTGCGCCAGATCGCCGATAATGCGGGCGAGGATGGCGCCGTTGTCGTCGGCAAGATCCTCGACAAGGACGACTACTCCTTCGGCTACAACGCCGCGACCGGCGAGTATGGCAACCTGGTGAAGCAGGGCGTCATCGATCCGGCCAAGGTCGTGCGCACCGCGCTGCAGGATGCGGCCTCCGTGGCTGGCCTGCTCATCACCACCGAGGCCATGGTGGCCGAGCTGCCGAAGAAGTCCGGCGGCGGCGGCATGCCGGGCGGCGGCGGTATGGGTGGCATGGGCGGCATGGGCGGTATGGACTTCTAAGTCCGCTTGCCTAAGCGACTCAAACGACTCAGGTAAATCGAGAGCCGCGCCTTCGGGCGCGGCTCATTTTTATGGGCCGCGCGAGGGTGCTTGCGCTAACCAGCCAGGGTCTTGGCCTTGGCCACAAGCGTCTTGGCCTTGGCCAACAGAACCTCCTGTTCCTCGCTAAAACCGCTCTCGAGCCAGCCCGCTTCCAGCGCGCGCAAGATCTCGCCGATCACCGGGCCCTCGACCCCGAGCGCCATGATGTCGGCGCCGCGCAGCGGAAAGGACGGTGCCTGCCACCGCTCCGGCAGCGCGAGCGCGCGGTCCCATTCGGTATCGTCAGCCGCCACGCCGCTTGCCGCCCAGGCCAGCAAGGTCTGCGACGCGTAGGCATCCGGGCCGAGACGATACAGAAGCCGCTTGGCCGCATCCTCATCCGGCAACGCCATGTCGCAGGTTTCGCTGGCGCCGAGCGCCAGCACGGCCTGCTCCGCATTCGACAATTTGAATCGTGCCGCGAGCCGCGGCGCATCCTCCGCCACGAACAAGCACAGCGCGGCAAGCCTGAGCGGCGCACTGGGCTCGCGGCCTTGCGCCGTCTCGATGTCGATCAGCCGCACGAGCCGGCCGGGCCGCGGCGCGCTGCCGAGAATGTCGGCCAAAAGTCCATAGCGGAACAGAGCATCGATGCCCGACATAGCCTGGGGTGCTGCGAGGATACGCTTGAGCTCCGCCCAAACCCGTTCGGCCGAGAGCTGCGCCAGGCCGGCACGTGCCCGCACGCAAGCCGCAAGCCCCTCTTGATCGAGGGGACCGCTGCCGTAAATGGCGTTGAAGCGGAAGAAGCGGAGGATGCGTAAATAATCCTCCTTGATGCGGGCGCGCGCATCGCCGATGAACCGCACCCGTCGCGCCGCGAAATCCTCATAGCAGCCGAGCGGGTCGTAGAGCGTGCCGTCAGCATCGGCATAGAGCGCGTTCAGCGTGAAGTCGCGCCGCTTCGCGTCCTCGGTCCAATCTTGCGTGAACGCGACTTTGGCGTGGCGTCCATAGGTCTCCACGTCGCGCCTGAGCGTCGTCACCTCGAAGGACATGCCGTCGGCGACGACCGTCACCGTGCCGTGCGCGATGCCGGTCGGGATCGCCTTGAGCCCCGCGCCACGGGCGAGCCCCATGACCGTGTCTGGTGCCGCCGTCGTGGCGAAGTCGACGTCGGTCACGTCGAGGCCAAGCAGCGCATCGCGCACCGCGCCGCCCACCGCCCGCGTCTCGACGCCATCGCCTGACAGAGCGGTGAACACGGCGCACGTCTCAGGTCGCTTCAGCCAAGCGGCGTCGCGCAGCGACTTTGGTGCATGCGTGCGCGGGGTATCGTGTTCGGCCATGCCGCCTCCCCGTCAGTCGATGCCGCCCGGCTTGATCACGCCGTCTTCGAGCACTGGGGGGTGATAGGTTCCACCGCGTTCGCCGCCCGAGAACTGGACCAGCGTCGCCATGGTGACGAACAGAACCCCGAAACCGATCGCGAGCAGCCAGAACACCGGTGCGCTCTGCCATAGACTCGCCGGCGCCGCGCCCTTCACCCAGACCATGTAGGCCGCGTAGATCAGGAACGGCAGGGCGAAGAGCAGAATATCGATGAGAGCGATGCGCAACATCGGCTGGACGGCCTCCCCTTGAAGTTAGTTTTGCCGAAAAGCTTAGCTTCGCCCGTCCGACAAAGCGAGGCGCTTCACTCTTCCCCCATGGGGAACGGAAAGAAGGCGCCGCCGCTCCACACGCCGGTGGCCTTACCGGCGTCGCTTTCAGCCTCGACCGCCAACGCGGTGAGCTCGTAATAGACCGGCCGGGCAAGCCGCGCCCGCAAGCCGTCGCGCACCACCACGTAAGGCGCATGTCCGCCCGCTTCGGCGCGGAAGCCGATGGGGTGGTCTGTGTCCGCCGTGACCACATCGTCGACATTGGTGCGGAAGGTGAGACGCTGGCCGGTGCCGCTGCCCTCTTGCATGAGCTCCACGGCAACGAAGGGCTCGGCCTCGACGGCGATGGGCACCTTCTCCACCGGCGTCACCAAATAGAAGCCGTCGTCTTCGCAGCGCAACACCGAGGCGAACAACTTGACCAGCGGTTTCCGGTTAATCGGGCCGCCTTGGTAGAACCACGTGCCGTCGCGGGCGATCTTCAGCCCGATGTCCCCGCAATTATTAAGGTTTGGCAATATTGGCTTCGGCTGTTTGCCGCCGCGCGTGCCAGATGCTACGAGTCCATCTCTTTTGTCTTGGTCAGACATCACCATATCAGCCGTTTCTGACCTCTGTTTATGCTTCGCCACGGAATGCGCCAGCCGGCATCGGCGCCAACGCTATTGTGACCTAATTGCCGTGCAAAGTGTTCCGCTTTCCCAGGCCTTTGGCCCTATATTTCTCCATCATCAGGACCGAGCGAAACTGAATCCATGACCACACTTGCCCAATCCGAGTCCCAACTCGTGGATCGCCTCGACGAAATCGGCGCCAAGATCCAGGACGTGCGGGATGCCACCGCCAGCGTCATTTTCGGTCAGGACCGCGTTATCGACCTTGCGTTGATCACGCTCCTGTCGGGCGGCCATGCGCTGCTGATCGGCGTGCCCGGCCTTGCCAAGACGAGCCTCGTCGAGACCCTCGGCGCCGTGCTCGGTCTCGACAACAAGCGCATTCAGTTCACGCCGGACCTCATGCCATCCGACATCGTCGGTTCCGAAGTGCTGGAAGAGGAAGCCGGCGGCCGCCGTAACTTCCGCTTCGTCAAGGGCCCGATCTTCACGCAGCTTCTAATGGCTGACGAGATCAACCGCGCCAGCCCCAAGACCCAGTCGGCGCTGCTTCAGGCCATGCAGGAAAACCACGTCACCGTGGCCGGTGTCCGCCACGACGTGCCCCACCCGTTCCATGTGCTCGCAACTCAGAACCCGCTGGAGCAGGAAGGCACCTATCCTCTCCCCGAAGCGCAGCTCGATCGCTTCCTGCTGCAGATCGACGTGTCCTATCCCAACGCCGACGCCGAACGGCGCATGCTGTTCGCCACCACCGGCGTCGAGGAGCGCAATCTCAAGACCATCCTCTCCGCCGACGAACTGATGATGGCGCAGCGCCTCGTGCGCCAGCTACCGGTCGGCGACCAAGTGGTCGACGCCATCCTCCAACTGGTCCGTTCCGCGCGGCCCGGCACCGGCATTAACCAGGAGCTGGAAGACATGATCGCTTGGGGCCCCGGCCCGCGCGCCAGCCAAGCCCTGATGCTCGCTGTCCGCGCCAAGGCGATGATGGATGGCCGGCTCGCACCGTCCGTCGACGACGTCGTCGACCTTGCCGAGCCTGTGCTCAAGCACCGCATGGCGCTCACCTTCGGCGCCCGCGCGGAAGGCGTCGAGATGAGCGACATGATGGCAAGGCTTATCGAGCCGCTGAGGTAGGCCAAGCGTGTCGAACGCTCAGGCGAAACAGCTCAAGCCGTTTCTGGCCGAGGAAGCCGAAGCCCATGGGCTTGCGGCGCGCATGCCCGCGCTTCTCATCGAAGCCCAGCGTGTCGCCCATACCGTCACCCATGGCACCCATGGCCGCCGCCGCGCCGGCCCGGGTGACACCTTCTGGCAGTTCCGCCACTACGATCAGAACGACGCCGTCTCCGGTATCGACTGGCGCCGCTCGGCAGCCTCGGACCATTTATTCGTGCGCGAGCGAGAGTGGGAAGCGGCCCACACGGTCTGGCTTTGGGTCGATCTCTCACCGTCCATGCTTTTTCGCTCGTCGCTGGCCAAGGTGACCAAGGAAAGCCGGGCCGTCGTGCTGGCGCTGGCGCTGACCGAACTTTTGTCCCGCGCCGGCGAGCGCGTCGGCCTTCTCGGCGGCGTGCCCTTCGCCGGGCGCAATGCCGGCCGCAAGGTCGCCGAAATTCTCTTGCGCGAGACCTCCGATGTGAGCCTGCCGCCGCGCGCGCGGCTCAGCCGCTTTTCCGAATGCATCCTGATCTCGGATTTCCTAGAGCCGGTGGACGAGACCGTGGCGCGGTTCCAGGCCATTGCCTCTCAAGGCGTGCGTGGCCATCTCATACAGGTGCTCGATCCGGCGGAGGAGACTCTGCCTTACGCGGGGCGCACCGAGTTCGCCTCGAGCGAGGGCGGCGCCAGTGTCATTGCCGGCCGCGCCGAGACCCTGCGCGACAGCTACCAAGCGCGGATGAAGCGCCACCGCATCGATTTAGCGGAAGCCGCGCGCCGGCTCGGCTGGTCGTTCGTCGTCCACCACACCGACCGCCCGCCCGAGGAAGTGGTCCTCGCCGTTCACAGTCACCTCGCCGGACTCGACCGCGACTACCGCTATCGCGCCCCGCGCGCCGCGGCGCCCGCATCATCGGCTGAACCGGCATGATGACGATCGGCGCCATAGGCTTCCTGCAGCCTTGGATACTGGCGGCGCTTGCCGCGCTGCCGGCCATCTGGTGGCTGCTGCGCTTCACGCCGCCGAGCCCGCACGTCGTGGTGTTCCCACCTACGCGGCTGCTCAAGGACCTCAAATCCACCGAGGAGACACCGGCGCATAGCCCATGGTGGCTCACCCTGTTGCGGATGCTGCTTGCCGCCCTCCTGATCCTCGCTCTGGCGCGGCCCGTGCTGAATCCCGACCGGAAAACCTTCGCCGGCGAAGGGCCGCTCCTTCTGGTTATCGACAATGGCTGGGCCTCCGCCGCCCATTGGGCCGAACGGCGCGAGACCATGGTCGCGGCAATAGACCGTGCCAGCCGCGACGGCCGGACCGTCATGCTGGCGCCAACCTCGCCGGGACAGCCTCTCGGCCAGCCGCTTCCCGCCGACGAGGCGCGCGAGCGCATCGGCGGCCTGACACCCGAACCTTACGCGCCGGACCGCGCGACCCTCGCCGCGGCCCTCGAAAAGGAACTTGCCGACAAGACCGGCCATAGCGTGGTTTGGCTCTCCGACGGCCTCGACTACGGCGACGGCGAAAGCTTTGCCAGCGTGCTCGCCAAGCTTGCCGGCAATGGCGGCAGCCTCACCGTGCTGAAGCCGGCCGTAGGCGAAGCGGCGCTCGGTCTCGGCCAATCCACCGGCGAAGGCGGCGTGCTTGCCGGCCGCGTGCTGAGCGGCGTGGACGGTCCGCGCTCCGGCATCATCCGAGCACTTACCGGCCACGGCGAGCCGCTTGGCGAAGCGCCCTTCACCATCAAGACGGGAGAACGCGAAGCCGAAGCGAGCTTCGATCTGCCGCTCGAGATCCGCAATCAAGTGGCGCGCATCCAAGTCAAAGGCGAGCGTTCCGCCGGCGCCGTCCATCTGCTCGACGCCCGCTCGCAATGGCACCGGGTCGGCATCGTCTCCGGCGAATCCCGCGAGGAGGCGCAGCCGCTCCTGTCGCCGCTCTATTACGTAGAGCGCGCGCTGTCGCCTTATGCGGACGTCATCACGCCGAGCGAGCTCAATATCTCCACGGCCGTGCATGACCTCATCAACAAGCAGCGGGTCTCGACCATCGTGCTCGCCGATATCGGCAAGTTGCTCGCCGGCACCCAAGAGGAGCTGGAAGGCTGGCTCGGCGAGGGCGGCGTACTAATCCGCTTCGCCGGGCCCCGGCTCGAGCAAGGCGGCGACGAGCTACTGCCCGTGGCGCTGCGCCGTGGCGGCCGTTCGCTTGGCGGCTCGCTGTCCTGGAGCACGCCGCAGCCTCTGGCCGCTTTCGAAGACAAGAGCCCGTTCAAGGGGCTCACGATCCCCGACGATGTGCGCGTGAACCGCCAGGTCCTCGCCGATCCCACCGTGGCCATGGACGCCGAAGTCTGGGCGACATTGGCCGACGGCACCCCGCTCGTGACCGCCGCCAAGCATGGCGAAGGCTGGATCGTGCTGTTCCACGTCACCGCCAACTCCGACTGGTCGAACCTGCCGCTGTCGGGCCTCTTCGTGGAAATGCTCCGCCGCGCCCTGACACTGGGACCGAGCCAAGTCGGCGCCCAGGCCAACGACGACGGCGCAAGCATCGAGGCGGCCGCCGCGTCCGCGTCGACCACGGCGCTAGCGCCGATCCAGACCTTGGACGGCTTCGGCCAACTCGTCCCGCCGCCATTGCGCGCCGCACCGATCGCCCCCGACAAACTCGACACGACCGTTCCGGGACCGGATCATCCGCCCGGCTATTACGGCCCGTCCGGCGCGGCCCACGCCCTGAACCTCGTGACCGCGAAGACGGAACTCGCGAGCCTGGCACCAATCGACGGCGCCAGCGAAGTAAGCGGCTACACGTTGAAGAAGCCCCTGGCACTCGAGCCATGGCTTTATATCGCCGCGCTTGGCTTGTTCGCCCTCGACATTCTCGCGGTGCTGGCGCTGAGCACCGGCTTGCGCTTCCGCCCCCGCGCCGCCACAGCCGTGGCCATCGTCTTCGCGCTCGCGCTTGTGCCGCTCGCCCTGCCTTCACCGAGCTTTGCTGCGGAAGGGGACGGGCAACCGCCCGCCACGGGCAACGCGGCGGACGAATTCGCCCTGAAGGCAGCGCTCAACACGCGCCTCGCTTTTGTGCGGACCGCCGACGCGGATATCGACCGCACCAGCGAGGAAGGCTTAGGCGGCTTGAGCAAGGTCTTGCGCGCCCGCACCGCGCTCGAGCCCGGCGACCCCATGGGCGTCGACATCGACACCGACGAGCTGTCCTTCTTCCCGGTGCTGTATTGGCCCGTCCGCGAAGACGCCGAGCCTCTGTCCGATAAGACCCTCGCCAAGGTCGACGCCTATATGAAGCAAGGCGGCATGATCATCTTCGATACGCGCGACCAGGAGAGCGTGGCCTACGGCGGCAGCCAGGGAAAGGCGCTGACCCGCCTGATCGGCCAGCTCGATCTGCCGCCGCTCGAGCCGGTGCCTGAGAACCACGTCCTCACCAAGTCCTTCTATCTGATGCGAAGCTTCCCCGGCCGCTGGGACGGCGGCTCGCTATGGGTCGAGGCCGAGCCCGCGGACGAGGCCGAGCGCAGCGAGCGTTCCCGCCGCACCGACGGAGTGAGCTCTCTCGTTATCACCTCGAACGACCTCGCCTCGGCCTGGGCGCTCGACGCGGCGAACCGGCCGATCTTTCCGGTCGTGCCAGGCGGCGAAATGCAGCGGGAGATGGCTTTCCGCGCCGGCGTCAATCTCGTGATGTACGCGCTCACCGGCAACTACAAAGCCGATCAGGTGCATGTCCCTGCCCTGCTCGAGCGGTTGGGACAGTAAGCCCATGAGCTGGTCCGTCGAGTTCCTCCCCTTCGTGCCCTGGCCCGTCCTGTGGGTCATCACCGGTATTGGCGCGGCGCTGCTCGCGCTGCTGTTCTGGCGCGCGCGCCGCGGTGCCGTCTTGCGCCTGCTCGCCTTCGTCATGCTGCTTCTGGCCATGGCCAACCCGCATCTCAAGCAGGAAGACCGCGAGCCGCTCACCGACATCGTTACCGTAGTGGTCGACGACAGCCAGAGCCAGGCCATCGCCGGCCGCACCGAGCGCACCGAAGCCATGCGCAGGGGCCTGGAGGAACGCCTCAAGGCGATCCCCGATCTCGACGTACGCTTCGTGCGCTCCACCTCGACATCCGCCGACAACGAGCGTGACGGCACCATGCTGTTCAACGATTTGGGCGAAGCCCTCGCCGATGTGCCGCCCGACCGTCTCGCCGGCGTGGTCATGATCACCGACGGCGAGGTTCATGACGTGCCGGGTGCCGCCTCAGCGCTCGGTTTCGACGCGCCCGTCCATGCGCTGATCACCGGCAAAAAGGGCGAGTATGACCGCCGGCTGGAAGTGCTGAGCGCGCCGCGCTTCGGCATCGTCGGCAGCACCCAGCCCATCGAGGTCAAAGTCAGCGAAACGCGGCCCGACGGTGCCGGCACCGTGATACTCACCGTCACCCATCAAGGCCAGGCGCCGACGCAGAAGACCGTTCGCATCGGCGAGACCGTCGAAATCCCCGTCGCGATGGATCACGCTGGTCCCAATATTGTCGAGATCGAGGCGGAGTCCGCGCCCGGCGAGCTCACCACGATCAACAATCGCAGCGTGCTGACCATCGAGGGCGTGCGCGAGAATCTGCGTGTCTTGCTGGTCTCGGGTGAGCCTCATACCGGGGAGCGCACATGGCGTAACATGCTCAAGTCCGACGCGTCGGTCGACCTCGTACACTTCACCATCCTGCGCCCGCCGGAAAAGCAGGACGGCACGCCTATCGATCAGTTGTCACTGATCGCCTTTCCGACCCGCGAGCTGTTCCAGGAGAAGCTCGATCAGTTCGACCTGATCATCTTCGACCGTTACCAGCGCCGCGGCGTGCTGCCGTTGCTCTATCTCGAGAACGTCGCCCGTTATGTGGAGCGCGGCGGCGCCGTGCTCGTCTCCGCCGGCGACGACTATGCCTCCGCGCTCAGCCTCTACCGCACGCCACTCGGCCAGATCCTGCCCGCCGTGCCGTCGGGCCGGGTAATCGAGGAGCCCTTCAAGCCGGCGCTGACCGAGCTCGGCGGCAAGCATCCCGTCACCAGCGACCTGCCCGGCGCACATAACGGCGCCAATGGCGAAGCCACTTGGGGCCGCTGGTTCCGGGTCGTGGACGTCAGCCCGCAACAGGGCGAGGTGCTGATGAAGGGCGCCGACGACAAGCCGCTGCTCGTCATCGGCGAGCGCGGCAAGGGGCGCGTGGCGCTGCTTCTCTCCGACCACGCTTGGCTCTGGGCGCGCGGCTATGACGGCGGCGGTCCTTACACCGACCTATTGCGCCGCCTTGCCCATTGGCTGATGAAGGAGCCCGAGCTCGAAGAGGAAACCTTGAAGGCCACGAGCCGCGGCCAGACCCTCATCATCGAGCGCCGCTCGATCGAGGATGAGGTGGAGCCCGTCATCGTCACCACGCCATCCGGCAAAAAAGAGACCCTCACTCTGGACAAGGGTGAACGCGGGCTATGGCGCAAAACCATGACCGCCGAGGAGCAAGGCGTCTACCGCGTGGCCTCGGGCGGGCTGGCCAGCATCGTCACCGTGGGCAACGCCAACACCCGCGAACTCGCAGCGGTGACCGCGACCGACGGCCCCCTCGGCCCGATCTTGGAAGAAACCGGCGGCGGCGCATTCTGGCTCGGGCGCAAGGACGACGAAGCGGCCTCCCTGCCGCGCCTGGTGATGATGCGGAGCGGCCATGTGATGCATGGCGGTGATTGGCTCGGCCTGCACAAGCGCGAGGCCTATCACGTGAAGGGCGTGCGCCTGTTCCCGCTGTTCACCGGCTTCCTGGCGCTGGCCCTGCTGCTCGGCCTGTTGGCCGCCACCTGGTACCGCGAAGGCCACTAATCGGCCATCCGCAGCTTAGCGCGCGTGCGCCTTGACCCGGCCAGCCGCGCCCTCCAGCGCCCCGGACATAAGCTCGACGGCCAGCAAACGCGCCGGATCGACCGGACCAGGCAGGGTGATCTTCCGGGGCTGAACCGGCGCAAAGCCGAAGCGGCCATAATAGGGCATGTCGCCGACCAGCAGCACCAGACCGAAGCCCTCGTCCCGCGCGCGGCTCAAGCCCTCGCCGACCAGCGCCTTGCCGTAGCCTTTGCCCTTCACCAGCGGATCGACCACCAGCGGCCCCAACAAGGCAGCCCCCTCGCCCTCGCCGATGCTGATGGCGGTGAAGCGGATGCCGCCCACGAGGCGGCCGTCGAGCCAGCCGGTCAGGCTGAGCGCCGGCACCGGGGCCACGCCTTCTCGCACCCGATAGGCGCTGCGCGTAAAGCGGCCCGGGCCGAAGACATCGGCCGACAGCTGCGACAGCGCCGGCGCGTCGTCGGCGGTTTCAAGGCGGATTTCAAAATTTGTCATGGCGTTAGCACCGGGATGGCTGATCGAGGGAGACCCCTCGCCCGCGGGCACCAAACGCGATCTTCAGGTGAGAAAGACGAGGTGACGGCGACGAGGACTAGGCAGTCCGCGGAAGGCGGGCGCCCGCTCGTCGTCGGGGAAACGTCGTAATGTCGATCCTCGTGGTCATGACGGGCGCTGCCTTATCACGGACGGTTGCCCCAGGTCCAGAGTTCTGAGGCGTCCAGCGATCTGAAACGCCCAGCGGGACGAGACGGCGTCCCGCCGGCCCAATCCGATACGTTTACGAACCCGCTCAACTTCAGTATGTGTTATCGCCTCTCATCACAGTATTGAATCTGCTAAACTAAAGACTATCGAGGAGGGGCCGTGAAGCCACGCCCCTGACGGCAAAGCGGGGACATTTCATGGCGGACACGGCGCGACTGCTCGTTCTTTATCATTCGTCCTACGGGCACACCGAAACTTTGGCTTACGCCATGGCGCACGGCGTGCGCGCGGTCGATGGCGCGCAGGTGGCCGTCAAGCGCGTCCCCGAGCTGATGCCAGAGGACGTCATGCGCGCCGCCGGCATGAAGGTCGACCAGCCGGCCGAGATCGCCGACCCGCAAGAGCTCGCCGATTACGACGGCATCATCGTCGGCACGCCGACCCGCTTCGGCAACATGTCGGCGCAGATGCGCCACTTCTTCGACCAGACCGGACCCTTGTGGGTGGGCGGCGCGCTAATCGGCAAAGTCGGCAGCGTGTTCACCTCGACCTCGACCGGCGGCGGCAACGAGACCACCATCGTCTCAGTCCACTGGACCATGATCCATCACGGCATGGTCATTGTCGGGCTGCCCTATTCCGCGCCCGACCTGCCCGACATCAGCGAGGTCAAGGGCGGCTCGCCCTATGGCGCCGGCACCATCGCCGCGCCCGACGGCTCGCGTTCGCCGTCGCAAAAGGAATTGAACCTCGCCAGCTTCCAGGGCCACCACGTCGCCAAGATCGCCAAGAAGCTCGCCGGCGGCGACGACTAGCCGACCCGCCATCACCATTTCGCGCTTGGCGTCGCCGTCCCGAAGATCTCGGCGAGCCGCGTGCGCGTGCCCGCATCGGTCCCCGCCGGCACATCGTCGGGCGCGAACATCGCAGCTTCCGCAATCTCGCCGAGCTGGTGATAATTCTCGCGCCGCGTCCAATCCCGGATGAGAAACAACGCGATATGGTCGCCGGGGAAATTGCTGCCGTTGGAGTAGAGCCCGTGCAGAACGGGCGCCCCGGTAAAGGTCACGCCCACTTCCTCCATAAGCTCGCGGGCCAGCGCCTCCTCGAAGGTCTCACCCCACTCGACCCCGCCGCCCGGAAAGAACCAGCCCGGCCGGTAGCTGTGCCGCACCAGCAGCACGCGGTCGTCCCCGTCGATGACCACGCCTTGCGCGCCGAGCGTCATGCCCCGGCGCATGCGCCAGAACGGGCGCAGCACGGCGGTGATGAGCCGCGAGACGCGCGGACTGCGTGATGGTTTGGGGGTCAATCTGCCTTGCATGGTCCAATCTTCTCACGGCCCGTTATGCCGTCACAGTCCTTATCCGGGCCGGCCGGCAAAGGGACATGCCAAGACCGCTCGCCGGGCACGCCCGCGAGACGTTGATGAGCCCCCGAGAGGGGGATGGCGCGCCGAGAAGCGCAGTCCGTATGGTGTCCGCGATCCTTTTTGAGAATCGCGGCGGGCGCCTCGCGGCGCGCCACATGTGCTCAAGTAGCGAAGCGGTAGCGCATAAAAGAGCACGCCACGCTGCGCTAAGCGCATGCTATTTGCAGCGTCCATACGGCGTCGGGCCCCGCTTTGCCTTGTCCGTCGAGTTTCGGCGCGAAGGCCGTGAGCGCAACAAACGCGCTCAAGGTGGCCGAAGGCCGGTAGCGCAAAGAACAAGTCTCAGCCAGCTCCTGGCGGGGACTCCTAGTGGTCCCGGGGGGAGCTCCGATGCCGCCCGAGTGTCTTGTTGCGACAAGACCCGCGAGCGCCGCACCTCGTCCCGCCGTCACAACGCCTCGCGAAAGCGCCCCCTCAAACGGACGAGGTGGGAGGAGTTTAAGACAGGTTTTGGGGGCGGGGATAAGGTTTTGTCGTAGTCGTAGGATGGGTTGAGCGAAGCGAAACCCATCGCCTCCACAGCTTGCTATGTTCGCGTCCATGACGAGATACCGACGCAACTTCGTTCCAGGCGGCAGCTGCCTCTTCACCGTCAACTTGCGGAGCGCCGGTTGCAGCTGCTCACCGAACACATCGACCTGCTCCGCAACTCATTCAGGGGTACGCGGGCACGCCATCCGTTTTCAATCGAAGCCATTGTTGTACTTCCCGATCATCTCCATGCCATCTGGACATTGCCTGAGGGAGATGCCGACTTCGCCGTCCGCTGGCGGCTGATCAAGTCAAGCTTTTCGCGCGGGCTGCCAGCCGGCGAACGGGTGTCGGCCAGCCGCGCCGCGAAGGGCGAACGGGGAATTTGGCAGCGGCGCTATTGGGAGCAAACCTTGCGCGACGAGCACGACTTCGCGCGGCACATGGATTACATTCATTTCAACCCGGCGAAACATGGCCATGTGACACGCGTCAGGGGTTGGCCGTACTCGTCGTTCCACCGCATGGTGAAGCTTGGCGTCTATCCCAACGATTGGGGCGGCGATGCCGCCGATCCGGAGGGCGGCTTCGGGGAGCGCTCGTAGTTCGTAGGGTGGGTTGAGCGAAGCGAAACCCACCGTCGCGAATCGATCGTTAATGGGTATCGCCTCGCTCAACCCATCCTACGCTTGCTGATCGATGCCGGGCTCGACGTCGCGGTCGGTGAGAACGCGACGGCGGGCGTGTCCTATACCGGCCAGTTCGGCGACGGCGTCAACGACAACGGCGTCAAAGGTCGCTTCACCTGGCTGTTCTGACGGGCTGGCTGTTCTAGTGGGGAACTCGGACCCGCGTCGCCGCAGGGGTTGGTGCATTTTGCAACAGGGGCACGGCCGTTCTAGTGTCCGGCCCAACCGTCACAGAAGAAGCCCCCCGTGCCAGGCCCCAATCGGCCAGCTTCATCTTTGTCCCCAGTTGTGAGACGTTCGAAGAACCGAGGAGGTGCGTCATGGCGATATCGAAGGACGACGTGATTGCGCTGATGAATGCGTTTCACGACACGGTCATGTTCAAGAAGGGGACGGCGGAAGATCAGGCGGCGTTCTTCCTGCATCCCGAGCCGCGTATCTTTGTCCCGCACGGCGAGGACCTCTCACTCCAGACCAATTATGAAATTCACCAGAAGCTGACCGACGAAAAGCACATCGTGCTCGAGCCGTTCGACATCACGCCGTTATGCGACGATCCGGAGCGCGCCCGCGCGGTCGGCGCCGTCTATTGGGAGGGCCACCCTTTGGGATCGCCCGATAAGGGTCTGATCAAGTGCATTGTCGGCGAGGATTGGATCGTCCGAGCGTAGCCCCTCGGGCGAACTTAAGATCGCGCTATACATCAATTCCTATCATCGCGCCCTGCCCGACTCCGCGCCAGTCAACCTGAAGTGATCCCCGGCCCCCGTGTTCACCCTCGCCCATCTGTCTGACATTCATTTGAGCCCGATGCCGCACGCAAAGCGCCGGCATCTCCTGTCCAAGCGCATCCTCGGCTATGTGAATTGGCATCGCGGCCGCAAGCTCGTGCATCGGCGCGAATTCCTCGACGCGCTCACCCGCGACCTGATCGAGCGCAAGCCCGACCATGTCGCGGTCACCGGCGATCTGGTCAATCTCGGACTGCCCGAGGAGTTCCTGCGCGCCGCCGACTGGCTGCATCATCTCGGCAAGCCCGGCGGCGTCACCGTGATTCCCGGCAATCACGACGCCTATGTGCGGCTGCATCCGGACACCAGCATGCGGCATTGGCATCCCTATATGGAATCCAACGACGCCGGCGAGGCGCTGTTCGCCACGCCCACGACCGGCTTTCCCTTCGTGCGCCGCATGGGCGACATCGGCATCGTCGCGCTGTCCTCGGCCATCCCCACCATGCCGTTCGTCGCCGCCGGCAAGCTCGGTACATCCCAGCTTGCCTATTTGGCGAGCGCGCTCGATACGCTTGGCCGCGAAGGCCTGTTCCGCGTGGTGCTGATCCACCATCCCCCGCTCCCCGGCCAATCGGGCTGGCAGCGCGGCTTGCGCGACGCCAAGAAGCTCCGCGATGTCTTGAAGGCGCACGGCGCCGAGCTGGTGCTGCACGGACACCGGCACGAGCAGACCGTGCATGAGCTAGAGACCGTGAGCGGACCGGCCATCGTCGTCGGCGTGCCGTCGGCATCCGAGGCCGTCGAGGGACGCGCGCCCGCCGCCCGCTACAACGAGTACAACATCGAGAAGAATGGAAACGGCTGGCGCGTGGAGATGGTCGGCCGCGCCGCGGCCAGCGCCGACCAGGTGTGGGAATGCGAGCGGCGCGTGCTTAGGGAACGCTGAGCCACACGGCAGCGAACAGGCCCGCCACGCCGGTGAGCAAGCCGACCACGAAAGCGGCGAGCACCACGCCCATGCCGGCGCCGCCCCCTTCCGTGTCCATCACGATCTTCTGGCGCGGCCCCGGCTCCACCAGCGCGGCTTCGAGCCGCTCCCGGCGTACGATCTCATGGGCCATGTGGCTGGTGATGCGGTCCACCATGTCGACGACAGTGGTCGCGCTGAACAGGGTGCGCCGCCCGTTCTCGCTGTTGCGGATGAACAGATAAGCGCCCGCGCCGTCGTCGATGGCGACATAGGTGAACAGGTCGATCCACAGCCGCGCCGGGCGGCTCGGCACCAGCGCCAGGGCGAAGCGGTCGTCATGCTTGGGAATATCGGCGAACACGGTCTCGAGCTCGGCCTTGAGCAATTCGAGCCGGGCGATCTCGCCGTCGCGCATATCGGCGGTGATATCGAGGCGCTCGGCCTCTTCCAGCCGAGCCTTGCGGATCGCCTCGCGCAGCGAGCGGCTGGCCGCCGGCCGCGCAATCGCTTTGACGTTGTTTTCCATCCCCGTAACGCCCCTACACTTTTCCCTCTTGGGCTCAGCATAGCCCGCCAAGCGGCGGAAATGCGACCGAAAATCCGCACCGGAATCCGGCCCAAACATGACCTTCGGCGCGGGCTGCCCGGTCTCGGCCAGCCAGGGCGCGTGGATCGTCCGAGGGCCCTCACCCCAGGGCCGTGACGCCGGGGCGAGCGGAAAAGCGGCGAGCTTATTTGGCGGCGAGTACAACGGACGCCCGGGCGTCGTCGAACCATTTATCGATGGCCGTGTCGACGCTGTCCTCTAAGCCCGACTTCCACGCAACGATGGTGGCGTCGAGCGCTTCCTCGTTGGCCGCGACGAAGCTCTCGCGGTTGATCGCCTCGTTGGCCTCGTTGGCGAGATAGTCCACGGCCGTGCCGATCAACACGCCGATGGCCGCCCCCACCACCTGGCCGCCCATGGGCTGCACGAAGGTGCCGGCAACGGCGCCGCCCTCCGCATAAGCGATCCGCGTGCCGAGCGATGTGGCCACGCGCTGCGACAAGCCGGTGAAGCTGCGCGCTAGGACGCCGTTGATCGCGGGACCGAGCGCCAACGCGCCGACCGTGCCGCCGGCCGCCGCGGTGCCGACACCGACCACGCCGTCGAACGCGCGATCCTCCATGAGATAGACCGGCGCCTTCCATTTCTGCGCGTCCCAGTCGAGCGCGATATTGGTCATCGACGTGGTCGCCGGGATCTCCTGCATGTGGCTCGTATGCTTGGCCAGGAACAGCTGCAGCCGCATGTCGCCATTGGCGATCACCCGCCGGTAGCTGTCATGGGCATGGCGCACCGCCTGCTCCACGCCTTTGGAGATGGTCTCGTCGCGGATCTCCGGCTTCAGCACCTGCTCTTTGTAATTACGCAGGAAATACGCCTTCACGTCGGCCTCGATGGCCTCGGTGACGGACTCGTATTTGCCGGTCTCGAAGAAGCGGGTCACCGCCGAGGAGATGGACTCCTTCAGCACCACATAGGAGCGCTTCCAGGCGAAAAACCAGTCGGCGTAAGCCGCGATGGTCTGCTCGCGATCTTGAAAAGCGAGCGCGAAGCTGCGGTCGAGATCCTGGTGCGCCGCCTGCTTGATGCGCGCCCGCTCGTCGTCGAGCATGAGGATGGTGTCGTTGACGAATTCGTCCGCCTCCGACTTGCTGGCCACCACTTTATGCAGCGTGCCGTCCACATCCTTGACCACGAGGTCGACGGCGTCCGGCGGCAATGTCCGGTCGCCGAAGAAGATGTCGAACATGCTGTTGTCGGGATGGACCGCGGCGGTGTGGTCGAGATGGCGGTAATAGCTGCGGTAGAAGGTCGTGCCGAGCGACAGCAGCGCATAAGCGACGAGCACCACGCCAATGGCGATGCCGATGGGCCGCAGCAGCATGCCGAGCGCGCTGGGCTTGACGACTTTCTGCCGGAGAGAGCGCGCGCGGCGGCCAGCCTTCACCGGCGTCGCCGAAGGCGTATCATCGGCGATCTCCGCCACATCGTGTCCTGTTGATGCGACGAGGGCGGTACCCTGCCGTGGCATGTCGTCCAGCATGTCGTTTGACCTCGGAGCGTAAAAGTTAACGGCTCCCCCGGCCCCCGCTCGAATATAGGGCCATTTACCAGGCGTTGTAAGGCTTGATGCCCGCGCAAGCCTAACGCACAAGACTAACGCGCGGGACCCTCGAGAGGTACGCTTAAGCCGGCTCGGCCAGGTCGGAAAGCCAGGCAAACAGGCCCGCCCGGTCGGTCCGGTACTGGGCCAGCGTGTCCCCGTCGTCGATCTTGATGCTGATGCCGCCGCGATCGTTGACCACGGCAAAACCATGCTCGTCGGTGACGTCGTCGCCCATATAGACCGGCACGCGGCCCTTGAACGGCGCCTCCTCCAAAAACCGGCTGACCGCCACGCCCTTGTCGATGCCGTGCGGCCTGAGCTCGAAGATCATCTTGCCCGGCAGCACCAGCAGATCGTCGACGTCGGCCACGGCATCGGCCACCGCCTCCTTGCACGTCTCGGCCAGTTCGGGCCGCTGGCGGAAATGCAGCGCCACGGACGCCTGTTTGCGCTCGAGCAACAGACCGGGATTGGCCTCCACCAGGGGTGAGAGCCGCTCGGCGGCCAGCTCAATGGCGTGGATCGCCCGCACGTCTTCATGCACGCGGCCCGCGGCGTCGCGCCGGATCGAGCCGTGCTCCGCCGCCGCCGCCAGCTTGAGCGGGGCGAGAAAGCCGTCCACCACGTTGAGCGAACGTCCCGTCACCAACGCGACCGCATGACCGAATCGTGCGTCGAGCGCGCCGAGCAAGGGGATAATCCCCGGCTCGACCTCGACGAGTTCCGGCCGCGGGGCGATATCCACAAGCGTACCATCGAAATCGATGAAAAAGGCAGTATTGGCCGAAACGGGCGGCAAAGACTCAGTCATTAATCCTCATCGGGCTACACGTTTCTTCCAATGTTACAGTCATGATTCCAAGGCTCTATACAATCTGACGCCAAGCCGCACCTGCGGGCCGAGGTCCTGCGATCTGACGTAGATCATTTCCCCGCATGTTAGGAACCCATTGTATCGTTTTCGGTTTAAACTAAGGGACTTCAAGCGGAGATGAATGGAGACATTGGGGCGTCATCGAAAGAGGCTATGAGACATGACGTCGAGCGTCCAACTCAGCATACCCGCCAACCGAGTGCCACCTGCCGATGCCACCTGCCAACACCGCGAGGCATGAGATGACAGCCAAGACGCGGCGACTGGTCGTCGTCTCCAATCGTGTCGCCGACTTCAACGCCAAGTTCCAGACCGGCGGCTTGGCCGTTGCGCTGGGCGATGCGCTTGCGGCATCGCACGGCGTCTGGCTTGGCTGGAGCGGCGACGTGACCGAGGACGCCGCCAGCATGGCGCCGAAAGTCGAAACCGTCTCGGGCCTCACCGTCGCCACCATCGATCTCACGCCCGAGGAAGCCGAAGGCTATTATTACGGCTACGCCAACCGCTGTCTGTGGCCCGCTTTGCATTACCGGCTCGACCTCGCCAAAGGCAACGAGGCCCATAGCGAGATTTATTTCAATGTCAGCGCCCGGTTCGCCGACGCCCTCATGCCGCTGGTCGGGCCCGACGACCTGATCTGGGTGCATGACTACCATCTGATACCGCTGGCCGAAGAGCTGCGCGGCCGCGGCTGCACCGCCCGCATCGGCTTCTTCCTGCATACACCCTTCCCCTCGCCCGAGATCTTCGCCGCCGTTCCCGGTCAGAAGCGGCTCGGTAACGCGCTGATGGTCTACGACGTCGTCGGCTTCCAGACCTGCTCCGACCGCGACAATTTCCGCCGCTACGTGGCCGCCAGTCTCGATGGTGAGCAACTGCGCGGCGACCGCATCGCCGCCCAAGGCGAAACGACGCTGGCTTCCGTGTTCCCCATCGGCATCGACGCCACGGCCTTCCGCAAGCTCGCCGAGAGCGAAAGCGCCAAGGGTCCGCTTCTTCCCGATCTCGGCGCCGACATGAAAACGATCATCGGCGTCGACCGGCTCGATTACACCAAAGGTCTGCCCGAACGCTTGCGCGCGTTTGAGACACTGCTGGAGGAGTTCCCCGAGCATCGCGGCCGCGTCAGGCTCGTGCAGGTCGCCCCGCCCACGCGCGAGACGCTCCCCGTCTACCAGGAGATCCGCGAGGAGGTGGAGCGGCTGGTCGGCCGGATCAACGGCCGGTTCGGCGATTTGCGCTGGACGCCGGTCACCTATCTCCATCGCGGCGTGCCGCAAGACATCCTGACCCGCCTCTACCGGGAAAGCGCCGTCGGCTTGGTCACGCCCTTGCGCGACGGCATGAATCTCGTGGCCAAGGAATATGTCGCCGCCCAGGCGCCCCAAGACCCAGGCGTTCTGGTGCTGTCCCGCTTCGCCGGCGCCGCCGAGCAACTGCGCGAGGCGCTGCTGATCAATCCGCATGACATCAA
This sequence comes from Methyloceanibacter sp., assembly GCA_035528655.1. GTDB lineage: Bacteria > Pseudomonadota > Alphaproteobacteria > Rhizobiales > Methyloligellaceae > Methyloceanibacter. The sequence goes on from DATKYG010000017.1 coordinate 101,058, forward strand.
CGAGATGGCGCGCGCGCTAGACCGCGCCCTGACCATGCCTCGCCAGGAACGCTGGGCCCGCCACAACCGTCTGTGGCAGCGGATCGAGACCTATGACCTGGCCAATTGGCGCGACAGCTTCATTCAGACCTTCGCCGCCTCGGACTCCGATCCGGTCAACCTGTTTCCCAAGAAATTAGGCGCAGCCTAGGCGCCGCTTGCGGACTCGCAAGGCTATCGTCACCCTGCGGGCCGATGACCCCTGGCCGGGAACCGCCAAGACGCTTACTTTTCGGCGCAACAACGCCTATCAAGGCGGCCTGCGAGACTTGACCACCCGCCTCCCAGCCATTTCGAGACTCCATGATCGATCGCAACGACCGGCTCTGGTACAAGAACGCCGTCATATACGAGCTGCATATCAAGGCGTTCTTCGATTCCGACAATGACGGGGTCGGGGATTTCGCCGGATTGGTGCAGAAGCTCGATTACCTGCACGAGCTCGGCGTCACCGCCATCTGGCTGCTGCCGTTCTACCCCTCGCCGCTGCGCGACGACGGCTACGACATCGCCGACTATACCGCGATCAATCCGACCTACGGCACCATGCGCGACTTCCGCCGCTTCGTGGCGGCGGCACACGCGCGCGGCATTCGCATCATCACCGAGCTCGTGGTCAACCACACTTCCGACCAGCATCCGTGGTTCCAGCGGGCGCGCGCCGCCAAGCCCGGCTCCGTGTGGCGCGATTATTATGTGTGGAGCGACACCGACCAGAAATATCCCGGCACGCGCATCATCTTCCTCGACACCGAGACCTCGAATTGGACGTGGGACCCGGTCGCCCAGGCCTATTTCTGGCACCGCTTCTATTCGCACCAGCCGGACCTCAATTACGACAACCCCCGCGTTCTCGCCGACATCCTGCGGGTCTTACGCTTCTGGCTCGACATGGGCGTCGACGGCTTACGGCTCGACGCGGTCCCCTATCTGGTCGAGCGCGACGGCACCAACAACGAGAACCTGCCGGAGAGCCACGATATCCTGAAGCGCTTCCGTGCCGAGCTCGACGAACGCTACCCGGACCGCATGCTGCTGGCCGAGGCCAATCAATGGCCCGAGGACACCCGCCCGTATTTCGGCGATGGCGACGAATGCCACATGGCGTTTCACTTCCCGCTGATGCCACGCATCTTCATGGGGCTGGCGCGCGAGGACCGCTATCCGATCACCGACATCATCAGCCAGACACCGGCGATCCCTGAAGAATGCCAATGGGCGATCTTCCTGCGCAACCACGACGAGCTGACCCTCGAAATGGTGACCGATAGCGAGCGCGACTATCTGTGGGAGACCTACGCCACCGATCACCGGGCGAGGCTCAATCTCGGCATCCGCCGGCGCCTGGCGCCGCTGCTCGACAACGACCGCCGCAAGATCGAGCTGCTGACCGGCCTGCTGCTGTCGATGCCCGGCACGCCCGTGCTCTACTACGGCGACGAGCTCGGCATGGGCGACAATTTCTATCTCGGCGACCGCGACGGCGTGCGCACCCCGATGCAATGGTCCGCCGACCGCAATGGCGGCTTCTCCCGCGCCGACCCTCAGCGTCTCTTTCTGCCGCCGATCATGGACCCGATCTACGGCTACGAGACCGTCAACGTCGAGGCGCAGCAGACCCACCCTAGCTCGCCGTTCAATTGGACCAAGCGCATGATCGCCGTACGCCAGACCCATGACGCCTTCGGTCAAGGCAACATGTCGTTCTTGCGCCCGCGCAACCGCAAGGTTCTGGCCTATCTGCGCGAGCATAATGACGACGTGATGCTATGCGTGTTCAACCTGTCGCGCTCGGCGCAGGCCGTCGAACTCGACCTGTCGGCGCAGAAGGGGAAAGTCCCCGTCGAACTCACCGGCGCCTCGCCCTTTCCGCCGATCGGCACCCTGCCTTACCTGCTGACACTGCCGGCCTACGGATTCTACTGGTTTACCCTCGCCGATCCCGCTCGGCTCGCGTCGTTGCCGGAGTCGTACCCGGAATCGCTGCCCGAGCTGGAGACCCTCATCCTCGGCGAGGGCTGGAACATCATCGAGAGCCAGCGCGGCGACCGCGAGCGCATCGACCGTATCGTCTATGAGACTCTGCCTGCTTATCTCCGCCATCAACGCTGGTTCGGGCCCAAGGACGAGGCCATCGTCTCGGCCACGCCCGAGCGCATCGGCGAGCTGCCGCAAGAAGGCCATGAGAGCTTTTTGCTTCTCGCCGCCAACGTCGCCTTGGAAGACGGCACCACCCAGCGCTATTTCCTGCCGCTGGCGCTGACCTGGGGCGAGGAACACCTTAAGGTCGACAGCCCGCTGCTACCCTATCTCCTGGCCAAGATCAGGCGCGGCCCCCGGGCCGGCATCGTGTTCGACGCCGCTCATGGCGACAGCTTCCCCCGGGCGGTGTTGAAGGCGATGATGGAACACGACAAGCTGCCGGCCAATGGTGGCGAACTGCGCTTCGAAGCCAGCGACGCGCTGCGCGCGCTCGACCTCGGCGACGAACTTAGCGTTCGGCGCATCGGTCTCGGCGAGCACGCCCATACCTCACGCACCCTCGGCGACCGCGTGAACCTCAAGATCGCGCGGCGCTTACGCCCCGGCATGGACCCGGGCATCGAGATGGGCCGCTTCCTGGCCAAGGCCGGCTTCACCAACGCGCCGCCTTATCTGGGCGCCATCGAGCATGTCGACCAGAGCGGCACGCCGACGGCGCTCGCTGTGGCATTCGAGCATGTCCGCAATCAGGGCGACGGCTGGACGGTCGTGGTCAACGCGCTCGACCGCGAGCTGGAGGAGGCGAGCCTCGCCGGACCGCCCGGCGAAGGCGCCGAACGCGGCATTGCCTATTCGCTGTCCTTGATCGAGACCATCGGGCGGCGCACCGGCGCGTTGCACCGCGCCTTCGCCACCGCCGGCCCCACCGACCCCGACTTTGCGCCGGAACCGGTCACCGAGGCCGATCTCAAGGAATGGTGCGCAAGAGCCCTGGCGCGCGCCGAGCAAGCCTTCGCCTATCTGGAGCGTCTGCCCGAAATCGCCGACGAAGAGACCCGCGATCTCGCCGCCAGGCTGCTCGGCCTTCGCGAGATCATGCTCAAGCGCATCGACACGCTGGTGCCCAGGATCGCCCGGGGCAACAAGCTGCGTCTGCACAACGATTATCACCTGCCCAAGATTCTCGTGGCCGAGAACGACGTCTATATCGTCGACTTCGAAGGCGAGCCCGACCAGCCGGTCGAGGAGCGCCGGCAGAAGGCGCCGCCCTCGCGCGACATCGCCACCATGCTGCGCTCCTTCGATTATGCGGTGCGGACCGCCGTCGACCGCCAGAAGCAGCGCGGCGCCAGCCAGCTCGACGAGATCGAGATGCTGGGCCTTGAGTGGCGCTCGCAAGCCGAGCGGCGCTTCCTCAGGGCTTACGGCATGGCCCGGGACGACTCGGCAAGCGGTTCGCATCTCGCCGGCGGCGAGCTGCTGCCCTTATTCCTGGCCGACAAGCTGTTCCAAGAAATCGTGTATGAAGGCACGCACCGACTCGTGCTGTTGTCGATTCCCTTGCGCGCCGCGCTCGAATTGGTCGAGCCCATCGACGGCGGGGTGGACGGCGGCGCCGAGGAAGAGGATGATTGACAGCGATGGTCGGCATCTCGATGACGTTCGCGGGACCATCGACGGGCGCATCGCGTCCGAGGACCCCTAGACCATGAAGATCAACCTCAATCCCGGCGCGCCCCGGCCGCTCGGCGCGACCTATGACGGGCACGGCGTGAACTTCGCCCTGTTCTCCGCCAATGCGACGCGGGTGGAGCTGTGCCTGTTCGACGCGCATGGCGCCGAGACCGCGCGCATCACCCTCCCCGAATATTCCGACGAGGTGTGGCACGGCTACGTGCCCGATCTCGTCCCCGGCCAGCTTTACGGCTATCGCGTGCATGGGCCTTACGCACCGAAGGACGGCCACCGCTTCAACCCCTACAAGCTGCTGCTCGACCCTTATGCGCGCCGCCATGCGGGACAGCTCGTTTGGGACGACGCCCTGTTCGGCTATCAAATCGGGTCCAAGCGCGCCGATCTCGCGATGAGCAAGACCGACAGCGCGCCCTTCCTGCCCAAATGCATGGTGGTGGGCGAGAGCGACCCGCCCCGCAGCCCGCGCCCCAACCGCCCCTGGCATGAGACGGTGATGTACGAGGCGCACGTCAAGGGCATGACCGCGCGCCATCCCGATGTGTCGGAGCCTTTGCGGGGAACATTCGCCGGTGTCGCCAACCCGGCGGTGATCGACCATCTCGTCAAGCTCGGCGTCACGGCCCTCGAACTGCTGCCCGTGCATGCCTTCGTCAACGACCGCCATCTCGTGGAGGAAGGTCTCAGCAATTATTGGGGTTACAACAGCGTCGGTTTCTTCGCGCCGGCCGAGCGCTATATCTCACCGGGCGCCGGCCTCGAAGAATTCCGCAACCTTGTCGACCGCCTGCACGATGCCGGCATCGAGGTGATCCTCGACGTGGTCTACAACCACACCGCCGAGGGCAACGCGCTCGGCCCGACCTTGTCGTTTCGCGGCATCGACAACGCGGCCTACTACAAGCTCGCCGAGGACAAGCGCCACTATTTCGACACCACCGGCTGCGGCAACACGCTCAATATCGGCCATCCGCGCGTGCTCCAGATGGTCATGAATTCGTTGCGCTATTGGGTCGAGCAATGCGGTGTCGATGGTTTCCGCTTCGATCTGGCGTCGGCCATGGCCCGCGACAACAACGATTTCGATCCGAGCGCGTCTTTCCTAGACGCCGTCGGCCAAGATCCCGTGCTGAGCCAGGTGAAGTTGATCGCCGAGCCGTGGGATCTCGGCGAGAACGGCTATCAGGTCGGCGCCTTTCCGCCCGGCTGGGCGGAATGGAACGATCTGTCGCGTGACAGCCTGCGCTCCTATTGGAAGGGCGACATGGGCGTGTTGCCGGCGTTGGGAAGCAGGATCTCCGGTTCGGCCGAGATCTACGACCACCGTGGCCGCAAGCCATGGGCAAGCGTCAATTTCATCGCCGCCCATGACGGCTTCACCTTGCGCGACGTCGTCTCCTACAACAGGAAGCACAACGCCGCGAACAAGGAAGACAACAAGGACGGCCACAACGACAACCGGAGCTACAACTGGGGCGTCAAAGGGCCGACCGACGATCCCGCCATCCTCGATCTGCGCGACCGCGTGCGTCGCGCCTTGATGGCGAGTCTGCTGTTCAGTCACGGCACGCCGATGCTGAACATGGGCGACGAGCTCGGCCGGACGCAAGGCGGCAACAACAACGCCTTCTGCCAGGACAACGAGATCTCCTGGGTGAATTGGACCGATCTCAGCGAGCGCGACCACGCCTTTCTCGACTTCGTGCGCGGCGCGGCGAGCTTGCGGGCAGAACAGAAGCTGCTGCGCAGCCCCCGCTTCCTGCATGGCGAGCCGGTGGCGCCGCGCATCAAGAACGTCTCCTGGTTCAAGCCGGACGGCGAGGAGAAGCAGGCGGAGCATTGGGAGGACCCGGTCGCCAAATGCATTGGCGTGTCGTTCGCCGGCGACGGACAGATTCTGCTGATGCTGTTCAACGCCGATGCCGAGCCGATCGACTTCATCTTCCCGTATTTCGGCAAGCGCCATTTACGCTGGCGGCTGCTTTGCGATTCGGCGAACGGTCTGATACGGCCGGAGCCGACGCGCATCGCCACGGGCAAGACCACCATCGAGGGGCGCGGTCTCTTGCTGTTCGAAAGAACCGATTGATGTCCGCGCGGGTCACACAAATTTCTGGTCGGGAGTAGAGTATGCCGGATCGGCTCGACGAATTGGCTGGGCGCTTCGGTATTGCCGATGGCTATCTCTCCGAGAAGGGAGATTGGGTCAGAACGCCCACCGAAGTTAAGGTCAAGGTTCTGGCGGCCATGGGCGTGCCGCTGGGCGCATCCGCCGACGGCAAGGGCGATCACCGCGACGTCCCCGAGGCACCGCCCGCCGAGGACGTGGCCTCGCTGTCGGAAAGCGCCTACTGGCCACCCTTTCTTGTGGATCAGCGCGCCTGGGGCCTGTCGGTGCAGGCCTATGCGCTGCGCTCCGCCCGAAATTGGGGCATCGGCGATTTCGAGGACCTGGCGCGGCTGGCAGAGTTCGCCGCGGGCCTCAGCGCCGACTTCATCGGCGTCAGCCCCCTGCATGCGCTGTTCATAGCCGATCCCTCGCGCATCAGCCCTTATAGCCCTTCGTCCCGCGACTTTCTCAACCCGCTGCTGATCGCGCCGGACCGCGTGCCGGGCTTTGCGGATTTGCCCGAGCGCAAAGCGCTCGAGGCCGAGCTTGCGGATTTACGCGCCACCACGCTGATCGACTATCCGGCCGTCCACCGCGTGAAGCTGCGCGCGCTGGAGGCGCTGTTCGCTCTGTTCGTGAAGGACGCGCACACGGAGGCGAAAGCGGCATTCGAGCAGTTCTGCCGCGAGCAGGGTAAGCCCCTCGAGGGCCATGCGCTGTTCGAAGCCCTTTCCGAACGCTTCATGGCCGAAGGCCTGAACGCGGCCTGGCTGACCTGGCCCGAGCACTATCGCGACCCGGACAATCTCGCCGTGCGCGACTTCGCCCGCGCCGCCAAGCACCGCATCGCCTTCCATGCCTGGCTGCAATGGACCGCCGACATGCAGCTCGCCGAGGCGCAAGCGCGAGCCAAGGCGGCGGGCATGCGCATCGGGCTCTATCTCGATCTCGCCGTCGGCATCTCGCCCGACGGCTCCCGTAGCTGGATCGGCGGCCCAGCCATCGCCAACAGAGCGCGCATCGGCTGCCCGCCCGACCCCTTCAGCGCCGCCGGCCAGGATTGGGGGCTGGTTCCCTTCTCCCCGGTCGGCTTATCGGAGGAACGTTTCGAGCCCTATCGCTCGGTGTTGCGGTCCAACATGCATCACGCCGGGGCCTTGCGCATCGACCACGCGATGGGCCTGCAGCGGCTCTATTGGATTCCCGAAGGAAGCACCGCTACGGAAGGCGCCTATGTCGCCTATCCGTTCTGTGAGCTGCTGGAAGGCGTGGCAGAGGAATCGTGGATCTCGCGCACCATCGTCATCGGCGAGGATCTCGGCACCGTGGCGCCTGGCTTTACCGACACCATGGTGCGCGCCGGGCTGCTGAGCTACCAGGTCTTCTACTTCACCGAGCAGGACGGCGTGTGGATGCCGCCTCACGGCTACAGGCGTGAAGCCATGGTGTGCGCCTCGACCCACGACCTGCCGACCCTCAAAGGTTGGTGGATCGGCAACGATATCGACCGGCGCGTGGAGGCCGGCCGCACGACGGAGGTGGAGGCGGGGCTCCAACGGGACAACCGCAAGGAGGATCGGCAACGTCTCCTCAACGCCCTTGTCGGCGCGCAAGCTCTGGCGCCCGGCGTGGCGCAGGCGGCGACACCCAAGGCGATGCCGGACGAGGTTCTCGTCGCCATCCATCGCTTCCTGGCTATGACGCCATGCCGCCTGCTCGCCATGCAGCTCGACGACGCGCTGGGCACAACCGAGCAGGCGAACCTGCCGGGCACGGTGGATGAGCATCCCAACTGGCGGCGCAAAGCAGCCGTCACCCTGGAAGAGCTGGACGCGCAGCCTCTGTTTCGCGACGTGGTCCGCGCGGTGGCCGCCGAGCGCCCGCGCTAAGGCGGGCCGCTATCTGGCCCAGTTAAAGCGCGTCGGCGCCCATCTCTCCGGTGCGCACCCGCATGGCGCCTTCGAGCGGCAGCACGAAGACCTTGCCGTCGCCGATGCGGCCGGTCCTGGCTGCTTCGCCGATCGCCTCCACGACTGCGTCGGCCATCCCGGCATCGACAGCGATCTCGATCTTCACCTTGGGCACATAGTGGATGTTGTACTCGGCGCCCCGGTAGATCTCGGTCTGCCCCTTCTGCCGGCCGAAGCCGCGCACTTCGGAGACCGTCAGCCCCTGCACGCCCTTGGCGGCGAGCGCCTCGCGCACGGCGTCGAGCCGGTGCGGCTGAATGATTGCGATGATGTATTTCATGGTGCGCGTCCCCGCTTACATGTTGTAGCCGCGTTCGCCGTGAATATTGAGATCGAGACCTTGCTCCTCGATCTCGGCGCTGACACGCAAGCCGACGAGCGCTTGCACGAGCTTGATGATGATGAAGCTGACCACCACCGACCATATCAAAACGGCGATGATCCCGGTGAGTTGAATCAGCGCCTGTCCGCCCATGGTCCGCCCTTCAACCAGTCCGATGCCACCGAGTGCCGCATCGGCGAAGACCGCGGCGAGCAGGACGCCGACCGCGCCGCCGATGCCGTGCACGGCCAACACGTCGAGCGCGTCGTCGATCTTGAACCTGTGCTTGACCACCATCACCATGAGATAGCATACCCCACCGCCGACGAGCCCGATCACCAGCGCCGCCCCCGGCCCCACATAGCCGGACGCCGGCGTGATGGTGGCAAGACCGGCGATCGCTCCGGTCACGGCGCCGACCAGGCTCGGCTTGCCGTACTTCACGGCCTCGATGACGATCCACACCACCGTGGCGGTGGCCGCCGAGATATGGGTCACGGTCATCGCCATGCCCGCGTCGGCGCCGGCCGAGAGCGCGCTGCCGGCATTGAAGCCGAACCAGCCGACCCACAGCATGCAAGCGCCGACCATGGTCATCCATGGCGCGTGCGGGGGCCGCACCTCATGCGGAAAGCCGAGACGCGGGCCGAGCATGATGGCGAGCAGCAAGGCGGACACCCCGGCCGTGAGATGCACCACGAGGCCGCCGGCGAAATCGAGCACGCCGCGCTCGGCCAGCCAGCCGCCGCCCCAGATCCAATGGGCCACCGGCACATAGACCAGGAACAGCCAGAGTACGCTGAACAGCACCACCGCGCCGAAGCGCATGCGCTCGACGAAGGCGCCGACGATAAGCGCCGGCGTGATGATGGCGAAGGTCATCTGGAACATGAAGAACACGCTCTCGGGGATCGTGGTGTCGGCGGCGGCGGCATCGCGCGGCACGCCGATGAGCAGCACCTTGCTCAAATCCCCGATCCACGCGCCTGTGCCTGAGAAAGTGAGGCTATAGGCCGCGAGCAGCCACAGCACCGTGACCACGGATGCGATGGTGAAACATTGCATCAGAACCGAGAGCAGGTTCTCGGCGCGCACGAGGCCGCCATAGAACAAGGCCAGCCCCGGCAACGTCATGAATAGAACCAGCGCCGTGGCCGTAATCAGCCAGGCGGTATCCCCCGCGTCGATCATGGTGTCCCTCCCCCTAGACGCCTGCCCAAAAACAGGTCTTTGCCCAATTCTCTAGCATAACGGGGCCGCTCGCGGACAAGGGGGGCTGCCTAAAAAGATGCCACTATCGAAAGAGGATCGCGTGAGGCGCGCGACGCGGCCACAATGCTGACGCCTGGCGTGGTATAGTTCTATGATGAGCAAGGCCTTTACGAAAGAGGCCGAAGGGGGGGACGTCTATGACGACCTGCCCGATAGGCCGATATCCTCACACAACCTCGTGACCGCGCGGGGACTGGCGCTGATCGAGTCCGAGCTGGCCCGGCTGCACGACGAGCATGCCGCCGCGCATGACGCCGACGACAAGCCGCTGCTCGCCAAAATCAACCGCGATCTGCGCTATTGGACCTCGCGCCGGGCCACGGCCCAGGTCATCGAGCCGCCGCGCGACACCACCGAGGTGCATTTCGGCTCCAAGGTCACCATCGAGCGCGAGGACGGGCGCCGTCAGTCCTATCTCATCGTCGGCGAGGATGAGGCCGACCCATCCCACGGCACGCTGTCCTATGTGTCGCCGGTGGCCCAGGCGATGATGGGCAAGCCGGTGGGCGAGACCGTTCCGGCCGGCGCCGGCGAAGCCAAGATCGTCGAGATTTCCTAGGACCCGCAGGTCAGGTCTTGGTGGTGGGCTTCTCCAGCATGAGCCGGCCTTGCTTCTCCACCAGCGCCTTCGCCTTGTTAGCAAGCACGGCGAGAACCCAGGGGAGCTGGACTTCGAGCCGCACATGATCGTCGGCCACGTCCACTATGCCGGTGGCCGACTGGCCGAGCAGGCTCGCCTCGAAGTCGAGATGCTCGCCACGCCAAGCATCCTTGAGCACCACGAAGGTCTCGCCGACGCTCGACCGCACATTGCTGAAGCCCGCCTGGAGGCGGCGCTTGGCTTCGGCCTTGCCGAGCTTATGTGGGATGGTGACGACAACGGGCTGGGTCATGCCGGGTAAACGCCTCTGGGGCTCGTTTCGGTTCCCCATATGTGGGAACTGGGGCAGCGTCCTAACAGATGCCGCGCGCCAACCAGCCGACTAACCCGTTGGATTGGCGGACTTAAGGAGTGGACTGCCCAGCGGTTTGCCGATCCTGGCGAAGGCCCACACCTGGGCATTCGCCGTCGCGTCGCACAGGAAGGTTTCGCCCGCCGCGGATTCGATGAACACGAAATAGCCGGGGAGCCAAGCTTCGTTCAGGCCGTCCGCGCCCTTCCCCGACACTTTTCCCACCACCTTGCCATCCTCGCCGGCGAGATAAGCCTGGCAGGCGCGCTCGGCCACGGCCAACGGATCAGGCGGGCTCGTGACCGGCTGACCGTCGCCGTCGACATAGAGCGGCTCAACGAGATGCGCTCCCTCGCCCGCCAGAAGATCGTCGAAGATCTTGCTGTAAGCATAGACATGGCCGTCCGCGCCGGCGCTGCACAGAAAGAGATTGGTGTCGGCGTCGGTGAGCCAGACCAGGCTCCCGCCCCGACCGTCGGCGATGGCCGTCACCGGCCTCGCCGGACCCTCGTCGCCCGCCGCAGCGCAAGATCGCATGGCCGCCTCATGGGGACTGGCGGCGGCGACAGCCGGTGCGGCGAGGTTTGCCGCGAGGCCCAGCGCACCAAGGCTCACGCCCAGTCTGATACGAAGGGTCAACATTATGACATCCATGGTGAATTTCTCCCGTTCCTGAAGCGCCGATAGCCGGCAAAACGCCCCCGGCTCAATTGGCACAGGCCGGGCGCGGCCATTGTGAGGCCCCTCACAATGACGCGGGAGAAGGCAGCTCAGTGCGCGGAGTCTTTGCCGTCCACATGGCCCAGATCACGGTCGGGCGCGATCCTGTCGCGCACCAGCTGCTTGAGCTCTTTCATCTCGGGAAAGCGCCCTTGCTCACCGCGCGACCACAGCAACGTCCCATCCACGCGCACCTCGAACACGCCGCCCGTGTCGTCGGGGATGAGCGTGACCGAGCCGAGTTCGGCGGCGAAGGTGGATAAGAGTTCCTGGCCCATCCAACCGGCCCGCAGCAGCCAGTTGCACAGACGGCAATAGGTGATGGAAACATTCGGCGACGGCGCGATGATGGCACCCATTTTTTGCAGTAAAGTCAGACCTAGCGACCTTAGACCACGGCCGCCGCCTCATGCCAGCCCTAGTCTGTTGAGCATAATCAAGGCGGAGGACAGTGGAGGTTGTGCGAGCGTCGCCAAACGCTCTATCCAATGGAGGTGACGATGCAAGACTCTGGCCTCGCCGGCGGTGCCGCTCGCACCCGTCTGGCCAATCCCTTTCTGGACCTAGCGACCGTGACCGCGGAGGCCCAGTTGAAGTTCTGGGAGGCCTATCAAGTCGAAGGTTCGATGTTCGTGGCCAAGCGGATGCGGGCTGATCTGGAGCACATGCGCGCGCTCGGCCACTGTAGCGATGCTCAGGCCATCGGCGAATGTCAGATGGCCTGGTTCAGCGATCTCCGCAAAGACTACGCCGAGGAAATGGCCCGGCTTGCCGGGACGGTATTTTCACTGGGCGTCTCGGGGATGGCGCCGCTCGGAGGACTTTTCACGAAGCGCAGACCCTAAAGGTTCCAATGGCTTAGCCCGCATGACGCAGGCACCTCGCGACTGCGTAATCGCATAACTCCTGCCAAGGGGTTGTATCGAGCGCGGCGCTTCATCACCTCGTAACAGCAAAGCTGCTTGTTTCAGACGACAAATTGCGGGAAGAGAGAACTCATGAGACGATTGATTCGCCGCGCTGCGCCGTTCCTTTTCGCCACCGCCGCCGTGATCGGGCTTTTTATCGCCGCCCCGTCGCAACCGGTCGTGGCCGCATCCAGCCCCTTTGACACGCTTCTCGGCTCGTGGCGCGGAAGCGGCACGGTCCAACTCAACACCGGCAAGGAACGCCTGAGCTGCAACGCCTACTACACGGGCGGCGGCAGCAGTCTCGGCATGGCCATTCGCTGCAAGAGCGACACCTCCAAAGTCGAGATCAGAAGCAAGCTCAGCCTGAGCGGCAACCGCATCACGGGCAACTGGGAAGAGCGCACCTATAACGCGGAAGGCAGCGCCTCCGGCACTGCGACGCCCAGCCGAATCAGCATCAGCGTCTCCGGCTCCATCACCGGCAGCATGGTCGTCAACTTCAGCCGTACCCGCCAAAGCGTGTCGATCTCGACCTCAGGTAGTCCGCTCCAACGCGTGTCGATAACCCTAACTCGATCAGCCTGACGCGCAGCTCGTTCGCCGTTACTCTTAGGCTCGGAATCACTGCCAGTCTTGGGGGCGACCTCTGGGGCTTTGCGCGTTTGTGCCGCTAGGAGCGACTGCCATGGGCGAAGCTTTACTGACACACAAGTTGGAAGGCGAACGGCTCGAACTGGCCGCGAGTGGCTCGTGGACGGCCACCCACGCCGGCGAGCTTGAGACGCAGATCGACCGGATCACCGGCGAAGCGCCGAACGCCAAGGACGTGTCCATCGACATGGCCGGGGTGCGCGAGTTCGACACTTTCGGGGCTTGGCTCCTGGAGCGCCTCACGCGGCAATGGGCGGCGTCGGGCCGCGAGGCGGTCGTCGTCGGCCTGCCCAAGCACGATCTCGGCCTGCTCGAGGAGATGCACGGCGTCAACCGCGAGCCGCCGGCCAAAGCCAAGCACGAGAACCCGATCGTCTCAGCGATTGCCGCGTTCGGCCGTGGCGGCGCCGATTTCGGCCGCAACCTGATTGTCTTCGCCGAGATGCTAGGCGCCGTCGGCTTGGCACTCGGGCGCGTCCTGATCCGGCCGCGCGAATACCGCCTCACCTCTACTGTGCATCAATTCGACCGGGTCGCCTGGCAGGCGGTGCCCATCATCGTTCTCATCACCTTCCTGATCGGCGGGATCATCTCGCAGCAGGGCATCTTCCATTTCCGCAAATTCGGCGCCGAGCTCTACTCCGTCGATTTGGTCGCCATTCTCGTGCTGCGCGAAATCGGCGTGCTCATCGTGGCCATCATGGTCGCCGGCCGCTCGGGCAGTTCCTATACCGCCGAGATCGGCTCCATGAAGATGCGGGAGGAGATCGACGCCCTGCGCACCATGGGCTTCGATCCCGTCGAGGTGCTGATCCTGCCGCGCATTCTGGTGCTGATTGTCGCTTTGCCCGTGCTGACCTTCTTGGGCAGCATGGCGGCACTCTATGGCGGCGCGCTTGTCGCCTGGCTTTACGGCGGCATGAGTCTCGACATCTATATGGCGCGCCTGACCGACGCCATCTCGATCACCCATTTCAAGGTCGGCATGATCAAGGCCCCCTTCATGGGGCTCATCATCGGCATCGTCGCTTGCGCCGAGGGCTTGCGCGTCAAGGGCAGCGCCGAATCTCTCGGCATCCAGACCACGAACTCCGTGGTCGAATCGATCTTTCTGGTCATCGTGCTCGACGGGTTGTTCGCCATCTTCTTCGCCTCGATCGGAATGTGAGCCCTCGATGACGAAGAAAAACACCGTCATCAAGGTGCGCGATCTCGTGGTCGGCTTTGGCGATGACAACGTGCTCGATCACCTCGATCTCGATGTCAGGGCCGCCGAGATTCTTGGCGTCGTCGGCGCCTCGGGCGCCGGCAAGTCGGTCCTGCTGCGCACCATCATCGGGCTGCTGCCGCGGCGTCACGGCGCCATCGAGGTGCTCGGCGTCGACCTGGCCCACGCCAACGAAGCGGAACGGCGCGCGCTCGAACGCCGCTGGGGCGTGCTGTTTCAGCAAGGCGCGCTGTTCTCCTCGCTCACCGTCCGCCAGAACGTGCAATTCCCCATGCGCGAAAATCTCGACATCTCGCAAAGGCTTATGGACGAGATGGCGCTCGCCAAGCTGGAGATGGTCGGGCTTTCGCCGCAGGACATGGACAAATTCCCGTCCGAACTGTCGGGCGGCATGACCAAGCGCGTGGCGCTCGCCCGCGCGCTCGCGCTCGATCCGGAGATCGTGTTTCTCGACGAGCCGACATCCGGGCTCGACCCAATTTCGGCCGGCGATTTCGACGAATTGATCCGCACACTGCAACAGACACTGGAGATCACCGTGTTCATGGTGACCCACGATTTGGAGAGCCTCTACACCGCTTGCGACCGCATTGCCGTCCTGGCCGACGGCAAGGTTGTGGCTGATGGGCCCATTGCCACGATGCTTGAATCCGAGCACCCTTGGGTGAAGACCTATTTCCAGGGCAAGCGCGGCGGCATGTTGGCAGAACGCCAGATTGGCGCCTAAACCCTGAGGGACGAGACGAGATGGAAACCCGTGCCCGCTATGCTTTGATCGGACTGTTCATGCTCGCCGTGCTCCTGGCGAGCTTCGGCTTCGTCTATTGGCTGGAAAACAAAGGCGGCTTCGGCGAGCGCGAGACCTATCGCGTACAGTTCGAAAGCTCCGTGTCAGGCCTGCTCGTCGGCTCGGCCGTACTGTTCAACGGCATCCGCGTCGGCGACGTGACGGGCATCGCGCTCAACCCGGAAGCGCCGCAGCAGGTGATCGCCACGATCGGCGTCACCAAGAACACGCCGATCCGCGAGGACACGCGGGTCAATGTGGAGCAGCAGGGCCTCACCGGCGGCGTGGCCGTAACGCTGACTGGCGGCACATCCACGACCCCAATTGAGTCGAACGGCGGCGCACCGACTCTTGTCGCGCCGCCCGGTGTCGGCCAGGACTGGACGCAGTCGGCACGCGATGCTTTTCAGCAGGTCGAGACAATCCTCAATCAAAACGCCACGCCCCTGAACGAGGCGATCAACAATATCGAGGTCTTCACCGACGCGCTGGCGCGCAACGCCGACAAGGTCGACGGCATCTTGGCCGGCATCGAAAAGATGACTGGCGGCGGCAAGGACAATAGCCCGCTCTATTCGCTCAAAGCCGCGACCGACCTGCCGCCCCCGCCCGAACAGGCGCCGAAGTGGCAGCTCCTCATCTCCGAGCCGACCACGCTGCTTGCCTTCAACACCGACAAGATCCTGACGCAGCCGGCGCCGGACGAGAGTCTGCCGCTGGACAACGCGCGCTGGAGCGATAGCCTGCCCATTCTCGCCCAGGCGCAGTTGGCGCAAACCTTCGAGAACGCGGGCTACGCGCAGTCCGTGACCCGCACGCCCGGGGACTTCGTCAGCAACTATCAGCTCCAGATCGACATTCGGCAGTTCCACGTCGTCACGACGGGCGAGCCCACGGCCCGGATCGTCTTCCTGGCCAAGATTCTCAACCCAAATGGCGAGATTGTCGGCACGCATCAGTTCGAGGCCTCGGCGCCGGCGGCGGGAAGCGACGCGCGGGCCTATGTTGATGCGCTCAGCAAGGCCTTCGACAAGATCGAAGTGGATATCTTGGACTGGACCACGGCGCAGATCGATGCGGTGCCCGTAGCCCCTGTCACCGTCGAGCCGCCGGCGATGCCGGAAGATATGCCTGGCGATATGCCGCCCGCGCCGTAAGGCACCAGCCGCTCATTGATCTGGCTCAACGACTAAGCGCCCCTGGCGCGGGATCGTCATGGCCCGCCTCGCCCACAGTTCAAGGGCTTGGCGCAAACCTGCCCGGGACGTCGGCCGTGGACCTGCTGGGATGGACTTGCTGGAATGGACTTGCTGGAAGCCATCGACGGACGCAGATCCGTACGCGAATACACCGACGAGACGGTCGACGATACGGTTGTCCGTGCGCTGATTGCCGCCGCGATAAAGGCGCCGAGCGCCATCAACCAGCAGCCCTGGGCCTTCATCGTGGTCAGGGAGGCCGCGACCCTGACGCGCATATCCGATCAGGCCAAGGCCCACTTCCTCAAAGCCTCTTTGGGCGCACCGGCGCATCCGTTCCGCGACATGCTCAACGATCCGAAGTTTCACATCTTCTATCATGCGCCGGTCCTGGTTGTGATCGCCGCCGCCGAGCCGACCGACTGGGCCATCGAGGATTGCGCGCTGGCTGCGGAAAATCTGATGCTGACCGCCTATGCCAAAGGTCTCGGCACCTGCTGGATCGGCTTTGCCCAGCAATGGCTTGCCACGGCAGACGGCAAGGCCGCGCTCGGCCTACCGGCTTCGTTCTCGCCCATCGCCCCGATCGTCGTCGGGCATCCGCGCCGGCAGCCACCGCCGGTGCCCCGCAAACCCGCCAATATCCGTTGGATTGAGTCTGATCCGACACGGACGTGACTGGGCGGACCGTCTGTCCCATGATCGCCGCCTGAACGCGCGCACCCGCGCCGGAACCGCTTGTGACACAAAAGCTGCTATCGCCGCCCGACGCGCCGCTCGCTTATGCGGGAGCGGCCGCAGCCGTGCTCGCGCAGCAGGATGTCGACGTGGCCACCGGCCTGACCGAGCGCGAGGCCGCGGCGCGCCTCGCCCGCTACGGGCCGAACATGCTGCTCACCCATCCCCAAGCAACCGCGCTGTCCGTCCTCGTCGACCAGCTGAGAAGCCCGGTGGTCTGGCTTCTCGGCGCGGCGGCCTGCGTCGCCGCCCTGTTCGGCGAGTGGACCGAGGCCATCGCCATCCTGGCGGTGCTCGCGATCAATACGCTCATCGGCTTCGTCACCGAGTTGCGCGCCATCCGCTCCATGGAGGCCTTGCGTAAGCTCGGGACGCGCGCCACGCGCGTGCGCCGCGACGGCGCGCTCAAAATCGTGTCCGCCGAGGCCGTCGTGCCGGGCGACATCGTCATGCTGGAGAGCGGCGACGTGGTCACCGCCGATATCCGCCTGGTGGAAGCCAAGTCTCTGTTCGCCGACGAATCGACGCTCACCGGCGAATCCGTTCCGGTGGAGAAAGGCACGGAGCCGGCGCCGGCCGACGCCATCATCGCCGAGCAAACCTCGATGGCCCACAAGGGCACGGCGATCACGCGCGGTAGCGGGCTTGGCGTCGTCGTTGCCACCGGCATGGCGACCGAGCTCGGCCTCACCACCAAGCTCGTCATCGAGGCGGAGGACGAGACCTCGCCTCTGGAACGCAAGCTGGCGCAACTCACCGGCCAGCTCGTCAAGGCGACCCTCATCGTCACTGCCCTGATCGCCGGGGCCGGCATCGCCACGGGCCGCGACCTGGTGCTGATGATCGAGGCGGGCATTGCGCTCGCCGTCGCCGCCATTCCGGAGGGTCTGCCCATCGTCGCCACCATGGCGTTAGCCCGCGGCATGTGGCGCATGGCCAAGCGTAACGTCGTGGTGGAGCGTTTGGCCGCCGTCGAGACGCTGGGCGCCACCACCGTCATCTGCACCGACAAGACCGGTACGCTGACCGAGAATCGCATGACCGTGGAGCGCCTGTGGCTACCGTCCGGCGACTATCGCCTCGACCATGCGCGCGGCGCCATCCTCGACGACGCCGGAAGCAACACCGCGGTCGACGATGCCCTGCGGCGGACGTTGGAGGTCGGCGTGCTGTGCGGCACCGCGACCCTCAAGGCCGAGGACGAGCGCGGCGCCGGCGACCCCATGGAACTTGCGCTGCTCCGGCTTGGCCAGATCGCCGGGCTAGATCGCGAGGACATGCTCGATGCCTGGCCCGAGCGCGCCGAAATCGCCTTCGACACCGAGACGAAAATGATGGCCACGGCCCATGAGCGCGACGGCCGCCTGTTCGTCGCGATCAAAGGCGCGCCCGAAGCCGTGCTCGATGCGGCGGCAACCATCGGCTCGGAGGTGAAGGCGGCCCTGGCTACGGAAGCCCGCGCCGACTGGTTGCGTCACGCGGAAGCGCTGGCGGAGGATGGCTTGCGCGTTCTCGCGCTCGCCGAGGCGAATATACCGTTAGACGCCAAGCCGGCCTATGAGGAGCTGACCTTTCTCGGCCTTGTCGGATTTGGCGACCCGCCGCGTGTGGAGGTGAAAGAGGCGATCGCGGCTTGCCGCCAGGCGGGCATCCGCGTGGTCATGGTCACCGGCGACCACGCCATCACCGCCAAGAAGATCGCCGAGGGCCTTGGCATCGCTGATCCCGGCGACGGCATCGTCGAGGGCCGCGAACTGGAGGCGCTTGGCGCGCTCGGCGAGCATGAACGCCGCCGCGTGCTGGCCACGCCGGTCTTCGCCCGGGTCACGCCGGCGCAAAAACTCGACCTCGTGCGGCTCTATCAATCCGCCGGCGCGGTGGTGGCCATGACCGGCGACGGAGTCAATGACGCGCCGGCGCTGCAGAAAGCGGATATCGGCGTCGCCATGGGCTTGCGTGGAACGGAGGTTGCCCGCGAGGCGGCCGACATCGTCCTGCGCGACGATGCCTTCGGCAGCATCGTCGCCGCGATCCGCGAGGGCCGCATCATCTTCGGCAATCTGCGCCGCTTCCTCGTCTATCTGCTGTCCTGCAATATCTCCGAGGTCATGGTCGTGGCGCTCGCCGTGGTGTCGGGACTGCCCCTGCCGCTGCTACCACTGCAAATTCTGTACCTCAATCTCGTCACCGACGTGTTCCCCGCCTTCGCGCTGGCCACCGGGGAAGGCGAAGCGGATGTCCTGCAGCGCCCGCCGCGCGACCCGCGCGAGCCCTTAATGGCACGGCCGCAATGGATCTTCATCGCGATCTATGGCGCGCTCCTGACGGCCGCGACCCTGAGCGCACTGATGGTCGGCCGGGAGGTTCTCGAGCTGGAGGGCGAGGCGCTGGTGACCGTGTCCTTCCTCACGCTCGCCTTCGGCCAGTTGTTCCATGTCTTCAACATGCGCGGACCCGGCGCGCCGGTCCTTCGCAACGCCGTCACCCGCAACCCCTATGTCTGGCTGGCCGTGGCCCTCTGCACGGCACTTCTTTTGCTCGCCATGTATGTGCCACCCATCGCCAACGCCCTGCAGATCGCACCGCCTAGTTTCGACGGCTGGCTCCTTGTCGCTGGCGCGAGCACCGCGCCGCTTCTCCTCGGCACGGCGTACGCTATGCTGCGAAGGATCATGAAGGGACGCGTCCGTGGCTGAAACCCACGATACGGCCGCCAGCGAGATCGCATCGACCCTGGCGGTTGGTAATGTACCCATGCTCGCCGGAACGCTCACGGCCGCCGAGGCCAGAACACAACTCTCCGGCGCGACTTACGACGCAGTCGATGCCGTTCTTGTTCTCACTACGGACGGCCGCTACGGGGGCGCGGCTCACTTGAAGGACGTGCTTGCGGCTCCCGGCACCGCGCCGCTGGCGTCTCTGGTCATCAAGGACTGGCCGGTGGTGCGGCCCGAGGTCGATCAGGAGCACGCCGCCACGCTTGCCCACGATTATCAGGTGAGCGCGATCCCCGTCGTCGCCGAGGACGGCCGGCCGCTCGGCCTTATCCCCGCGCGGACATTGCTCGATGTCCTGGCCCAGGAGCACCACGAGGACGTCCATCGCCTCGCGGGCATCCTCAAGATGGGCGCGAAGGACCGCCATGCGCTCGACGATCCACCGCTGACCCGCGCCGGACGCCGCCTGCCCTGGCTTCTCGTCGGGCTGGCTCTGAGCACGGGGGTGACCGTCTTGATGGCGGGCTTCGAGCAGGCGTTGAAAGCCAACATCGTCATCGCCTTCTTCATCCCCGCGCTGGTCTATCTCGCCGACGCCGTGGGCACCCAGACCGAGGCCGTGGTCGTCCGCGGGCTGTCGCTGGAAATGCGGCCGCTCGCCCCCCTGCTCCTCGGCGAGTTCGCCACAGGCGCCCTGATCGGATTGCCGCTCGCAGCGATCGCCTTTTTCGGCATTTGGTTTGCTTATGGGGATGTGAATCTGGCGGGCGGCGTCAGCGTTTCTCTCTTCGCCGCGAGCAGCATCGCCTGCGTGCTCGGCCTGCTGCTGCCCTGGCTGCTGGCGCGCATCGGCCTCGATCCGGCCTTCGGCTCAGGCCCGGTGGCCACCATCCTGCAAGACCTGCTGACGATCGCCGTCTATTTCGTGGTCATGGGCCAGGTGATCGGCCTCTAGAGGCGGTTGAGCTCGTAATCTTCCAGCGAATAGCCGAGCTGGGACAGCCCCTCTTCCAGATAGTCGCCGACCAGCGGCGTGCCGAGCAGATAGCGGGGGATGTGATTCGCGCTCACATCCACAGCCTCTTGGCGGGCCTGCGCGAAGGAGCCGAAATCGCCCCGGCCGAGCCAGGTGAGCGCCAGCAGATCGAGCTGCTCGTCCACGTTGAGGTCGGCGAGCGCGCCTTGCAGTTCCTGCGCGACCGGATTGTCGGCCTGCTCTTCCAACACGTCCACGGAGCGATCGTCGGTGGGATTCGACCCCGAATCCGGGTCCGTCGGCGTGACCTGCTCGTCGAACTCGCGCGCCTTGACGATGATGAAGAACGCCTTCTCCGGCGAAATCGTCAACTCGTCTGAGACATCATCAACCATGGATCAAACCTTCTCCTTTGCGCGCTGATAGTAACGGGCGCAGAAGCCGCGACCACCTTGACGTGGCTCAAGAGTCAGGGGCGCTTCCTTTACGCCGCTTGCTTCTCGATATCCGCGTTCCATTGGCCGCGCGTCGCCAGGCCGTTCATCACGGCGCGGTGGGTGAATGCGGCTTGCGCCGCCGCCACATTCGCCGTCTTGCCCGACCACGCCACTTGGGGCGCATGCTGCAAGGCCCGCCCATAGGAGAAGCTGAGGTTCCACGGGAACCCGCCAATTTTATTCATGGCGTCGAGCCGCGCCGTGGCCTCGACATCCGCCTGGCCACCCGACAGGAAGGCGATGCCCGGCACGGCGGACGGCACGCAGTCCTTGAGCACGCGGATCGTCGTCTCGGCGATCTCCTGGTCGGAGACCTGGGTGGCGCATTTCGCCCCCGGCAAGATCATGTTGGGCTTGAGCACCATGCCCTCGAGCTTGACCTTCGCGTAATAGAGTTCCTGGAACACGGTCTTCAGCGTCCACATGGTGACGGCCTCGCAGCGCTCGATCGTGTGGTCGCCGTCCATGAGCACTTCGGGCTCGACGATCGGCACCAGATCCTGCTCCTGGCACAGCGCGGCGTAGCGGGCGAGCGCATGGGCGTTGGCATTGATGGCGTCGTGGCTCGGGATGCCGGCGCCGATATCGATCACCGCCCGCCATTTGCAGAAGCGTGCACCTAGCTCGCGATATTCGGTCAGCCTCTCGCGTAGGCCGTCCAGCCCCTCGGTGATGGTCTCGCCGGGACAGAAGGCAAGCCGCTTGGCGCCCTTGTCCACCTTGATGCCGGGAATGGCGCCGGCATGCTCGATCACCTTCACCAGCGGCGTGCCGTCCGCGGCCTTCTGCCGGATGGTCTCGTCGAACAGGATCACGCCGGAGATATGATCGTGCATGGCCTTGGTCGTACGGAACAGTAGCTCGCGATAATCCCGCCGGTTGTCCTCGGTGGAGTCGACGCCGATGGCATCGAAGCGCTTCTTGATCGTGCCGCCGGACTCATCGGCGGCGAGAAGGCCCTTACCCGGCGCGACCATGGCGGTTGCAACTCTGTTCAGCTCAGCGAGGTCCATAAATGTCTCTCCCTCTAAATCCTGTTCTGCGATTGCTGGTTTTCCGGCCCTTATAAGCCAGGATCGCGCCCCTTTGCAGCCCCCATGCGGGCTTCCTCAGGGTTTTTCGCCCGTGTGGCGCTTATCCCTTGGACTCGCTCAGTTTCCCATCCGCGGCGGAACCTTCTCCCAGGCATAGCCCTCTTGGGCTAGCCGGAAGCCGAGGTCGTAGAGCTTCGTCATATAGACGGGGTCGAAGGACTGGGTGCTGGTGTCGTGGAAATCTGCGGGGATGTAGGCGAGGTTGTAGTCGATCTGGTTCCGCTTGGCGAAAAGATAGAGTTCGTACAGATCGCCAACGCCCTGGCTCTTGATCAGGCTCGACACCGCGCGGCCGGCAATGGACAGGGTCCGCGCCTTGACCACTTTGTATTCCGGCGCCACGTGGCCGTTGCGAATGATGTAGGCGCGTCGGATGGGATTGAAACCCAATTTACGATCCGCCTTGCTGGCCATGAACTGTGTCGGCACGAGGAACAATTCGCGTGTCGCCCCGCCATCCACGTGCATTTCCTCATAGGTGGAGCCGTTGGCGGCGATCTTGATGAAGCCGGGCGGAAACACCGCTGGGATCGCGGCCGACGCCAGCAGCACTGTGCGGAACAGGTCCAACGCTTGCGGGCTGCCGCTCGTGGCGATGCGCCCCATGTCCCAGATCACCGGCCGCTCCGCGTCGAGATTCGTGGTGCCGATCTGCAGACGGCGACCCTTACGATGCTCGGTGGCGACTTCCTCGAGAAACGCCTCATCGACGTAGTGGGCCACGATCTTGGCCAAGGGTGCGTTGCTTGAAAGTGCATCCCCACCAAGTAGCCCCCTGATCGGCCGGGCGATGGCGATATCCTTGGTGTCGGATTGGGTAAACACATGCTTCAGGGCCGCGTCGTATTTCGGGCCCAAGAAAGCAAAGGGCGCGGTGAGCGCGCCGGTCGAGACGCCGGTCACGAGTTCGAACTCGGGCCGCTTGCCGGAGGCAGTCCACCCGCCGAGCAGCCCGGCCCCGAAGGCGCCGTCACTGCCGCCACCGGAAAGGGCAAGAAAATTGACGACGGGGCGCCGTCCCCTGGCCACGAGATGGGGACGCTCCGCGCGGATTTGCGTCCACTTCTCTTTGACCACGGCTTCGGCGTTGGGCGGAAGCTGATCTCCCCAGAAGTGGACGGGCTCCGGCCCCATACCGACCACGGAGGCCTGCGTTTCCAAACCAGCGGCACCGGGTTGCGCGCGATCGCAGCCGCGCAGCTCGCCAGCACCACGGCCAGCGCGATGCCAACACCGGCCCGCAACACCCAACGCCACCTCGACACGCCATCCCCCTTTCCCCGCGCGACCGCACGAGGAATTCCCTTTCAGGCCAGCAACCTAGCGCAAATGACAGGTCTGTGGCGAGCCCAGAGAATCACCCCCCTTGGGGGAATAGGGGGGGCGCCGTGGCCGCAGGCCCCAATCCGGGCCCCGAAACGGGCCGTAGCAACCATCATAACCCCCCTCGAGGTCTCAGAATCGCCCAATGACGGCCCTGCGGCGACCGAACTTCGGCCCCGACCGCACGTTATCCCGCAACACGTCACAACAAGGAGAACGTGGGATTCATGCGTATTTTCGCCCTGGCAGGACTGGCATTTCTGGCAACATCCTCGGCGCAGGCGGCTCAGACCGTCGGCGCCACCTGGTATGGCAACGAGCTGCGGGGCCATCGCACGGCGAACGGCGAGGCGTTCAACCCGGACGGCCACACGGCGGCCCATAAGTCCCTACCCTTCGGCACCTGCCTGCTGGTCGGCAACCCCAAAACCGGAAAGTCGGTCAAGGTGCGCGTCAACGATCGCGGTCCCTTCACCAAAGGCCTCGCCCTCGATCTGTCCCACGGCGCCGCGCAAGCCATCGGCATGCGCTCCACGCAACAGGTGACGATGCGGAAGTGTTAACCGTCGCCGCGGCTTCGGCAGCACGCTCGGCCTTTACTTCCCGAACGTGCCCGCGCGCTTCAACAGCCAATAAACCAAGGCGGATGCGCCGATGATGAGTCCCATCGACCAAAGGAATCCGTAGCCGTCTTTGGTTAGCGGCAGCCCCGCCACGTTCATGCCAAAGATTCCGGCGACCAAAGTCGGTGGCAAGAAAATGGTTGCCACAATAGCCAGCACCTCGAGATGACGATTGGTCTGCTCGGCCGCCTTCAGGCTCACCTCCTCTTGCAGGAGATGTGCCCTGTCGCGGAGAGCTACGACCTCGTTGTCCAACCAATCGAGCCGCTGGGCCAATTTGGATGGGATATCGAACGCCGCCGAGCCTCCTGAAACATCGCACTCGAAGCGATTGATGAGCGAGCGCGACATCACGAGCTGCCGATGCAGCCGCGCGGTCGCCCGCCGGATGCGGCCAAGCGTCAGCCGCTCGTCACTCGGCTCGTCGGCCAGTATGCGTTCCTCGATTTCGTCGAGAACGCCGGCGATATCCTCGGCATATTCGTCGACCGCATCGACAATGTGCTCCACGATGGTCCAGAGGAGCGCGGGAACGGTCTTGATCTTGCGCCCCTGGCGCAGCGTTTCGCGGGTCGCGTCCACGGCGTTGACCGCATGGCGGCGGCAGCTCACAAGAAGCCGATCGGTCATGGCAAAGTGGAGAAAGCCGATCTCCCTGGCCGAATGTTTCAATCCCCCGACGAGATCGGCGAAGGCGCCGTAAACGCGGCCCTCACCGACCTGGAGCTGTTGATGATCGTCGGCCGCCATCAGAGACTC
This sequence comes from Methyloceanibacter sp., assembly GCA_035528655.1. Lineage (GTDB taxonomy): Bacteria > Pseudomonadota > Alphaproteobacteria > Rhizobiales > Methyloligellaceae > Methyloceanibacter. Next base: position 125,622 of record DATKYG010000017.1, read on the forward strand.
TACGGCGGCAGGCGGCAGCCGGGAAAATGACCTCAAGGCTTGAGACGCGTGAGCGTCAGTTAAGTCGAAGTGCAGCCACACCAGACTATCAAGATGCTCGGCAATCGGCTGGTCGACAGCAAGTTCCTCGGCTGCGCCGTCCTTGTTGAAGCGAAGGGCCGACACCAAGCCCGGCAACACCTGTCCGCGAGTCCTGGACCTTGCGCCAGTGACGGCGGCGCGTCCGGCAGAGACCTTCGCAACCATGGCTTTGTCCGTCTACCCTCCCAGACCCTATCATCGCCCGGCCAGAATGCCGACAGCTCCGTCAGCCGCTTTTGCCGCGGGCCATCACGAACGCGTAGACGAACAGCGCGGCGATCACGGTGTGCAGGATGGCGCCTGGCCACAGCCCGGCGCCGCCTGCGCTCACCGCGCTTAGGATCAGCACGAAGCCGCCGATGACATTGTAGAGTCCGAGCCCGTAGGCGGCGGCGAGGCCGCCCGCGGTGTCGAGATGATTGCGGGCGAAGAGCGCGCCGACGCCGAGCCCGAGCGTCGCCGCGCCGAGCAGCCTGATGAGCGCCACGGTGGGCACGTCCCCGGCTCCGGCGGCAACGGCCTCCAGCACCATCGCGGGCGCGATCAGCGCGGAAACGCCGAACACGACCTCCACCAAGCCCGACACCAGCATCATCAGTTTCAGCATTTTCCTCTCCAAGGGCTCGGGCTCACGGCAGGACTCATGGATCGACTCATTGGATCGGCTCATGGGCTCGGCTTGTCCCAGCGGAAGATCGCCTTCCAGTCAGTCTTCATGTCGACCACGGACCAGCCGTTCGCCTCGGCATGTTCGAGCAGTGCGACGGGGAACTTGCCCACGTCAGAGTCCGGGCCATAGGCATATTCACGCACCGCGTCCGTGTGATGGACCAGCCCCATGAAGCACAAGCCTTCGCAGTTGGCGGTCCATTCCAACATCTCTTTGTCGCCGATGGAGTTGCCGAAAGCGAAAATCGGCTGCCGCCCGACATAGTGGTTGATGCCCTCCGCCTTGCCCGGCCCGTCGTCGAAGAACAGAAGGTCGGGGAGCTTCACCAGCGTCGGGCTCGCGTCCCACATGCGGAACTGGGTTTTGCCGGAAGAGCCGACCACCTGCCACGGCGGAATGCCGTAGCACTGTTCGGTATAGGCGCGCATGAACTCGACGCCGCCGCCCGACACGATGAAGGTCAGAAAGCCGTTGGCGCGGAGATAGTCGAGCAGCTCGATCATCGGCTTATAGGTGAGGTCGGTGTAGGGACGCTTGAAGCGCGGATGCCTCGCGGTCTTAAGCCAATCGGAAATGATGTCGTTGAACTCGACGGTGGTCATGCCGCTATGAGTCGCGGCGACGAGCTCCACCGCGCCCTTCTCGCCATAGGTCAGGAGCTTCGCAGTATTGCCGTCGAGCAACGACTTGAACGGCTCCTTGGTCTTCCAGTCGGGGTGCTGGTTCGACATGGCCTTAACCCGGTCGATGACGAACACGAACTGGGTATAGAGCGGCTTCTCCACCCATAGCGTGCCGTCATTGTCGAAGGTGGCGATGCGGTCCTGCGGCGCCACATAATCGGCGCTGCCTTCCGTCGTCACCCGCTCGACGAAATCGATGATGGTCGCCTTCACCGGACTCTCGTTCCAGGACAGTAACGGATCGGCGCTTTGCGCCTGCGCCAGCGCGGCGCCACACAGACCGAGCAGCGCGGCCACAAGGGCCCTACGGCAAAACGCGACAATCATGGAAGTCTCCCGCCGGTCATAAGCTTTGCTCAATCTAGAAAGTCCTGGATCGCCGCCAAGGTCTGCTCCGGTTTCTCCACCATGGAAGAATGCCCGGCGCCGTCGATCATGACAATCTTCGCGCCCGGTACGCTGTCATAGAGTTTCGCACTAGCCGGCGAGATCAGCGCGTCTTCCGCGCCGAAGATGACAAGGAGCGGCGGCACGGGCGCGATCCCCGCCAGCCGCGCGGGCGTGCCCTGCTCGGTGACATAGGCGATGCTGTCGTCATGGGCTTGGCGGAACGCGGTGTAGGTCAGCTGCCACAAATCGGCGACGAAGGCTTCCGGCACCGGAAAGCCCGGGGCGAAGCCTTGAGTGAGGGCTTGGCGCAGGATGCCGTCAGTGCGTAATCGCCACAGGCCCTGACCGATCATCTTCATGAGCCCGAGCCGCGTCTTGAGTTCGAAGGCGGTCTCCGGCTTGGGCGGTGTGTCGATGAGCACCACGCGCTCGACTTGGCCCGGGTTGGCCGCGGCGAACGCTGTCACCACCTCCCCGCCCATGGAATGGCCAATGACGACCGTGCGCGCGACGCCCAGCTTGTCGAGCACCGCCTTGACCAGCGCCGCCTGGCGTTCGATTTCATACCCGGAGCCCGGCGCTTCGGTGCCGCCATGGCCGATGAGGTCGAGCCGTATGACCCGGTGATCGGCCGACAATTGAGGCGCAATCGCATCCCACCAATCGAGCGCCGCGCCGAAGCCGTGGATCAGAACGATCGGCGGCCCCTTACCGTCTTCCTCGCCCTCGACCTTGACGTTGGCGGTGACGACCGCGGTCTCCATCAGGGTGCCGCCATCGCGCGCCATGGCTGGCCGCGTCTTAAGGTCGACCAGCATGGCATTGACGGCGAGCGCGGCGGCCATGGTCATGACCACGACCGCCGCGATGAGGACGCGTGACATCAGCCCATCCATCGCTGTTCGCCCACTCTTTGGCATGGGGCAGAGATATCACGGCCACGCAACGGAGCGGGCTAGTTACCAACAGAATAAGCAGGCAGGAATTCGCGACTCCGGCTGTGTCCCCCAACTCCATCGTCTTCGCCGACCGCCCCGTGCATGCCGCCGGCCATGTGCTCACTTCCCATTTCATCCGCGAATGGGATGAGGGCGTCGAGAGCTTCGCCAAGAGCCCGCCCAACGCCACCATCTCGGTGCTTGGCGAAGACGGCGGCTCGGTCAAGGACGCGGTCGTGGTCCTCAAATCGCCCAAGCTCGACGGCGACACGCTGACCTTCGATGTCTCAGTGCTCGAAGGCGACCTCAAAGGCGCCTCAGGCGCCGCGGCGCTGTTCATCGACCGCTTGGCCGCCCATATCAACGGCCCGCACGGCGGCCATGTGAACGTCGTCGGCGGCAGACCGGCCTGGCACGGTGCCGGGTATGCCCGTCCGGGCGCGGCCTTCGGCGCCGGCGTCGCAGTGGGTGCCATCGGGGCCGCGGCGGCAACGCCCTACCCGTATTACGCACCCCAGTGCGGCTATTACCCCTATCCGCCCTGCTACTAGGGCGCGCCCGGCCAGCGGCAAGCCGTCCCATGCGGGAGGGCTTGCTCTGGCCCAAATGTGGTTGTGAACTCATGCGGGTGACTGATCGGGCTCGGGGATTGCCCCGGGCCCGGCCGTTCAGAGCAGCATGGCGGGAGCAACACGACAGGACCCGGAACGTAAACCGCTCGTGGCGCTGACCGGCGCGACGGGCTTTATCGGACAGCACCTGCTCAAGGCACTGTCGGCGCGCGGCTACCGCCTGCGCGTCCTGCTGCGGCGTCCCACCATCCTCCCCGAAGGCTGCGCCAGCGTTCTTATCGGCGATCTGTCCCGCCCTTATAATATGTCGGAGGCCCTCGCCGAGGTCGACGCGGTCATCCACACCGCCGGCATCGCCAGCCCCATGTCGGGCCTGCCGGAGGACGACTACCGCCTGCTGAATACGGAGGCGACGATCGCCTTCGCCAAGGCCGCCGAGCGGGCGCGTGTCAAACGCTTCATCTTCCTGTCCTCAATCCGGGCGCAAGCGGGCCCAACGGCGGAGGGCGTGCTCACCGAGGAGGGCGAACCCCGCCCCACGGACGCCTATGGCCGGTCGAAGCTCGCGGCCGAGCAGGGTCTCGCGGAGACCGGATTGGATTGGGCGGCGCTGCGCTTGGCCCTCGTCTACGGACCGGGCGCTCAGGGCAATGTCGCCCGGCTTCTCAAGCTCGCCCGCTCGCCCTACCCCCTGCCCTTGGCCGCCCTGAGCGCCCGACACTCGCTCCTGGCGCTCGATAATCTCGCCGCGGCAGTGGACAGTATGCTCACCACGCAAGCGCCATTGCGGCGGCCTTTCATCGTCGCCGACCCCGAACCCCTCACCGTCGGCGAGATCGTTGCTGCATTGCGGCATGGTCTGGGCCGCCGCGCCGGTCTGTTCTACGTCCCGCGGCCAATACTGAAAGCAGCTCTACGCGCGGGCGGAGTTGGCGGAAACTTAGAAGCTTTATTCGGTTCGCTCGTCGCCGATCCGTCGGCGCTGACGCATCTCGATTGGCTCCCGCCTGTTGCAACGCAGCAGGGTCTCGCGGAACTCGCGCAGCACGCCGGGCGCTGATGCTGCAGCGCGCAACGTCGCGATTTTTATAGGCTTTTGAGACTCCGGTCTTACGATCGTCAAATTCAACCTCTATAGTTTCAAACATGGCTGACGTGGGGGTAGCCGAGTTGAAAGACGGTCACGACGAGATCGAGACTCTGACGCTAGGACGCGCGGAGCAGATTTCTCGGGTGACGAACCAAGGAGGCGTTTTATGGCACTCCCCAAGATTGCTCTGCGCGGCAGGAAGGTGATCCTTCTGAGCGGCTATAGGGACAAGGACGCGAGCACGGGCGTTACGCGCCGTGGCGTCGTCGTCGACGCCAAGGACAAGCTCCTGATCGCCGCCAGGCGGAACCCCGATGCGGTTGCCTTCGGCTATGTCGCCGGTGAATGGGTCGCGTCCGCCTAAAGGCGGGCCAGGATCAAGCAAACCCGTTTGACTGAGCGAGCCCGTTCGCGCCTGAATTCAGTTCTTCGAGATCGTCACGCCCCAAGGCGCGGTCCCAGTGGGGATCGACTTGATGACCTTGAGGCTGGGCACGTCGATCACCGAGACATCGTTGCTGTTGCCATTGGTCGCGAATAACAGCTTCTGGTCGGGCGTGAACGCCAACTGCCACACGCGCTTGCCCACCAGCAGATAATCTTCCACCTCGAATGTCTTAGCGTCGATGACGGCCACGCGGTTCGCGGGCCCCAACGCAACGAAGGCCCTGCTCCCGTCCGCCGCGATGCGCACCCCCACGGGCTGAATATATTCCGGCTGCACGCCGGGCACCGCAAACTCGATGACCTTGACAATCTCGCGCGTCTTGGCATCGATCACTGTGGCGGTGCCGGCCACTTCCGAGGTCACCCAGAGCTGCGCGCCATCGGCGGTGAATTCGGCAAAGCGCGGCCGCTGTCCCACCAGCACATTGTCGAAGATCTTGTTGGTCTCGGTATCGATGAAATGGGCCATGTTGGTCGTTTCGGAGGTCACCACCACGACCTTGCCGTCGGGGCTCATGCCGACGCCTTCCGGTTCGACGCCGACCGGCACCTCCGCGAGCACGGCCTTGCTGTCGAGATCGATCACCGTCAGCAGGCTGTCGTCCTCATTGGCGACATAGACCGGGCTGCCCGAAGGATGGATGTTGAGCTGTTCGGGATCTGGCCCCGATGGGAGATCGGCCACGATCTTACGCGAGGCGACATCGAGCACCTGGACGGTGTCGGAATCGCTGGCGCAGATGAGCACCTTCGTATCGTCTTTGCTCAGCATGATGCCGCGCGGCCGCTGGCCCACGGGAATGGTCGTCTGCACCTGCAGCGTGTCGCTGTCGATGACGGTGAGCGAGTTGCCCTTCTCGTTGGAGATGTAGACGTTGTACGCCTGCGCCGCGCCGGCCGGAGCCCAGCCGATCGCCGTGGCCGCGATGACAGCGGCAAGCCTCGATACGCTCATGTCGTCCTCCCCATTCTTATTGTTTCGCGGCTGCCTCGTGCCTGCGGGCACATGGCTAGAATTTGCACTTGCTCTCCGGCTCATCGATACCGAGCGTGTCGACTTCCGCGTGCTCGTGCAGGAAGCCCGCTTGCGGTGACGTGGAGACGGGAAGCTCCGGCCCGGCGATAATGATCGGCTGCCGGAGCTGGCCGTCCCATCTGCGGAAGGTGATCTTCTGCCCCTTGAATGCCCCGAGATCGAACTTGTCGCCGCGCAGATAAGCATTGATCGGCGCGAAGTCGCCCGAGCCCGTGCGCGACGCCGCCTCGCCGATGGCGCGCACCGCCACCCAGGCCTGAAAATCCACCGGCAACATGAATCGCTTGGCGAAACGCTGGAACCGGTTCTGCATCTGCGTCGCCCCCCATTGCTCATGCGCCGGGTGCCAACTCATGGCCTTGAGACCGGCCGTGCCGGCCACGGGTCGCGGGTCCCAGGTGCGATAGGGAAGATAAGGGCCGAATACCTCCTTGCGGTCGGCGACCACCAGCACGTCATAGGATGGCACGCCTTGGGTGAAGACCGGCATCTGCAACTGGATCAGTTCCTGGCCGCTGTCGGAGCGGCGCGCTTCCGGCGTTTCTTCATAGTCGCGCTCCGCCACGATGGTCGCGCCGAAGCGCTTAGCCGACCGACGCAGCGCGTCGAGATAGGCGCGATCCTCGGGCGAAACGCCGCTCACCACGAACCAGCGCTGCCACCGCTTCCACACGAGATATTGCGCCAGCGCGTCCGCCAACATGGCGAGGTCCGGCGCCGTATGTAGCACGTTGTCGCGGCAGTCCTCTTGGCGCAGGCTCACTTCCGGCGCGCGCACGTTGAACAGCAGCACGTCCTGCCCTTTGACGGAGTCCGACAGCCGCAACAGCGTCTCGGCAGGGGCGTCCACCAAGATGAACCGGTGCCCACTCTCGACGAGTTTTTGCAAAGCCGCGACGGCATCACCACCCATCGGCACGTCCTCGACATCGAGCGTGAAGGCCTGATTGGTGAACGTGCCCGTGGTGTTGTTGTCCTTGAGCGCGATCTCGGCACCGGCGATCCCCAGATCTTCCGGCTCGACATTGAGGCGCGACAGCGGAATGAGCCGCTTCACTTCCTGTTTGAGATAGCCGATCGGAATCTGGGTGCGTTGGGCGCGTGTAGCGCCTGCATTGGCTGACGCTGCCGTCTCGGCACTGACTGGAACAGCCCAGATCATTCCGGCCACCAAGCACACAACGCCGAGACAGGCCCAAAGCTGCCCTCCCGCCCAAACATATCCGGTACGATTTTTCATTTGGACCAATGTATCTGTCTAACAGCGCGGGAAGTAGCACGTCATGCGGGTTTATTTGGCAAGGTGATTGCGTTCCGGCACTTTTTTGATACCGCGTGCAATCAGTGGTTTTATTGACAAATGGCAAGTCGGCGCGCAATCTTGGTGATGCGAACCCGTCTGGAGCAGCCGGTACAAATCGGTTGAATCGGGAGCACCCAAGGAGGAACACATGGGGAGCTGTAAAACAGCCGCCACAGTCGTTGGCGCGCTAGTAATGAGCCTTGCCGGAGCCAATCTGGCTTGGGCTGGCGCTGAAACGGAAACTGCCGCAACCAGCAAAGTCAAGGACGCGCCGGTTCCGTCTGTGTCGCAGGAGCAGCTCAGCGCTGCCGCCGGTGACGAAAACAACTTTCTTCATACCAACGGCAATTACGACCAGACCCGCTTCTATCCGGGCAAACAGGTCAACAAATCCAATGTCGGCAATCTTCGCCCCGCGTGGATCTTCCAGACCGAGGTGAAGGAGTCGTTGGAGACGACACCGATCGTCGTCGATGGCGTCATGTACGTCACCACGTCGTTCAATCACGTCTATGCCATCGACGCCAAAACCGGCGAAGAGTTCTGGCACTACAAGCACAAGATGGGACCGGTCACGACCTATTGCTGCGGTCCCAACAATCGTGGCGTCGCCATCTATAAAGACAAGGTCTATATGGGCACGCTGGATTCCAAGCTCGTGGCCCTCGACGCCAAGACCGGCAGCCTTGTCTGGCAGACGGACATCGCCGATCCCGAGCTGGGCTATAGCGAGACCATGGCGCCCACTGCGGTGGACGGCAAGATCCTGATCGGCACCAACGGTGGCGAGTACGGCATCCGCGGTTTCGTGCGCGCCTATGACGCCGAGACAGGCAAGCTCATCTGGAACTTCCATACGGTACCTGAGGACTCTACCGGTGTGTGGGCAACCCACGATGCCACGGGCAAGGATATGCTCCGTGACATCGAGGCCGAGAAAGCGGCGCTCAAAAAACTGGGCGACCCGTATAAGACCCTCGGCGGCGGCGTGTGGCAGAATCCGGCTGTCGACCTCAAGACGAAGCGCATCTACTTCGTCGTCGGCAACCCCTCACCCGACCTCGACGGCTCGATCCGGCCGGGTGACAACCTCTACACGGACTCGCTCGTA
>DATKYG010000018.1:0-3608 GCA_035528655.1 Methyloceanibacter sp.
GCGCAGGAAGGCGGCGATCTGCTTGCCGTCGATGAGACCGCCGCCGGAGAGCCGGACATCCAGCAGGCCGACGATCCCCCGCCAGCTCACGGTCTCGGCCCAGTCGTGCAACGCTGTCAGGCGATCGGCGACATAGGCGGCGCCCACCAGCGCGCCCATCGACGAGCCGCAGACGACTGTGGGTTCGATCCCGGCGTCGAGCAGACCCTCGATGATGCCGATATGGGCCCAGCCGCGCGCGGCGCCGCTGCCAAGCGCAAGGCCAATACGGGGGTGGTGCGGCTTGGCTTGGTCGGGCGGCATGGACGGTCAGCCGCTCGCGGCGCGGCGGTGGTCGGGGAGGTCCGGCACGTCTGACGCGCCGACGGGCTCCAGCGCCGCTTTGATGGCGTCGTCGACCGTGGCCATCCACACGAAGCGCACGGAATTGCGCGCGGATTCCGGCACATCCTCGAAATCCTTGAGGTTGCGCGCAGGCAGCATCACCGTGGTAATCCCCGCGCGAACTGCCGCCAGGACCTTGTTCTTGACGCCGCCGATGGGCAGCACCAGCCCGCGCAAGGAAATCTCGCCGGTCATGGCCGTGTCGCTTCTGACCGTGCGGCCGGTGAGCAGCGAGGTGAGCGCGATGAACATGGCCACGCCCGCGCTGGGTCCGTCCTTGGGGATGGCGCCAGCCGGCACATGCAAATGGATGTCCGAGTTCTCGAACAGGCTCTGATCGATGCCAAGCGTATCCGCGCGCGCCTTCACCAGCGACAACGCGGCCTGCGCGCTTTCCTTCATCACGTCGCCAAGCTGGCCGGTGAGGATCAGCCCACCTTTGCCGGGCACCCGCGCGCACTCGATGAACAGGATGTCGCCGCCGGCCGGCGTCCAGGCAAGCCCGGTGGCCACGCCCGGCACGGCCGTGCGCATGGCGACTTCGTTCTCGAACTTGGCCGCACCCAGGATGCCGTGCAGGTCCTTCGGCTCGATCCGCATGTGTTCGGTCTTGCCTTCGGCGATGCGCATGGCGACGTGGTGGAGAATCGCGCCAATCTCGCGCTCGAGATTGCGAACGCCCGCCTCGCGCGTGTAGTCGCCGATGACGGCGCGGATGGCGTCCTCGGTGATGTCGCATCGCGCGGGGGTAAGCCCGGTATCCTCAAGCTGGCGCTTCACCAGATAGCGCTTGGCGATCTCGACCTTCTCCTCCTCGGTGTAGCCAGGAATTTCAATGACTTCCATGCGGTCGCGCAACGGCCCCGGAACCTGATCGAGCACGTTGGCGGTGCCGATGAACATCACCTTCGACAGGTCGAAGGGGATAGCGAGGTAGTTGTCGCGGAAGGTGGAGTTCTGCGCAGGGTCCAGCACCTCCAGCAGCGCCGCGGACGGATCGCCCTGAAAGCTCTGGCCCAGCTTGTCCATTTCGTCGAGCATGAACACCGGATTGCGCGTTTCGGCCTTGCGCAAAGCCTGCACAATATTGCCCGGCAATGCGCCGATATAGGTGCGCCGATGCCCGCGGATCTCCGCTTCGTCATGCACGCCGCCGAGGCTGATGCGGCCGAATTTCCGGCCCATGGCGCGGGCGATGGATTGGCCGAGTGAGGTCTTGCCCACGCCGGGCGGGCCGACGAAGCACAGGATCGGGCTCTTGCCGTCCGGGTTCAGCTTGCGCACGGCGAGATATTCGAGGATGCGCTGCTTCACCTTGGGTAGGCCGTAATGGTCCTCATCGAGGATGCGGCGCGCCTCGGCGATGTCGATGCGCTCGTCGGAGAGCTTCGACCAGGGCAGCTCGATCAGCCAGTCGAGATAAGAGCGGATCATGCCGTGCTCGGCCGTGGCCTCGGGCATGCGCTCGAGCCGCTTCAGCTCCTTCCGCGCCTGCTTCTCGGCCTCCTCGGACATGCCGGCCTGGTCGATCGTCTCGCCAAGCTCCGCGATCTCCGCCTGGCCGTCCTCGCCCTCGCCGAGCTCCTTCTGGATCTGGCGCAGCTGCTCGCGCAGGATGTGCTCGCGCTGGCGTCCGGACAGCGATTCTTGCGTCTGCTCGCCGATCTGCTTCGACAGGCGCAACACCTCGATCTGCTGGGCGAGCTCGCGCAACAGCCTGTCGATCCGCTCCGAGACATCCAGGGTCTCAAGCAGCTTCTGCTTCTCGGGTGGGGTGATGTCGATGACATTGGCGATGAAGTCGGCCAGCGCCGACGGCGACTGCAACTGCTCGACGGCGCCCGCGATCTCCTCGGGCACGTTGGGCAGAAGCGCGATCGCCTCGCGGGCACGCTCGCGCAGCTGATGCATGCGGGCGGACAGTTCTGTCGAGCTCACCTCGGTCTCGCCGATCTCCTCGACGCGCGCGGCGAGGAAGGGATAGCCCTCCAGGAGCTCAAGCACCTTGAAGCGCCGCGTGCCGCGGATGACCACATGATGGCTGCCGTCCGGCGCGGTCACATAGCGCATGATCTCGGCGACAGTGCCGACGCGATGGAGCTCGGCCGCGCCGGGGCTGTCGGCGGCGGGATCGCTCTGCAACAGGACGCCGATCGGCTTGTCGTTCTGGGCCGCGGCCTGGGCGCCGGCGATGCTCTGGGCGCGGCCGAGCGTGAGCGGCGCCACGATGCCCGGAAACAGCACGGCGTTCCGTGTGGGGAGCAGGATGAGCGCCCCCTCGGGAAGTTCGGGATGGGAAACGGGTCCGCCAGACGGCTCAGGCGCCGGCGGGGCCGGCGTCTCCGCTTCCATCTTCAGACTTTGTTCTCGGTCGTTCATGGTCTGGACTTTGGTCTTAAGGTTAGCTGGTCTTCGTAAAGGTCAACACGAGGCAACCATTTTGGAGCTCACGCGCCGCAAGCCGGAGCCGGTTGGTGAGGGTGATGCGCCGCTCGAACCGTCCGTAGGGGATTTCGAGGCGCACGATTTGAGCGCGCCGTCCCGTGGTCGGCAGGGGCCGCGTGCCGGAAATGATCAAGGTCTGATCCTCGATCTCGGCGCGGACCGCCTCGGGGGCCACGCCCGGCAGCGCCGCGATGATCGTCAGCTCGCGATCGGTCTCGAAGACATCGACCGGCGGTTCCCAGCGGACGTTGCGCGCGCTTTCGCGTGACGGCTCGAAAAACTGGCGGTGAAGCTGCTCGGCCTGCTTCAACATCGCGCAGGCCTCAGCAAACATCAGGGTCTTGGGATCACGCATCGCGCCTCGCTTGTGGTCGTCCGCCCGCTTTGCCTGATCGACCTTAACGTCCGGCAAAAACCTCCAGGAATGAGGCAGGTCAAACCACGCGCACCGCTTGCCTGGCGGCGGTCGGAAGGGGCCCTTTATCTGGGTTCTGATGCGGCGCCGTGCAAGGGCAAGCCGGAAAGCCCCTAGGGGCCGTGCGTGATGACAGGTCCGCCCGGCGATGTGATCGGCACGGGCGTGTTGGGCGAGCGGACCGGGGGCGTGTTCACCACGGGGGGCAAGTTCACATGCACGTCCGGCCTCACATGCGGCACGGGCACGCGGTGCAGATGGATCGGGTTGGCGCCGTCGTAATAGAGCTCCCGCACGAAGGGTTCGTCCGGATAACGGCCGGTCGGCTGGATGCCGTAATAGAACGGCCAGACATTGCCTTTGA
>DATKYG010000019.1:0-2070 GCA_035528655.1 Methyloceanibacter sp.
CTTGGCCAGCACGTCGTCGACGTCGAGCAGCGCTTCACGCTCGAGCCCCGTCTCCTTGGTGTAATGCGCCGATTGCGGGCAGTACTTGCAGTCCTCGGGGCAGGCGCCGGTCTTGATGGAAAGCAGGCTGGCGAGCTGCACTTGGCCATCCGCGTGGTAGCGCTGGTGGACGCTACGCGCCTCGTCGAGGAGGTCGAGCAGGGGCGCCCGGAGCAGGCACACGATCTCGATGGTCTGCCAATCGTGGCGGGTCTCGGCCCGGTGGGTCTCGGCATGGCCATTGGGCTCACGCCGGCTCTCCGCGCGGGCGGCTTCGCCCTTGATAGGATTCAGGCTTTCCAAGGTTTCTGACACGGGCTCCAAGCCATTGATTGCTGGGGAACAGGCCCTTCGCTAATACAGGATCATGGTTGGAAGCGAAAGCCGGTACCAGGCCTTTCTCGATCGCCTCGGGCAGGATGGCCTGCGGCGGGAGTTGACCGCCGTGGCCGCGGGCGATGCCCGCACCCTTGAGGCCGGTGGCCGGACCTACGTCAATCTCGCCAGTAACGACTACCTGGCCTTGCGCTTCCATGAGGCGCTGATCGGCCGCGCGCGGGAGTGGGCAACCGCGTATGGCTCAGGCTCCGGCGCCTCGCGCCTTGTCACCGGGAATCTCGATCTCTTTGCCCCTATCGAGACGAAGGTCGCCCGGTTGAAGAGCAAGCCCGCTTCCCTGGTGATGGCCTCTGGCTTCCAAGCGAACGCGTCCGTTCTTCAGGCCCTGTTCGACAGGGCCGTGCTCGGCGCCGAGCCGCTCGTTTTTGCCGATCGTCTGAATCACGCCAGCATGCATTTTGGCTGCAAAGCAGCGGACGTGCGCCAATTGAGATACCACCACGGCGATGCCGCGCATCTCGCCGAGCTTCTGACGTCCTACCAGGGCGATAGCCGCCCGAAGTTCATCCTTACTGAGAGTGTGTTCTCCATGGATGGCGACACCGCACCGCTGGCTGAAATCGCCCGGCTCGCACGCGCCCATGACGCGATGCTGATCGTGGACGACGCGCACGCCACCGGCATCTTGGGCGAGGGGGGGCGCGGGCGCTCCGACGAAGCCGACATCGTCATCGGCACCTTCTCCAAGGCGCTCGGCAGCTTCGGCGCCTATGTCGCTTGCTCGGAGGCGATGCGGGACTATCTCGTCAATCGCTGTAGCGGGTTCATCTATTCAACGGCGTTGCCGCCGCCGGTCCTCGGCGCCATCGACGCGGCGCTCGACCTGCTCCCGGGCCTGGTTGACGCCCGTGCTCGCGTCGCAAGGCTTGCCGCGCACTTTCGCGAAGAGGTCCACGCGCTCGGCATCGACACGGGGGCGTCGTCTACCCAGATCGTACCGTTGATCGCCGGGACCGCGGAGGCGGCGGTACGACTCAGTGCAAGGCTCCGCGAGGCCGGGTTCTGGGCGACGGCCATCAGGCCTCCCACGGTGCCGCATGGCTCCGCCCGAGTCCGGCTCGCCTTCACCGCGGCCCACACGGAAGCGGATATCGATGGCTTGTGCGCGGTGCTGGGGCAGGGCGCGCTGTCGAGAGCGGCCAAAGGCGCCGCCGCAAAGGGCGCGTCCGCCAAGGGCGCCTCTCCCAAGGCGGCCTCCGCCTGATGCATTTCGTTTTCGTCCATGGCTGGGGCTTTCACGCCGGCATCTGGAGGGGCCTCGTCGCCCGCTTGCCCAATGCGACGGTCACGCTGGTCGATCTCGGCTTTGTCGCAGATGGGTCCGCAGGCAGCACCGATTGGCCGGAGGACGCCATCGCCATCGGCCATTCCTTGGGCCTGATGTGGCTCCTGAAAGAGGCGGAAGGCCGTTTTGGCGGCTTGGTCTCCATCCAGGGTTTCGACCGCTTCTGCCCTCATGTGCCGGAGTCCCGTGCCGCCGCGCTCAAGCGTGGGCTCGCCCGCGACCCTGGCGGGACCATGGAAGCCTTCTGGCGCTCCTGCGGTGCCCCGGATTTCGCCGCACCGGAAGCGCTGAATGTCGCACGGCTCGACGAGGGGCTCGATTGGCTGATGCATTGGGACGCGGAGGCC
>DATKYG010000020.1:0-4150 GCA_035528655.1 Methyloceanibacter sp.
CGATGCCGCGGCCAGGCTGATGGCCACGCCCACCACAATCGACCAGCCTGTGAGGATGAAATCGAGAGTCGGAAAGCGGAAGAAGGCGTGATAGCTGGCGATCATCGCGTGGCCGAACAGATATCCGCCCGCCACTCCGAGGATAGAGCCTAGGGAAACAATCGCCGCCACGAGCTTGAGATAGTGCAACCCTAGGGGAAGGCTCGGAAAGCCGAGCGCTTTGAGCGTTGCGATCTGCTCGCGCTGCGCCATGACCAAGCGATTGAGAGCGATGTTGAGCAGGAAGGCGGCGACGCCGAAAAAGATGAACGGCACCGTCACCGACATGACCTTCTGCTGGTTGAGCTCATCGTCGAGGAACCGGTGCGAGGTCTGGTCCCGACGCGCGATGGCGCCGACCGAGCCGTAGGGCTCGAGCAAGCGGTCGAGCGCTTCAATCACCTGGTCGGGGTCCGCGCCTGGCGCTAGGCGCACGACCGCATCATTGAACGCGCCTTCCATGTCGAACGCCGCCTCGGCAGCGTCGCGGTCAATCCAGGCCACGACGAAGAACCTGTCGTCGGGAATGGACACGCCCGGTCGCACTGCATGCACGTATTCGGGCGAGAGCGCGATACCCGTGACGCGAAATGTCTCGAGGCGTCCATTGAGAATTGCCCGAAGTTCGCTGCCCAAGGGTACGTTATTCGCCTCGGCGAAAGCCTCGCCGATCGCGATTTCACGCGTCGCCCCGGACGAGGGCGGCGCGCCGCGGCGGAAATGCAGGCGCGGCAAGCCCTCGCCGCTCTCCGGCAGCGAAATCATGCGCGCCGAGACCGGCAGCCGCGACCCCGGCCAGTCGACGATCACGTCCTCCACGATCCGCGGCTCAATCGCCGCCACGCCGGGGATGGCTCCAAGCCGAGGCACGATCGACAGCGGCGCGCGCTTCACAGTGACGAAGATGTCGGGAAAACGGCTGCTGTCATAGAACTGGCTCTGCGCCGTGCGCAGCGAATGATAGGTGGAGATCGCCGCCACAAACACGGCGACGCCGGCAGCGACGACGAGCGCGATGGTCAGCACCTGCGCCCGCATGGCGATGATCTCGCGGGCAAGCTTGCGGTCGAGTAGTCTCACCAGCGCACCTCCTGCGTCGTCAAGCGGTGGGCATTGCGCTTGATGCGCGCGATGCTGCCACCTGCCAGGTGCAGCACTCGATCGGCCATGCCGGCGATGGCGCTGTTATGGGTGATGACCACCGTGGTCGTGCCGAGCTCGGCATTGGCACGGGCGATGGCCGCCAGCACGAGCTTGCCGGTTTCGTAATCGAGGGCACCGGTGGGCTCGTCGCACAGAAGCACGTCGGGTGCTTTGACGATGGCGCGGGCCACGGCGACGCGCTGCTGCTCGCCGCCCGACAGTTGCGAGGGAAAATGATCGAGACGGTCGGACAGGCCGACGAGATCGAGCGCCACGCGGGGGTCGAGTGGCTTCTCGGCGATCTCTGCGACCAGCTGCACGTTCTCCAGCGCGGTCAGGCTTGGGATGAGATTGAAGAACTGAAATACGAAGCCGACATGTTCGCGCCGGTAATGGGTTAGTGCCGCTTCATCCGCGTTGACAAGATCATGATCGCGCCACCGCGCCTCTCCCGTGGTCGGCGAATCGAGACCGCCAAGAATATTGAGCAGGGTCGATTTGCCCGAGCCAGACGGGCCGAGCAGCACGACGAACTCCCTCGGGTAAATATCCAGATCCACATCGTGCAGCGCCCGGACTTCCATCTCGCCCACGACATAGACCTTCGACAGGCCGCGGGCGGTGAACACCGCGTCGTTGCTGCAATTGTCTGGTGAACGGTGCAAGACTGACGATACCTCTGGCGTCCCGAGTGCGCCAATCGTTTGGGGCCTTGAGTGATCGCGACGGCGCCGGAGGGCCTTGATTTTGCTCAAGGCGCGTGGCGCAGGCCCGAGTAGGGAACATCCTATGCTCAATCCACAACAAACACCGCCCGCTTCCGAAGTCTCCGTCTGGGATCCCTTCGTCCGGGTCTTTCATTGGACCCTGGTTGTCGGCTTTGCCGTCGCCTATCTGACCGAGGATGATCTGCTGACCGTGCATGTCTGGGCCGGCTATGTGGTCGGTATCCTCGTCGTGGCGCGCATCGTCTGGGGCTTTATCGGGTCGCGCCATGCCCGCTTCTCCGACTTCGTCTATGCGCCAAGCGCTGCCTTCAATTACGTGCGCGATCTTCTGCGCTTTCGTGGCACCCGCTATCTCGGCCACAGCCCAGGCGGCGGCTATATGGTGATCCTCTTGCTGATCTTCGTGGGCGCCACCGTGGTCACCGGTCTCGTCGTCTATGGCGGCGACCAACAGGCCGGGCCGCTCGCGGGCATGTTCACCGAAGCGACGGGCGAGGCGATGGAAGAATGGCACGAGGTCATCGCCAATATCACGCTGGCGCTGATCTTGGTGCACATCGCCGCGGTGATCTTCGCCAGCTTCGCCCATCACGAGAACCTGGTACGCGCCATGGTGACCGGGAAGAAACGGCCCTGACAAGGTTCGTCCTTCCTGAGGATTTTTGGCCCGGCTGCATCAAAACATCCTAAGGTGAGCGGCTATGTGAGCTCAGCTTGGGGGTTTGAATGACGCGTGTCCTGCTTCTCGTTGCAGCATCATTGGCCTTGGGGCTCGCCGCGTCGCCGGTAGAGGCCAGCAACTGCGCCACCGACGCGTATGACCATAACGGCTCGCTCATGGAAATGCAGGTCTGCGACGGCGGCGGCATGTCCATTTCATATACGCGGCCGCGCCGGGGCCTCATCGGCGTCGGGGTGACCAGTGGCACCCTGCTGTTCGAGGGCGTCGAGCAGGCCGGCGGCGCGATCAGCGGTCAGGCGCGCCGCTTCGACAAGACCTGTGGGCCCGTCCTCTACCCCGTCACAGGCCACAACCACGGCGGCTCGATCATCCTCCGGGGCAATGCGCCCAAGGTCGACGGAAACTGCCGGGTAATCGGGTACCGGCACGACGAATTGCTGTTCACGCTGCAGGGGGCGGTCCAGCCGCCGCCGACCGGTGGGCCCGCTGTGGTCGCCCCGTCTTGTCCGCCCGGCTACGTCCTCTCGCAAGGGCTCTGTGTCGCCGGGGGAGCGCCGGCGCCGGTCCCTTCCGGCGGCGACTGGTATGCCATTGGCGGCTCGTTCAAGTCGCGTGGCGAGGCGCAAGGCCGCGCCAGCCAACTCGGTCCCGGCTGGGTAGTGATGAACACAAATACGTGCCCGAATCTGACCAATGGCTATTGGGTTGCCGCGGCAGGACCGTTCGACAAGGCCACCGCCCAGCTCTACATCAACGAAACGGGCCGCGGCTACGTCAAGACGTGCCACTAGGGCGCAAGGACCATTAGGACGTCGGCGATCATCGGCGCTAGTCCTCTTCGCCGAAGCCGTCCTCGACCAGGGCGACGAGCGCCTCGATGGCCTCCTTGGCCTGTTCGCCGTTCACCTCGATGAGGACCGAATGGCCTTGGCCCGCGGCCAGCATCATCAGGCCCATGATCGAGGTCCCGCCCACCGTGTGGCCCTCGCGGCTCACGCGCACATTGGCTTTGTACTCGCCCGCGCGGCGCACGAACTGCGCCGAGGCGCGCGCATGCAGGCCCTTCTTGTTGGGAATCGTCACCTCGGCGAAGAATACGCCTTTTTCCCGTTCGCCGGCGATGTGGCGCGCCTTCGTCACCGGCTAGTTCGGTGCCAGAATTTGGCTTGCGACGCTGATATATTTTCGACCGGCTTCTTGCGCTTGGCCGATGGCCTCGTCGAGGCCGCACTCGCCGCGCACCGATGCGAGCTTCACCAGCATCGGCAGATTGACGCCGGCGATCACCTCGACATTCGGCCGCTCCATGGCGGAGATGGCGAGGTTCGAGGGCGAGCCGCCGAACATGTCCGTGAGCACAACGACACCGTCGCCGGAATCGACTGTGTCGAGCGCCGACAACATGTCCGCGCGCCGAACATCGAGATCATCATCAGGGCCGATCGAAATGGTCTCGATCTGCTCCTGTGGTCCGACCACATGCTCTAGCGCCGCGCGGAACTCGTGTGCGAGCCTGCCGTGAGTGACGATAACGACGCCGATCATGCTACCTCATTGT